>JAISUZ010000052.1 GCA_031271785.1 Fibrobacter sp. | reverse complement strand
TAAACGGTGTCGTTGCACTTGAACTGGATTCACCTTTAGTGCTTGATGAGGAGGCTCCATAAGGGCAGGAATTACTTAAGTCGCCGCCCGGAGGACATTCGGTTACAGGTTCAGTTCCCTGCAAACATGTTTTATCGGCTTCAAACACGCAATACTTAAATTCCTGCTCCAATGAACTGGAACTGGATTCCGTTGTACCCGAACTGGAAGATACATCGCCTGTTGACGGGCATTGATCCATAAGTTCACCGCCGGCTCCCGGACAAACAGTGTAATCACCTTCAAAACACTGTTCGGTTTCCGGGTAATAACAGGCTTTCTCGGAAGCCGAACTGGAACTGATCGGAACAATCTCTCCGCATTCGGCGGAAAGTTCCAGAATCGTTTTATCGGAATGGGAAATCACATCATTGCGGCTGCAGGAACTCAAGTTGATGCCTTCTATATTCGCTTCCAAAATATCATTAATGCTTACCGAACACTCATCTAAAATAGCGGTGATTGTTTTGTTTCGTTCAAAAGCATTTCCAATGCAAATTGCTTTACTTGTTTCCTCCGGTGAGGATGAATTCCCGCTATCGGAACAAGAGAGCAAGCCTAACAAGAGAAAACCGGCAATATATTTAAATATATTTTTAACAATAAATGATCGATTCATTTCATGCTCCTTAATTTGAGGCGGTTTTTATGATTTTTTATACATGCAAAGCATGACAAATTTAGATAAATATTTAAACACATACAATCGTTTTTTACAATAAATTATCGCTTCTTCTCACAGCATTAATGAATAACTTTATAATAAGGTTTTTGGTTTATTGGTAATAAAATCCGGGTAAAGTTCGTGTAAAATATAAAAGGGCGTAACCAAAATTAAAGGCATCGGTAACGGAACCGTTTGGTTTATGAATGATTTAGCTTACAACTCCAAAGCCGATTACACATGGGTAGAGGCAAAAACAGCATGCCCGCCCGGCTGGCATTTGCCGACGAGTGCTCTTGCTCTTGACGCCGTTTGGAGCGCCAACAAAAAAGACTTTTCGGTTTATAATGCTGCTAAGTGGTGGAGCGCCACGGAGTTCAGTTACGACGGTACCTTGGGTTACTATTTGCAATACCTCAGCGGCAGGTTATTTCGTTCCAGTAACATTTATGAGTCCAAGACCTGTAATGTTCGTTGCGTCAAGGATTGAACGCCTGAGGGATGGTGACCCGTACCAATTTGTTCTTCTTACTTGGAAACCTTGGGAAATGGGATATGAAGTTCATGCAGAAACTTTACACAGGGACAAGGGACTAAGATAACGGCGTACATTGAGAACGCTAAGGCAAACTTGGCTAATCCGAAACACGAAATCATCTTATCCCCTTTCCCCGATTTTCATGCCTGGTTTTGGAGAACTCAAATGCAGCCCGACCCGCGTAAGCGGGACACGCCCCCAATATTATTCCCTATTTAACCTCCATTTTTGTGATAAATATCACATGGCTACACAATGTAAACATTTTCTTTACATTAGGCTTGTATTGTTTGTAAGTAGTTGCTAAATATGATTTTAATGGATACGAATCTTCATTCCGGCCGTTCTTTAAAGGATGCTTTTTCACATTCTCACCGGCATCTCCATTTTAAAAAAGCGCTGGACTCGGAAATTAACGGCAAACTTTCCGTTCCGGAAAAACCGGAAAAGACCGGTTGGGTTTCTTATCCGTGGCTTCTGATTTTTTGGGTTGTTCCCTATATTGTAGATATCTTCTCCTAATCCGCAAAACAAAATGCTCTCTCGGAGAGCTTTTTTTATCTTTGGCTTACCTTTGGAGATTTTTATGCCCGCACTCATTTTAGACGGAAAAAAACTGGCGGCCGATACCGAATCGGAGCTGCGCGCCCGTGTTTCAAAATTAAAAGAAGCTTCGGGGAAAACGCCGATTCTTGCAACTATCCTTGTAGGAAACGACCCGGCAAGCGAAACTTATGTGAAAATGAAAGCGAACGCCTGTACCCGCGTGGGTATGGAAAGTACGCGCGTTCATTTGCCGGAGACAACTTCCACGGCAGAGCTTCTTGAGAAGATTCGGGAATTGAATGCAAACCCCAGTGTGCACGGTATTTTGCTGCAGCATCCGGTGCCGAAACAAATCGATGAACGGGCGGCGTTTGAAGCGATCGCCATCGAAAAAGATGTGGACGGCGTGACTTGCCTCGGGTTCGGAAGAATGGCGATGGGAGTGCCTGCTTACGGGTGCGCTACTCCGGCAGGGATTATGTCGCTCCTGAAACATTATCAAATTCCGCTCGCCGGAAAACAGGCCGTCGTGGTGGGCCGGAGCGCTATTTTGGGAAAACCGATGGCGATGATGCTTTTAAATGAAGACGCCACCGTCACTATTTGCCACAGCAAAACTCAAAACCTTCCGGAAATGGTCGGGGTTGCCGATATTCTCATTGGAGCGGTCGGAAAACCGGAACTGATTAAAACAGCATGGATTAAAAAAGGAGCCGTTGTAGTGGATGCGGGATATCACCCGGGAGGGATCGGCGATATTGAAGCCGCCGGACTTTCCGAAGTAGCCTCTGCTTACACACCCGTGCCCGGCGGAGTCGGCCCTATGACAATCAGCACTCTGATTCGCCAGACAGTGGAGAGCGGAGAAAAAACCTTGGGAAAATAATTCTGGCGTTATGGCCGGCAAGAGTTTATTTTAGGGCTGGTTCTCATTATTTGAAATGTTCGGATTTTGATTTTTTCTGTCAGATAAGGCCATTTTTACCAAGTATGGCAGAAAAACGTCGAAATAGAGTATTTGACGGTAGTGTGAATACGACCTGGTTTCCGATTTTTTGCATATTTTCCCGGTTCCGGAGAAAAGGATTTGAAAATGCCCGTTAAAAAAGTTATCGAAAAGAAAAAAACACTAATTATTGCCGAAAAACCAAGTGTGGCCGCCGACCTCGTCAAAGCGATCGGCGGAAATTTTACCAAAGGGAAAACCGCATTTGAAAGTCCGGACTACGTAGTTTCCTGGGCGCTCGGGCATCTCGTGACGATCGCCGACCCCAAAGAAATGAGCGACCTTTACAAGAAATGGACACTTGATACGCTCCCGATTCTTCCGGAAAAATTCGAATTAAAAGCGATTTCTACCACACAGGCCCAGCTTTCCGCTCTCGGAAAATGGATTCTGAGTAAAGATGTGGACACCATTATCAACGGTTGCGATGCCGGGCGCGAAGGCGAACTCATTTTCCATTATATCGTTTCTTATGTCGTCGAAGGGAAAAAAACAAAGAAATCCCCTCTGGAAGGCAAAAAACTTTGCCGCCTCTGGATGAAAAGCATGACAAAATCGGCTATTCAGGAAGCTCTCGCCCACCTGCGCTCCGAATCCGAAATGCAAAACCTGCAAGATGCCGCCATCAGCCGTTCGGAAGCGGACTGGCTGATCGGGATTAACGCCTCCCGCGGACTTACGGCTTACAATAGCCGGTTCGGCGGTTTCCAGCTTACTCCCTGCGGGCGCGTGCAAACGCCTACTCTTACAATTATCGTAAACCGGGAAAAAGAGCGCCTCGATTTTCAGCCTGAAAATTTCTGGACCATTGAGGGAGCGTTTGAAAACAGTTCCGTTTACCGCGGGAAGTGGACCGACCTCAAAGAAAATCAATTCCGGATTTTCGATAAGGAAAAAGCGGAAGCGATTGTCCGGAAATGCGCGGACAAACCGGGTATCGTAGAAGAAACAAGCAAACCTTCCACCCAAAAATGCGCGCCGCTTTACGACTTAACCATGCTTCAGCGCGAAGCCAATAACCGTTTCGGGTTTTCCGCAAAAACCACGCTCCAGATTGCGCAATCCCTTTACGAAAAACACAAAGCAACCACCTATCCGAGAACGGACAGCAAGTTTTTGCCGGAAGATTATGTGGAACAAGTAAAAAACACATTGACCGCCATGACGGGAGAATTGAAACCGTTTGCCGAACGCGCTCTCAAAGAAGGCTGGGTGATCAAGGATTACCGCATTTTCAACAACAAGAAAATTTCGGATCACCACGCGATTATTCCGACGGGCGTGTTCCCGAAAACCCTTACGGAAGCGGAACGAAAAATTTTTACAATGATCTGTCAGCGGTTCATTGCGGTGTTTTATCCGCCGGCGCAATACCTGATTACCACCCGCATCACCACGGTAGAAAACGAAACGTTCAAAACCGAAGGAAAAATTCTTACCGATCCCGGATTCCGCGCGGTTTACGGTAAAGATGCGGACGAAGAATCCATGATTCCGCCGCTCGGAACATCGAATCGGGTCAAAACCGTCGAGATGGAACTTGCCGAAGACGTCACGAAACCACCGGCGCGCTATACGGAAAGCAGCCTTCTCTCCGTCATGGAAAGCGCCGGAAAGCTGATTGAAGACGACGAACTCCGCGATGCCATGAAAGAGCACGGGCTCGGGACCCCTGCCACCCGTGCCGCCATTATCGAGAAACTGATTGCCGATAAATACCTGGTGCGCGAAGGGAAAGAACTCGTACCCACAAGCAAAGCATTCGACCTGATCCAGATCGCGCTCGCCATGAAAATTCAAGACCTCACGAGCCCGGAACTCACCGGCGAATGGGAATATCAACTCGGGCTGATTGAAAAAGGAAAAACCACCCGGGAAAAATTTATCGGCGATATTGTGGAACTCACCAGGCACATGGTGGAAAACATCAAGGATTTTAAAGAAGACCAAACGCGGAAAGAAGCTTCGTTCAGCCCGCTGAACGGCATGCACGTTTATGAAACCGTGGCGCGTTTTGATACCGATAACGGCATTCAAATCCGGAAAACCCTCGGCGGCAGACGCATGGCTGACGACGAGGTTGCCGAACTCCTCACGAATCGGAAAATCGGACCGCTCACCGGGTTTCGCTCCAAACGCGGCGCCGAATTTGCCGCCGCCCTGATTTTGAACGATCAAAACAAAGTGGAATTCGTGTTTGAAAACGTGGACGCCAACGTGGAAACCGGCGAAGAAATCGGAAAATCCCCTGTTGACGGCAGCCCTGTTTTCGACACGCTCACCGCTTACATTTCTCAAAGCGCGATCGACAAAGAAAAAACAGGACTTCGCATTACCAAGATTATCCTCGGCAAAGAAATCACTAAATCAAATATGATCCGGCTGTTAAACGGCGAAAAAACGGAACTCATTCAAGGATTCCGTTCCTCAAAAACCAAACGCCTTTTCGACGCTTACCTCCTGCTGGACTCCAAAGGGAAAATCAATTTCGAGTTTCCGCCGCGCGCCCCGAGCGCCGGGAAACGGCGCTTCTTCAAGAAAAAAACGGCGGAATAAAACACAAAGACGCAGGCGTTGCCGCCTGCGTCAAGATTGTTCTCAGTGTTCGTGATTCTTAACGATAATCCCGGTGTCAAAAACCGAAACGAAACCTGAATACCCTATTAACTTACTCGGTTTTTCCCGAGAAAGCAAGGAACTTCCTATTCCAACTTGGAACATTTGTAAGGGGGAGGCTCCCCCTCGCTTCAACCGGCGTTAATCGCTCCGTCTTTTTCAGCTTCCTTCGGTCGCCGGCCGTCGCGCGCCGTTTTGCGCTACCCCCTTGAATGCATAATCTTCGGGCATGGAAAACGGGGATATGGGACCAGGCAGCGGCGCACATTTAAAAAGTCTTTTATGCAAACGCGAACTAATCGGTGTGTAAAATAAATTCGGCATGACACTAACAGGTGCAAAATTTGAATGTAGCTCCGTTTTGGGAAGCCCTTTAGCGCCCTAAAAATACAGCCCGACCCGGCGCGATGCGCCGGGACACGCCCTATATCAAAAGATCCGGAGCCATTTTTTGACTTCTTCCACCGAAATCCCTTTGCGGGCGGCGTAATCCCGGAGTTGATCCTCCCCTATTTTCCCGATGCTGAAATAGCGGCTTTGAGGGTGCGCGATATAATAGCCCGAAGTGGAGCTCAGGGGGAGCATCATACAGTTTTCCGTAAGGCGGATGCCGATGTTTTCTTCCGGGGAAAGTAATTTCCAGATGGTGCGGAGTTCGGAGGAGTCGGGGCAAGCCGGGTAGCCGGGCGCCGGGCGAATGCCGAACGGTTCCGCATTTTCCGGGAGGTACCCCCAATACGATCGCATCACATCGCGGTGCATTTTTTCGGAGAGGGCTTCGGTGAGGCGGTCGGTGAGAGTTTTTGCGAGGAGCGCGCCGTAAGA
>JAISUZ010000042.1 GCA_031271785.1 Fibrobacter sp. | reverse complement strand
CAGTACGAGAAACGCGATTGAAATAAATTTCTTTCTCCCAAAGCGCAACAATGAAACTTACGGGCGTGCCCCTGCCATTGTCTTTTCGCCTCGCAAACCGGAGGCAGGGTCGGCGAGCTCCGGGGTGCGCTGCGCTTCCGTGCCTTCGGCACCGGCGGCTATGCCGCCGCCCTGCGCATGCCTCACGCAAATCACAACCTTTCGCCAAACTCTGAATTGCTTCTTTTTGCAATTTATCTGTATTGGGGTGAAGAGTGAAGATAGGCATATAATGGTAAAGTTAGAAAGTTTAGTTTCCGCAAATGAAAACGAGCAACCTATTTTCCCTTACGGACAAGCGGACGGGGCAGGTGAAGTAATTGGTTTTATTTTTCCTTGTTCAATTGTAAATGACGGACAATATTGTTGCTGTGGTGTCGTAACAATAACTTCAAATGAATCAGTTTCTCTATTTTGTAAAGTATCCAATATTTGATTCAATTTGTTAAGTTCTCTATATTTATTACGTGTTGGAATTCCTTCTACTATTGTTGCATTTCTAAAACTACCCCTCATTAGTCTGTCAGCATTTGAAGAAAAAGTTCCTTTAAGACACATGTATATCCCATAGGGTATTTTCATGTGTCTAAATATTTTAGTTCCATCCTCTGCCATTTTAACAGTTAATGCGTTTGTAAATAAATTTTGTGAAGCGTCATCCTTGTGGGGATATAAAATATATTGAATCGAAGAACTTTCAATAAAATCAATAGTACTGCTTAAATATCCACATGTCTGAACCTCTTTTTTATCAAATAATTTTGGATTTACCAACAAGGTATATATACTTACAGCGTATATAAAGCAATTACTTGTTACATCATCAATAATTAAACAAAAATTATCAATTCTTTCGTCAACGGATTCTAATTCATTTCCTTTGTCTAAATCTTTATATGCTATTACAGCAATTATAAACAATATTGTAATAATTACTGTAATTTGAAAAGACTTTTTTTTCTTTGTTTTAAGCATCTTTTACTTCCTTTTATTTTTTATATAGAATAGGCTGTTTATTGTCTAATGATATATATCCAAGAGGTAATTGATCTAATCCAAACTTTTCAATTCTTCTATTCGCTACTGCAATTTGTCCTGAATCAGTACCAACAACAAACATATTCCTCCGACTGTGATAGAAATCATAATGATTGAAGTCACCTATACTTAATATAGCTACACCACTAGGATGACCATGTACTTCATTTTCTTTTCTTGGACCTTTTATGTCCACATGCTTTTCATTACCTTCGCTTAACTCACTCACATCAGGGATTGTTTTAATTTGAAAAGTAAATACAGGAAAAGTGTTTTCCTGTACTTCATAAGACACGAAAGGAGTTACAGGTTCTTCATTTAGCTGAAAAGATGGAACTTCTATTTTTTCAGAATTAAAATATACTCCATATTCAATTTTATCGCTACGATTAGCAATGTCTGCAATAACATCTTCATTATTTAAAGCAATCTTTGCCATCTCCGCACATTCTTCACGAATTTCATCTGTTAACAGAATTTCGTTTGGATTTATCGTTTTATCCGCCATCTGCTGTTGCATCCATTTTTCATTCATAAAAACTGCATCCACCCGCTCCATGTTAAAAGCATTAGGATCTGCATTCTCAGGAACTCTTTCATAGCTTCCATCATCATTTTGTTGTATAGAGTAATAGCCGTCTGGATCCATTCTAACAACAGGATTATTTCGCGAATAGGAATAAAGATTCAAGAGCTCTTTAAAATCATTTATATTTTCTAATACATTATATTTCTCAGATTTTGCATCACTATTAATACTTTGAATGTTTATCCCCGCGGGGTCGCACGCCGTCCACCTCCCGAGCCAGCAGATGTAGTAACGGGCCCCATGGTAATATAACCCGCTCTCTTATCCTTCTCCTTACCCGTGTACCGGTATCGTTTCCTTACGGGCGTGCCCCTGCCTATATCTTTTCGTCTCGCAAACCACCGGCAGGGTCGGCGAGCTGCGGGGTTCGCTGCGCTCCCGTGCCTGCGGCACCGGCTACGCCGCCCTGCGCATGCCTCACGCAAATAACAACCTTTCACCAAACTATGAAAATAATTCAAAACGCTGCTGTCATAAATAAACTTATAAATTGCCTTTGCTTGCAATCGCAAAGTATCGCAGGGAGTTTGAACTGAAAAGTTGCGCATAGTTATAAATTAGAAATTTTAATTTCAGAAAAGGAAAGCGGAATGCTTATTTTCTCTTACGGACAAGCGTACGGGGCACCTTTAGTAGCATTGAATTGGCTTATCTACATTTAGAGAATCTGATGAAAGTAATATATAATCATCACGAAATACTAAACCCTTTGCAGAATCAAACATTTTATAATTTTTCTCAAGGTGCTCAAAACCACTGCTGCTTACCCAAGCTACCCTGTGAATATTCTCTTTAAAGTCATTTTTTACTTTGATTCGCATTCCATCAACGCTGTCTGTCAATATTTTTGGAAGATACTCTTTGTCTGCTCTTACAGTGTCATGCCTTGGTCTACCATTTATAACATTATAATACGCTATATAATCGTTTTCTATATCAGTTGGGTAATGAATAACTATTTCTCCATCACGGCATTTCAACAATATACTACACGAATTAAAGTTGAATATGTTTCTAAAAATAAGCTTCTTTGATTTTATTGTATCATTTGTGCTCCTAAATTCAAATTCTTCGGAGGTGAAATAACCTCTGATAGAATAAACAATACTTCCATTTGGCAGTTTAACAAGCTCAACAGACCTTGAAATTTCTTCTTCGCATGAACATAGAAGCAACACTGCACAAAAAAGCATAAATCTAATCATAATATATTTCCCTACTTTTTAGGCGCAAAAAGCGACATGCCAAGATATGACATATTAGCTGACCTTGGCTCCTCTCCAAAATAAGGCGGATTAAGTATAAATAAAGACGGTAAAAACCAAATAAGTTTATTCAAGTCTCCTTTATTCTGTTGGTCAAATCCACCGCCCCATGCAGGTATTAATGATGGGTATCCCTTTTCTTTTGCTGAATATCCAAAAAGGAAATTCCCTGCGTCTCTAAGTGTCATAACATGTTCTCCAAGAATTACAACACTATTGGCATTTTGATCTATCCATTCAGTTCCTTTAAAGTCAAAATCGTTATTTGTTCCAGAATTCAAAAGATCAAGACCGTATTCATAGTTCTGAAATGCCTCAAAATACTGCTCAGCTTGGCTTGTTATATCTCCCAAAAACAGAGCACCTGTAATGCCTTTCTCATTATTAGGATCTCTATTCTCAGGTTCATTATAATAGTTTTGAACACCTACTTCAGGTCCTCTGTATAACAATTCCCCGCTTGCTAAATAGATTTCCGTAATTAAATTTCCGTCTTCTATCGTTTCAATATTAGCAATCTTTTTTCCCGATTCATCCAAAGTAATTTTAGAACCTTTATTGTATCCAATGTCAGTAATAGATGGAGCCCAATCATTTTCTCCCGTCGGAACTACAGCAGTAGTAGCATCTTGAGCAGCTTCAACAAATCCTCCTCTCACTCCTTCTTCTGTAAATCCTCCTCCAGCACATCCTCTGCGATGATTTATAGACTGAACGCCATTTTCATCAGTTGTAACCGAAAAATCTTCCTTGCCCAAGTCCGCCGCCTGCGTCCCGCTCGGATCCAGCAATCGTACGGGGTTCCCCCTGCAGTAGGCGTACAGGTTCATCCCATCCACCAACCCGGCGGGGTCACTCGCCGTCCACCGCCCGAGCCAACAGGCGTAATACCTCGCTCCGAAGTAATACAGCCCTGATTCCTCATCTTTTTCCTTTCCGATGTATCTGTACCGCTTCCTTACGGGCGTGCCCCTGCCTGCCCCTACTTTATCATCGCACCGGCAGGGTCGGCGAGCTTCGGGGTTCGCTGCGCTACCGTGCCTGCGGCACCGACGGCTATGCCGCCGCCCTACGCCTGCCTCACGCAGCTCATAATCTTTCACCAAATTCTGAATCACTTCTGCTTGCAATTTATTTGTATTTTGGTGTGGGGTGAATAGGCACATAATTATAAATTAGAAGTCTTAGCTTAAAAAAAGGAAAGCTAGCTGCCTATTTTCCCTCGCGGACAGGCGGACGAGGCAACGGGGCAGCAGCATATCACTGCCACCATTTAAGTTCAGTATCTCGCTTAGTCATACAATCGTTGGGATTTTCTTTGTTATATATAATTTCAATGCTATCACCAACGGATAAAGTATCGCTTTTGGGATACCATTTCCCCCAATTTTCATATTTAACACCATCTACAATGTAATTGTAACGAATACACCTATTTCGTGATTTTTTGCCACATTTCTCTAATTTATAAATAACAGCATTAGTATATACGCCATTTTCTTTTAAATTTTGCTTGCTGTTGTATCCATACATTGCTATAGGTACAAAAATAATAAAAAAACCTATGATATACCATTTAATATACAATTTAAAATCGCTCATCTTCCTACTCAAAATTTATGTTCAATAACTGGCCTTGGAGAATGTATTTGTACTTGTTCCGCGAAGTTCCACTCCATGCTTTGCAGGTGCGGCATTGCGGTCATAGAGCCGTTTTTGTTGTATGAGTAATTCACGGGCGTGCCCCTGCCATTGTCTTTTCGCCTCGTAAACCGGAGGCAGGGTCGGCGAGCTTCGGGGTTCGCTGCGCTACCGTGCCTGCGGCACCGACGGCTATGCCGCCGCCCTACGCATGCCTCACGCGATAACGCACAATTTTTATAAACGGACTTACGAATTGCTATCACTTGCATTTCAACGTCAACTTCCTCAACAAATGTCTTTCTCTGATTTTCCTGTACGGACAAGCGGATGGGGCAGCATCTAAAAATCCGAAAATGGTGGAAATACCGGGTTCCAAAGGTTATGCCATCTAATCTCATATCTTTTTATCTTAGCCTCCATATCATCCATTATTTTTATAAATATATCCCAATTCAGTGGATAAGCATTGCTACCGCCTGAACTAAAATAACCGTTATCTAAAGAGAAGATTTGTAAGCTCCATACTATACCATCAAGACTAAGATATTCAGTAGTGTAATGCGTTTCCCATTTATCAACTTTATTTTTGTATAAAGCTCTTATAAAATCCAGCCATTCTCCAATGCTAAGTTGTATTTCAAACGATTCTTCTTCATTTTCAAATGATACATACTTTGCAAGCGTGCCTGTTGCGGTCCTTGAAACCAATATATGAGGAAGGTCACCAGCGCCAACGGCTCCTCCAATCCTAAAACATACTCGCGTTGTTGAAAGCTCAAAATCACTTATAGACTCTCCGAATCTTTTTTTATATTCGGATTTTATTTTTTCAGATTCATTTTTTATTATTTCTTCTTCTTCTTTTGTGAGATACGGCACATCTGTGAGAAAAGCACTTTTTAAAGCGGAGCGAATTGTACTAATACCAGCTTGTTCCCAATCAGGAACCTCTCGGTTAAATCGCTCTTTGTAGCTAACCTTATATTCCTCTAAACGAAGCTTTCGTATTTCTTCTACTTCTGCCATTAGTTTAGCCCACTTGGAAGAATCCATTCCCCCCCGTTCTTCTTTAGGCAAAAGTTGCCCATAACATGACAGAAACATAACTGCCACAAGAACTATAATTTTCATCATATTTATCTCCTGTTTCTGCTGTTCTTATATATTGAATACCCATAAATCTATTCCGATGTCATTTTTCTAAGAATATCCATAAACATTTTATGCGTTTCCGGCAATTTATCTTTCATCAATTTAAATACTTTAGGATTAGTTATAGCCGCAGATGCCATATTTGCGAAAGTTTCTGCTGCTATGCGGACACGGTAGGCTTCTTCACCATCTTTTAACCAATATTCATTAAGCTCATGTCCAAATCCTTCATCTTCTCCAAATTCTCCTTCCTTAACCACCCCTCCTAAAATATCATATAGATATGCTCTATCTTTTTTGTCGGGGAAATTTTCTTGAATGTCGCCAACATAACCAATGATAGCATTAGCCTCTGCTATGATAGTACCCATAAAATTTTCATGAAGCGATGATAAAGGATTATCGTTAGAACCGGCAAGAAAGTCAATATTATGAAAAAATTCCTGATAGAGAGTGATCCACTTTTTATCCTTATCACTAAGTTCAGATCTTAAAAAAACTCCATATTCTCCGGATGTTTTTTTGTTTCTGGTTTTACAGAATTAGTGGAATGTACTTTAAGTTTGTCTTCATATTTATTCCATACTTCCCTTAATAATTCTCCTTCAGTTCCTTTGGCTCCTTCAAGCAATTTATGCATAAATCTAAAATTTAAAAGCCCTGGTTTTTTTATTTTTGGTAACTGTTTAAATTTATGCTCTAATTTAGCCTCTTCTCCAGCTCTAAAAACTTCATACAGATGTTGTGTATCAACTTTTGCATTGTCTAACTGATCTACGGGAGACTGCTTTTTAAGTTCCTCCACCGCCTGCGTCCCTTCCGGATCATGTAACCCAACCGGGTTCCCCCTGCAGTACATGTATAGGTTCACTCCATCCACCAGCCCAGCAGGGTCACTAGCTGTCCATCTCCCAAGCCAACAGATGTAATAACGCGCTCCATGGTAGTAAAGTCCGCTTTCTTCGTCTTTCTCCTTGCTCGTGTATCGGTATTGCTTCCTTACGGGCGTGCCCCTGCCATGATCTTCTGGTATTACAAATCGGAAGCAGGGTCGGCGAGCTACGGGGTTCGCTTCGCTACCGTGCCTTCGGCACCGGCTACGCCGCCCTACGCATGCCTCACGCGATATTCCGTACACACTCCAAATCAGCTTTTGACACATAACAAGTGTATTTTCCATTCATTAAAAACGTCGATTTTTATGAAAATTCAACATCCTCAAGGGATGTCTTTCTCTGATTTTTCATTTTCGAACAGCGAATGGGGCAACATGAAACGAGGGGGGCGAGGCAAAAAAGACAAAGATGGCGCATCTCTGTTGTTTATATATGGTATTACAAAATTATTTTGAAGTTCTTTTAAAGCATTACAACCGATAGGATCATCATCATTAAGAACATCATCCAAAACAACTGGATCGGAATAATGAACTAGTTCATAAGACCCGTTTTTGCTTTTCTCAACATAAAATAAACGCATATTCCCATCATTTAAATTTTTAATCTCACTGCGAAATGGGAAAACAGTAAAAGTACAAGAGGCATCGCCAACAGCAGCCACAGATTTTAATTGTATTGTTTTTTCATCCTTATCAGGTTTATGCCATTCTAATGGAGTTTTTTCTTTTTTAGACTCATACCACCCCAATGCATTAAAAAATGGAAAATTCAAAACATATGAAACATTAATATCATATGTCATATTATATTCTTTGTAAGATTTTATACCCTTAAAATAATTATTCAGAGAGTCACTAAATAAATCCGTCCAAAAACAATCATTACTTTGTTCTGAAAACTCACTTTGCTTCTGTTTATAAATAACACCTAAAAAAACCATATTAGTTGTTGTTAAACAACCTAAATTCACAGGTTTTGTAAAATTATAATCCATCATTTGTATAGGATGATAAAAAATATCTTTCTTTACACGTTCTTCAAATTCAATGGATTGTCCCATATCATAAACAGTATAAATTTGTTTTCTCAGAATATCTGTAATGTATTTACAATCTATTTTTTTAGAATAGGATGAATCCAATGTATTTTCTGATATTGAAATAAGTTTTCCCTTTTTTATAAAAAATAGCTTGTTTGAGTCGAGAATTTCTCCTTTATACTCTGATAAAAGAACTTCACTGGCAAGAGGTGTATAATCATTCCATAAAGTAGTTCCTGATTCCACAGTATCTTGAAAAGAAAAGGTTTGATCTTCCTTATTTAACCACAGCCACTGTCCTCGACTCTTGTCATATTTTTTTATCATTTTAACCGTTAAAAATCTTCTGTAAAAGCTGTTGTTTCTTGAGTCATTCGATATTTTTTCGATTACTTCATTTGAAAAAAGAGACATTTTTTTCAAATTTTCAATTTTTTTTTCATAATTTGGTATGCTATCTATTTTTTTTTGTTCAAAATAAACCACACGACCAAGGTAAACATCGTCACTGAATTCTAACGCGGAACAGACAGAATATATTATTGATGCAGAATAACTTGGAGGCGGCCATGAAGCATACAAAGCCTTACATAAGATATAACTCAAAAAAAAGTATTTTAACAATTTACTTGATATAATCATTTATATACTTCTTCTCCTTAGTGCCATCTTCTGTAGTCACTTCTTGTTTAATGTAAATACTTTTATATAACCAAGCCCCATAATGACGTAGATTTTTCTTATTTGCTTGATAAAGCTTATAATTCTTTAAAATTATGTCTTTATTATTCCCTTCTAAATTTAAAGTCCGATTATCCGCTTCCATTGATTCAAACTGCATTTGAAAAGCTTCAACTTCCAATGAAATTGGAATCGGTCTTGTTTTATAACGCCCTTCAATCTTTTGCAAAAAGTGTACCATTTCATGTATAAATTGGTCTATAATATCGCTCCGATCAGGATTATAATAGATTGTATTTGTTGCCATATCAAAATAAGGATTCCTATCCGGATTATCTGGTGTAGGTTCTGTTATTGGAGCAGATTTTAATGTCCCTGGAGAAGCTGTATCTAAGGCATTCAACATATCTTGTAGTAGTTTATAACCTATTGTTCTTATATGCGACAAAACAGATTGTCCGACCTCATCAAAATTAAAAGCACTTTCTTTTGATTTTTCCTTATTATTTGAATTTGAGGTTTTTTGTGCATCTACATCGTTTTCCTCAAAAGCCCCCTGTGCATGTTCACGAACACCACCAACAGTTGCCACCTCACCGGATCTGATCTTTGCTCCGGGTAAGTCATCAATAACATTGGCCGAATTCGCCACCGTCCCACTCGGATCCAGCAGTTTCACAGGATTCCCTCTGCAGTATATGTACAGATTGAGCCCGTCAATAGTTCCAGCCGGGTCACTAGCCGTCCACCGCCCGAGCCAACACGCGTAATAACGCGCTCCATGGTAATACAGCCCGCTTTCCTCATCTTTCTCCTTACCCGTGTACCTATACCGTTTTTGGCTTACCTCGCTTGCGTTCCTGCCTGCTCTGTAACTCGTTTCTCCATACGGATAATATTCCTCGTAACTGATAATGCTTGCCGTTTCATCTAATTCAAGTGTCGCCGATTCTATGTTGTTGCTTAACTGGTATCTTTGAACAGGTACCGGATTAGCAACTGTCACGCCGTTAGCAACCGTCAAGGTTTCCACTCATCACTATAATCAACATGGAATTTCATAGATTATAATCCTTTAAATTTTCTTTTGTTTCAAGTACTTTTTGATATAATTCTCTTTCTGTATAAAATACACCAGGGTAATTCTCATGGTCTTCTTTAAATTCTGAAAACCTGCCAGCAACCTCACTTAGGTTTTGGAAATTTATTTTTTCTAATGAAGTTAGAGAATCATAATCTATTTCCAAATCATAAGAATAATAAAAATCATCACAAAAAGATGTTGCTGACATTTTTCCGGATAAAAACATTTCCATTATTTGATACAATCGTCTCTTGTCATTTTTAGGAAACATTTTTACCTCTTTCCTATTATTTTTAAAGGTCCTATTGCATTTTGAGTGTATTTAAAATGCATAATCATGTTTGTCGTCTCATCATAAAGTACTTCTATGTTATATAGTTTCCCATTTTTATGAATCTGAGAATAATACATATTCGCTTTAGATAAAGTTCTCGGATCTTTCACAACAGCCATGGGAGCTTTAATAACTTCATCCAATAATTGAACAGGTACTGCTCGTGTACTCTCATTCATATGTTTTGCTGCTACTTTTGAAAATTTATATAATTCGTTTGCTTCTTTACTAAATACTCTTTCTGTAGTTTTAACCCTGTTAAGTGCAGATACAGACTTTGAATAAATAGCTCTCTTTGGAGTTCCTAACTGAATGTTTGCAAACAAGGCAAGTATTCTCGGAGCAATACCATATACTATAGCATCTGACACAACATGGGAAGCCTCTTCTATGCTCATTTCGTATTTCGGACTTTGGTATGTATAACCTCCATCACCTTTCATTCCATTTTTAGTGTCGGGGAGGTAGGCCCACATTTCACCTAACGTACGCAATTCCGGCTTCTTCAAAATAATGTTTCCGGCGGATATCTCCGGCAATACCATTTCCTTATCAACTTGAACAACGCCGGATGCTTTTTGTCCATTGATATAAAGGTACTTTGGAATCTTGCGTTCCAGAACGCCATCGGAAGTCTCATTAAAACTCCCTGTAACCTTTCCTTCTTTATTCTCAATGGTCTGCGTCTCAGGATACGGTTTTACCGTTACTTCATTCATATCAATACTTGCCATTCCCTCCTTATCCACCAGTTTTACAGGATTCCCCCTGCAGTACATGTATAGGTTCACTCCATCGACCATCCCCGCGGGATCACTAGCCGTCCATCTCCCCAGCCAACAGATGTAGTAACGGGCACCATGGTAATAAAGCCCACTTTCCTCATCCTTCTCCTTGCCCGTGTACCGGTAACGCTTCTGGCTCACTTCAGTATCACTTCTCCCGGCTTGGTAGCTGGTTTCTCCATAAGGGTAATACTCTTCATAACTGATGATGCTTGCGTTTTCGTCCAGTTCCATTGTGGCTGATTCAATGTTATTGCTTAACTGATACCTTTGAACCGGTGTTGGATTAGTGATAATCGTTCCGTTATCAACGGTCAAGGTTTCCGCTAACGCAATACGGTTTTTATCATCCATCACATGGAGCGTTTCTCGCTCTGTTTCCAGAGTATTTCCGTTTCTTTTCCTGTATATCTCAAAACCACCCAGGTACAACCTTTCCTCAACGATGTTTCCTTTCTCCACCACCTTGCGTGTTCTCTGTGCGCTTCCGTCATAATTATAATACGTTTCTGTAGTTCCACGGATGACATGGCTCAATTGCTCGGCAAAGTTCCACTCCATATTATCCAGGTGTGGCATGGAAGCCATTGAGCCATGTTCATTATAGCTGTAATTTATCGTTGACTGCCCAATACTTGTGCTTATCAAGCGGTTGCTCGTTTCCACATACTCATAATTTCTTGTGAAGCTGTTACCATTCGCCTGATGGATCAGGTTTAAGATATTTCCAACTTCGTCATACTCCCATTGCCTTACATAATTCCGTAATGCGGTAGCATCACTTGGAAGCGGATATTGAATCAGATTCTGCGGATACTCATTTCCTTCGCTATCCGCAAAAGTATTGCGTTGTGCATGTTCTCGCCCCGTTGCTCTCGTGAGCCGGTAAAGCGCGTTATATTCAAAGGTTTGAGACGGGCTAACCACCTGTCCATCGAAAAAGAGGCTTTCCTGCGCATGATCCGCTATCTGCGTGATGTTACCTACAGGGTCATAGGTATAATTTAAGTCTTGAAGTTTCTCTGTACCGTTGTTTCTCGTTGTCAATAGTCGTGTGAGCCGGAACGTCCTTTCATCGTAATCATACCTCGTTGTCGCTCCGTTGCCGTAACTGATCCTCTCCCTTTGTCCTTTCGGGTTGTAGCTGATGTTTGAAACAAAGTCGGTTGTGTTTGTTGCTTCGCGTAAATGGACATGAACCGATTTCAGTAATCCGCCCTCATCATACGCAGGCTGTATCTCGTTTGCCGGGATGTTATTGTTATGAGGTGTGCGTATTTCGGTCGCTCTGTTGAGAGCATCGTAAGCCGTAATTGTGGTGAACTCTTCACTCTGTAATAAACTGTCCGGGTTGCTCACATTCCAGTCAATGGTCTGCCGATACTCCGTCGTAAACCGCCGCTTGCCTTCCAACAGGTTTCCTTTAAAATCAAACCGGATATTCTCTGCAAGTCCGCTCTGGTCGTAGTTTTTCCACACCTGTCCGCGCATGTTATCCGCTTCCGGGTTTACAACTTCCTCTCCGTAAACCGTCATCGCGACCAGCGTTTCCGTGCCGCCGTCTGTACTCAGCCACTGCTTCACGGGCCGCCGCAACTCATCATATTCTGCATGCAGCCTGTGTCCTCTTGAGTCCCATGTATATAGAGGCTGCCCGTCCGCGGCAAGGAACAGCCAACGCTCTCCCGCGTCCATGCTGTTGGAATAGCCTTTCTCTCCGTGGATACCGTAGCGATATTCCATTACCGTGTTACCGCGAGCGTCAATGACTTTTTTCTCATTACCTTCAATATCCAGTTCCATTAAGGTTACATGTAATAAAGATAGCCCTTGCGCGTTCGTTCCATTGTCCTGCAGGTTGCAGAATGCCCTGCCCAGGCTGTCAAAATGAGTAATGGCAGGCGTATTGTAATGCGGATTTCCCTCTGCCGTGTCGTTTCGGTCAAAGTCCGTCTGCTGCCATGCTGTAAATTCCGTCTTGCTGTGGCTTCCGTCGGGGAAGTCGGTACGGATCAGTCTGTTCAGCGCATCGTAGTAGAGGACAGGCGTGACTCCCGTCTCAACGATTTCAGGTTCGCTCTCGTAAGCGTCCGTATCGCTGAAATATGGCTCGTATTGCTTGACGGGGTTCCCCTTGTTGTTCAGGATTGTTCTTCCCGTTCCTACCCATCGCGGGTTATTGTCCGTTCCAGGCTCTGCTTGTGCTTTGACGAGAACCACATTACCCGCGCCGTCGCTGTATTCCACGTTCTGGAGCCATCTTGTGTTTTGGTTTCCGTGGGTCTCACGGCGGTATGTCTTGATCCGGGAAGGTTGTATTAAAGTTCCATCGCTGTCGAAAGCAGCAAATCCGTATTCCATGTGCGCTGTAGGGTCGGCGAGCGTATCGCCCTCTCCGTTCTTTCCGGCAATGGCTGTTTTGATAACGATACCCAACGCATCCGTTTCCGCTTCCGTGCGGTTCCCATTGGGGTCTATAATCCTTCTCGGAGTCAGTGTGCGGTAGTCGTTCTCCGCAATGACCGTATTTCCGAGTGCATCGGTTGCCGATGTTATCAGTAATTTATAATTATCGTAAGTGACGGTTGTTGCTTCGCCGAATGCGCTCTCAATACCAATGGGGAGATAAAAGTGGTTGGCTGAGTTCGCCGGTGTGTTGCTCGTGTTGTAAAGGTTCCGCCCGGTGCGCGCCCAATAGTTGCCGTCCCTTGACACGAACCCGCCTTCCGTTATCATGGCATCCGTCACCCGGTCATCATAAAGATACGTAAGCAGCGACGGCGTATGAGAAAGCGTGTAGTTCTCATACACAAGTCCATGTGCAGCCATTTCGCCGAGCGGCAACGCTTCGCTTAAATCGTTGCTGTAATACAAGGTCTCCACATGTTCCACCAGCCGTTTCTGTACGGCTGTTCCGGATAGCTCCGCTTCAAAGGGGAGTTCCGTTGCGTAACTGAACGCCTGCAACAGTTCACCGGCGGTGAACAAGTCGCCGGATGGGTGAATGCCTGTTAGTTCCCATGTTTTCACACTGCACTCGGCGCCCATACGGAATGCATCCGCGCTTTCCACATCGGAGGCGTAACGCGTGGCGGTTAGCACGATATGAGTTTTCTGTTGTTCTGCCGACACTTCCGCGGGGAGGCCCGCCGGGTTCGCTGCAGGCACACGGCCGAAGGCGATCGTCGCCGAAAGCGTCGGGCGGCCATAACGGTCGTTATCCAACACAAGCGTATGCGTTTTGCGAGGGTCGGACACATTGCGTTCGTAGCGGTGGCTCAGGCTTTCACTTTGTGTTGTATGAAAACAGGCGTGACGCTTTTCGCCTTTGGGTTCGAGTCGCTCAATACGGTAAGAGGTTTGTGCCGTTATGTAAGGCACGGCTTCAAGCGCCGAGCCGTCCGGGGAATAGATCTCCCGACGTAAAACCAGTCCCTTGAACGCGCGCAGAGCCTCGCGCTGTTCTTCAACGGTCCAGTCCATACCGGGGGCAGGCGGAGACAACCGGGGCTCAGCGTCATAAACGGCGTGGTATTCGCTTTCGTAATGCTCCAAGATGCCTTTATCTCTTATCTGCGCGCCCAGGTGATACCAGGTACGGGTCAGTACAGGCGGCTGATGCAGGGCGGAATCGGTTCCGCCCGCATAACCTTCAAAATCCTCGCTGTCAAGGACTTCTACACAACCAAAACCGCGGAACTCCCGTTCCGGTATGTCGTAGTAACCGTGATGGTAACTGTAGCGGGAGGCATGAGTCCAGCCCGTCACGAGGTCGCGCGTCTCTACACGAGAGAGACAATGCACCGGAAAGGGGAGTTTCGTTACCCAGGGCTTGCCTGTCGCGCGGTCATCCAGATAAAATTTCGTGGAGGGCGTGTATTCAAGCGCTACTCGCCTGCCGAAACCGTTGTCATAACCCATCATCAGGTCGGGTTTGCGGCCGCCCGTCAGGTCCAGGTAACGCATTGAGCTTGCGCTATTCATCGCTAGGGGTGAAGACCAAACAACGCAAGCAGTACCCTCTCCGAGAAAATCCAGTACGGCGGTATAGCTCTCATTATCAAAGGCACAAAAAGGAGCGAGTTCGCGAACCGGATTAAAGCCGTTCCCGCTACGATTCAGCCAGACCTTCACCTTATCGGCACAGAGGTAAATCAAATCCGCAGGGCCTGAGCCGTCCACATCGGCCAGCCGCACACGCGAGGCGTTGAATTGCTCCGGTTTGTCCATTAAAGGGCTGCCTTCCATGCCCACCTTCGTGCCAAAACGGCCATGACCAAGGTTAGGCCAGTAACAAATGCTGCCGTTGCGGATTCGAACAATGTCCGTCAGGCCGTCGCCGCTCATGTCGGCAAGAAAGAGGGTCTGTTCCGCCTCCGAAAACACCACACGGGGTTTCTTTTCCTCGTCAAAGCCCTTGCCGATACGAGAGGCAAGCGAATAACCCTTTTTGCCTTCACTGCGGTAATAAAGAAACGAACTCCCTTCATCCACCAGCAAATCGGCTCGACCGTCGCCATCCAAGTCTAGGACACGGACAGACGGGTCGTTCAGGTTAATATTGGGTACTGCAGCCATCGTTTGATGAGGCTGCCATGCCTCGCCGTTATCAAAACGGTAAAAACCGGGGGCGTCTCCGGCGAGATCCACAAGATACGTTTCAGTGTCGCCTTCCAATGCCTGAATACCGGCGGCATTTCCCGTAAAAGGGCGCTCGTGAACGGAGGCTCGCGTACCAAAGCGGCCATGGCCTTCATTACGCTTGTAATACCAGCCATGATCCTGCTCGATAAGAATGCCCGATAGACCCTCACCGTATAAGTCTAAAAAATGAGCGCCCGGAGTACGAAGACCCAAGGGTAATCCGGATAAACTATCCGAATCAACCGTATGAACGGTTTCATTCCACTCGTGGGACTGCCAGAAAAAAGTCATCGCAGGATACGCGAGAGCCTCTAATGTCCCTCCAACGTTCTGCCGGTACCCATGGCGGGTCGCGGACACAAGAAGAGAGATACCCGACTCACCCGCGCCGTACTCAAAATCAAGAGAGCGTACAAGGCGCGGGGTGGGGTCAAGTTCATCAAAACGGTGATACATCAGAACCCGCTTGCAGCGGCGGCGAGTGCGGATATCGAAACCCGGGCGGTAACTCGAAAAAGAATCCGGTCGAACAGTCCATGCGGCGGACTCGTCGAACGTGGGCCGGGAGCCGGTACCGTGTTCACCGTAGTCGAACACGAGATCAAAGTGCCAGTCGGAGGGGTGTGTGACACCATCGTAATGGCGCGCATTGCCGTAGGAAACCTTTTTAAGATACAGGTTCGTGCAGAGCGAGGTGCCGTTCAGGCGGTTGCATTCGCTAAGGGTAGCAGCGACACCGCCCGCATCTTCGGCTTTCCAGGTATAGGACACCGCATTCCCTTTGCCGTCGTGGCTGAACTCAAGGTACCACCGGAAAATGCGGCGAGGGTTTGCCGGGTCCGAGAGACAAGCGGCGGTACTTTGACCGTAGAGGCGCGTGATGTTATCGGCTGAGACTGTGCGCCAGTGAATAAGACCGCTGGACTCGTCACGCCACTGCTCAATGCGGGCAAAGCCGCTTTCTACACGAGGGCGGTAACGGCGAATGTGATACGGGCCTTCCGTTCGTTCTTCACCGGTGGGAACAAGGTCTTCCGAGCCGGAAAGCACGAACTCGTCGGATTCGTTGGAATCATCATACCGAGGCACGCCACGGTCCGTCTTGCGAGAGATATGAGGAACCGACAGGGACCAACCGAGGCCGAAAGCACCGTTGCCGGAGCCGGAATCGTAGCCGAGGTTCAATTCGGGAACAAAGTCGTTACGGGAGGCGCTTACGGGAAGAGGAAGCGTTAACGTTGCGCTTCCGGTTACAGGGTTCGAACGGAACGTCTCGTCGATACCTTTCAACGAACCGCCGCCATGAGGTATCTCTAAAGACGGAGAAGCCACCAAACGGGAGGCGACACTTTCGCGTTGGCCGGATGAGAGTTTATTAGAAGAACTCGATTCTACGGGCATGGGATTACATTCCTGTTTGTGTTGCTATCGGCCCGCCCTAAAACGCGGAAGGGATTTGCACCCGAACGGGCAGAGACGGCTGCGGCGGCTCTGTGGCACCCGCCGGCGCAGCCGCGCCGTGCCATACAAGCCCGGTCCCGTCCCGGAGGGATGGGAGCCGCCCCTATAATGCTTGAGTTTATCATTGGCAATATACCCTAAAGGTTCTCGGCAAAGTCATGAATCAGTTGTACTCCCGGACGAGCGGTTTCCATTTCTTCAAAGGTTGCTTTCATTTTATTTAACCGGGCTTTCGTCCAGGTATTGGTCGTCGCCTGAAGGAACAGGCTTTGCAGATCGGTGCAGGAAACAGATTCGGCGAAGGAGACTTCTCCGATGCCCGCCCGGCGAACCCGAAGCGCGTTATCCATCTGATCTTTGCCGAGCGGAAGAATCACAAAGGGTACACCTTTGTAAATACATTCCTTGACTGTGGCAAGACCGCCGTGAATGTAGGCGGCGGCGCATTTGTCAAGCACGGATAACTGAGGAACCCAGGAAAATACCGATACATTGGAAGGCAGCTTCCAGTGTTCTTTGATTAGCTCGGAGCCTGCAGAGATCACCAAATGATAATTCTGCATGCCCTGAAGGTCCATCATCAGAATCATTTCCTGAAACCAGCGGCGCGCCTTGTCCTTATAGTCATGAACCTGACTCCCGGCAGTTGCGAAGAGGATGCGGTTACCTGATAGTTTGTCTGCAGGGATACCCTCCGTCCAGCCGACCTGAGTGTCGCTTTCCGTGATCGGGCGCGTTACACAGGGTTCAATGAACTTGACACGGCTTGTTTCCGGGTGAAGATCGGAATCGAACAGGTAGTTTGAAAACTCAAACTCACGCGGGCAGGGTACCAGCTCCATAGCCGTTTCCAGAGGCTTGACAAACTGATAAACAGTCAGTTCATCCGAAGGTATATCACCCGAATAAACCGATTCCATGACCCTGCGCGACATGGCATCCGACATGCCCACCAGATTTTGAATTCCGCGAATTCCCGGATCATCATCAGGGTGGCGAAGGTAGGTTGTTGTAATCAGGAACGGTTTATTGTATTTGTAACGAATCAGCAGGGTTTCGAGGCTTGCAAAGTACCCGGAAATAATAAGATCCGGATTCACGCGGCTCATCAACTCATCCAGTCCGCCGTTCATAATGTTCCAGAGATGAACCGGTTTCCAGCGTTCGCTGACCGACCGGTGCTGATGGGTTTTGGTGTATCCGAAAGGATACTCCTTTTTGAAGATTTCATGAAAAGGGAATGAATAGGGTTCCACAATGGCTTTACAATCGGCAATACCCATGAATGCCACTTCATGACCCCTATTTTTCAAAGCCTCGGCAAGGCTTACCGCAGGAAGCCAGTGACCCTGTTCCTGATACACATCGGGGAAGAAAAGAATTTTTTTGGACATAAAAACTCCCGCTTTATTTATTGACCGTATAGTTAAGGTTAAGAAGAATATCATCTATTTCAAAGGCGTTGAAATTTGCCTGAATGGTGCAATCTACAACTACCGGCCGCTTCGCCCAGTCGGAAACAGGAGCGAAATAGATTTTGGTTCCGTCTTCATTGAGAAGACTCGAATTGCAGACTTCCGTAGCGCTTCCGTCGCCCGGTTCCTTAAATATGACCTGAACGGTTTGATTTAATTGACCATTCCCTTTGGCTAGAGCCATAATTTGGGAACCGTCGCCATCGGCCAATACAAGCGGCTGATTCTTGAGGAAATAGGGAAAATGCTCGGCAGTGATTGAGAAATTCGCCGAACCCGAAGCGAGTAAGCTCTGGTAAGCATCGGGGAATTCCCGTTTCAGGCTGAACAGGCGATTCGCCGGTTCTCCATCGGAAAGAGCTTCAACATATTCTTTAATGGAATGATTTATCCACGAATTCGCCGCATTTTTCAGACTGCCGTCCTCACGGGCCGTATAACTGATGGTCAGCACGACATCCGTGATGCTTCGGTAATCGAATTGCCGAAGTTCCGTCGGCAGTTCCAGACTCCACGTACTGATGACACCGGCCCCTTCAAAGGGCAGATACCGTTCATCGCGGAAATTGAAATCGAACATGCCCGTCGCACCATTGGGCTGACTGGTAGCGATTCCCTGAATACCGGCAAGTTGATTCACAAAACGGGCATCATCCCCATCAAGGCGTGGATAACTGTCTCCCTTTCCAGGGTTCACCTGGCTGGATTTGCGCATCGAATTGGTCTTCAATGTGAGCTTGGCGCTGACACTCGTATAGGGCCCCGCAACACAAGGAATCGTCAGGCGCACGGAACGGATACGGCGGAAATAATGACCGGGGAAATCCATATCGAAAAGGGCTTCGGGCAGGGAGAAGGTACACTCCCCTGTTTCCTGAAGATTCAAAATCGCCTGCGGATCCAACTGAGCGATCGAAACCGGCTTGGTAATCTCCAATTCCCTTTTGTTCTTTTCAATGTAAGAGACTTCCATCCGGCGGAGATCCAGCATCAGGCGCTCACCGGAAAGAAGCCCTTTATATAGTCCGTCCCAATAACCGAACCGAATGAACGAAGAGTCCGTGATTCCCAGTTCAAACCCGTAAGATTTTTCGGCTCGTTTGGCGACATCATAGGCAAGTTGATAGTTTTTACTGTACAGAGAAGCAATTTCTTTCACCATCCACTGGTACAGTTCCCTGTTCGTGTACTTGTTTTTCAAAAACTCATACACTTCTTCGGACTGGGTAATTTGCTTTTCCAAATGATTCAGTTCCAACTGAGCGACCTGCAAGCGAATTTCAGCTCCGAGAATCTGCTGTTCGATATTCTCCAGTTCTTTTTCGGCGGCCGTTTTCTGGAATTCCCAATCCTGCAAGCGGCGTTCGTACCCGGCCCGGATCCCGGCTCTGGAAGCGGAATTGTGTAACTTGGCTGCAGCTAAATTATAGCCGCTGGCCAAAATGTCTGCAACAGCCGCAGCTCCTTTCAGAATATCTATTGTTACTCCGACGTGCGGAGAACCGCCAAAACCGGAGGCACCCGTAATGATTGCGGGAACACCCGAAAGGGCTTTAACAGCAAGCGTGGCATTATTCGCTTTGTCGTTGTAAACAGCCGCGGATTCCATCTGACTCAACTGCTGTTTTTCCAGACCGGAATCACCGGCGGCAATCAACTTTTCGTAATGCTGTTTGCGGAACTCGATAGAGGTTTTGCTTTTCTTTAATCCCTCAATGGAAATACCGGCTTCGTCGATTTGTATTTGCCGAACTTCTCTGGAAAGTTTCAGCAAAACGCTCTCATGATCGGCACGGAGCCGTGCCATTTCTTCCGCATCTTTTTTCTCCAGAGCCGAAAGAATCGCCCCTCCCATGGATTGTACCATATTGCAGAGCTCAATGGCTTTTTGAACCATGAATGTGAAACGGTACTGGGGAACCGGAGCAAACATGTCATTGAGCGCAGTGCCGATGTCAATCCCGGCCGCCGCGGCTCTCACCAAAAGTCCCGGATCAATAGGCGGCGCAAAAAGGGAGAGCTGGCGCTTGACACCGTCAATATTCATTCCGTTACGAATTTTGAAAAGCCGGTCATCCAGCAGATCCCAGTAAGCCATCACCTTTTCATTGCGGGGAACCGTAAAGAAGAACATTTTCGGCCCAAGTCCCAAAACCTGCTTGGATGAAGGAGCCACGGACCCCTGAACCGTCTCTCTCGCTTCGGCGGAGGTTTTCACCAAAGAATTTTCCAGTTCCACAACCACATTGGAGAATGAATCCATATTCTTCTTTTTCATTTGAGTGTATGAAAGAGGCGAAATTTTCAGGGTTGAAGGGATTGACTGCGGTCGTGTTCCGAGGATTTCCGCCGCAAGAATGTAAAGCTGAATGGCCTCGTTCACCGATTCCAGGGTATCTGTCCGGAAATTCTGATCCGCCCAGGCGACAAGAGTATCCAGATAATGCATGATCACCGCTTTTTGATAGGCGACAATGCGGCCGCGTGCAATCAGATGAGGATTAAACGGATCGTTTTTCCAGTCATCCACAAGGCTTTTCATCGCCTGAACATCGGGCATATTCCCGCGGCTATCCGGCAAACCCATTTGACTTGCGATCGTTTTATCGGCATCCGGATTGGCAAAGAAAGGAAGGAAATTCCAAAACCGTGCGCCCGCAGGTAACTTAAATGCCCAACGCTTGGTTTTCTCGTAACCGCTCAATTTATTTCTCGGATCGAAAATAAAGTGATACCAATCCAGCGCTTCCTGATATCGCTGACTTGCACTGAGCTGCCTTGCGATCAAGAACGGCGCATGGAAAAACAATTCCCAATTGTAAATGCCGCAGGCACTTCCGTAATTGAAATCCACCACATCCATTGGATAAGGGCGCGAAAGTATCGCCTCATTCGGGAGATAGCGCAATTCAAAAGCATTTTGGCCGGCATCCCAAGCCTGCCAGTCTCCGGAAGTGTAATACCCGAGCAATACGCTGTAATAATAATTATAGCTGTAATAAGAGTAACTGTAGTAACTGCCTACCGCCATGGAAAGAGCTTGAGTCTCACGCCGCATCAGACCGGGCAGATCGCCTTCACCGAAACGTTTTTGAAACTCTTTCACAATCGGATGAGAAACCGATTCCATCTTGTAGGTGGTTTGAGTTTTTCCGTTATCCGATCTCTGAATAAAATAGGCTCTGGAATCCTCCAACAGGAATCCCGGTTCATCTTTCCCTATCAAAAGTCCCGAATTGGCCGTGAGCATCTTATACCCGCCGGAAGTTCTTCCCAGTAACCGGAGAGCTCCGGCGGAACGGGCTATCGCACCGGCTTTATATGAAGTCGCATAATTCTGTAAAAAGATGGTTCCATGCGGATCAATGAAGTAAGCCTGCCCTGTCGAGTCCGGAATTTCCTGGAAACGATTCTCGCCGTCATGCCAAACGGTATAAATTCCGGTATCGTATATCCATGTACTTTCGGCATTGGTTTTGAATACCTTAATCTGCAGATATTCGGCCGTATTGCTATCCACAATAAAATGGTAATGGTCTGCGGCATTCCACTGCTGATCCTGCTCGGTATGGAAAGGGGTATTGATATCGATGAAAGAAGCGCCCTGTTTCTTTGCCGTCCATTTGCCCTGAACCAGAGTGGACCAGCACAGAGTCATCTCCACCACGGTAGAATCCTGAGGAAACGGTAATTCAACGAGAGCTCCGTTTCCATCTCTATGAATGAGCGTTCTTTTTTCTCCGGAATACCTTGCCGGTTTGTATGTCGCCCAAAAAACATGGAGGTGGCCGTTGAAAAAGACCGGAAGCACCGAATCGGCCTGGATATCCACATCAATGAGTTCCCACGGTGCCCAAATGTTTGCGAAATTGCTCTTTTGATGGCAGCGGCGATAGAAATACTGATGAGGGCTCGATTTTGTCTTGCCGATGATATGCAGGGTATCTTTGGTACGGGGAACCTCGGCATCACCGCGATATACACCGATAATGTCGAGGCCCGAGACCGCTCTCATCTTCTCCAGGTAATTGCCCAAAGCCTTTTTCGCGATCTCCGAAGTGATTTCACCACTCTCGAATTCCGCTTCAAGTTCTTTGAAAAACGGAGTCTTATCATCTCTGAGTTCGGGTTCTATCCAGTTTTCCGGATAAAGGAAAATTTTCCGGTTGGATTCCCAAAGGCGATAGTTCTTCAGCCACGTCCACTGCTCAATATCCTGCTCGTTTAAATAGGAGGATTTTTCAAGCCCCATGAGAGTCCGTTGCACATACAGTTGAATCGCTGCAGAAGCCTGAACAATTCTTGAAGTGGACATATCCGTATTCATTTCCACATCAATCAGGAAATGCGCATAAAGATCATTCTCATGGCGATAACCTCTGCGCCCGTCCAGAACCGCCCACTGTTCGGAAGAAACACTCCATTCCTCCGATCCGTGGGTAGCCGCCGGCATTCCGGTCAATAACTCGTACAGGCGCAAAGCAACCCAGGTATCCATCTCTTCAAATTGTAACGCACCCGCATTACTTAATACTTTTCTCAAATAGGAAACATAGGAGGACCCCGGAACCGAATCCTGATCCAAATCAGGACCCTGATAGAGCAGGAAGGTAACCAGCGCATCCCGTTGGCGAATGCGCAGAGTGTTCATCATGGTTGTCACCATTTTGTTCCAGGAATCCATACCGAGTCGCACCTGCAAACAACTTCGGAATTCTTTCACTTTCGCATCCTGAGGATTCGCACTCTGGATCGCTTTGAGAGTCTCTACCGGAAGGCCGATTTTTTGCAAAGTCGGCATATTTTCCAACATATACAGGAGCATTTCCGGCGAAGCAATCGCCTGTGCGGATTCTTCCAAATCAATCACCGGAACGGATTTTTCCGCCAGTTCCTTAAAGCGAACCGGATCCCAGCCGTTTTGGATAACACAAAGTTTTTCCAAGGCCGTTGCGGCATTCGGTGCCGATTCCAGTTCCTCAACCATTCTCAGGAAAGGAGAATCGGACTCACCGGCAGGTAACAACTGACTTTCATCGACAGGGAAATCGGTACATAATTTCAAAATATCAAGCAGGCGGATAAAACGTTGCCATACGCCGGAATTCGCCGACTGAATCGGGAGCTGTTCCGGAAGCAGAATTTTCCACTCGGAGTTCGCGGATTTTACCCGAAGGATTTTGAAAATACCCGGACTCATTCCCGTCAGCTCCAGGTATTCCGACATTTTACGGAACACGGGAAGAGTGCTTTGCAATACATCGCAATCCGTCCAGAAATCAGAAGGAATCAGGGTCGTTATGGGAATTCTTTCCAAAACGGGGCTGCTTGTTCCGTCGGGCATCTCCACCGTCGAAGCATCCCAAAGAATTTCCAAATAAAAATCGGACAAATTTTCAAAATCGGAAGCCTCTATCTCTATCCGCACGGCTTCACCTTCCGTAAGCTCCGGCGGGCTAAATGAACCATCCTCCGCGACAACGCAGTGATTTCCGTTGATTCGAACATCTACGGAACAGGCGTCATGATCCAGCCGGAATGTCAAGTTTCCGTTCTTACCGGCCAGGAACCAGGCAGACCATGTCACCAAACTTTCTCCACCCAAATCGGCAGGCAACCGGAAATCATCAACAGATTGGCTGTCCGTACCGACGCTACGGGTCCAGCCGACCTGTGAAAGTCCGTACCATAGATCAAGCAGGCTCTTTTCTTCGATCTTGTATTGCGATAAAAGCAGCGAAGAAAGTTCGGAATCGCCGCCCGTAAATTCCGAAAAAGTTTCCGAAAGCAGGGTTTTAACGCGAGAAAGTACCTGCTCCCGGCGATAACGTTCCTTGAATAATTTCAATTCTTCTGCGGTATCAAAAACAGGAACCGCATCGGAAGAAAGGAAAGCTTCCGCTTCGGCGGCAATATCACGCAATGAAAGAATCAAACTCTGCACCCGGCCGGTATCCGTTTCCGTAGAAGGGGCTTTGCATAAAAGGTTCCATAATCCTTTCAACCGGACTCCGCAATCCGAAAGACGGAAAACCATATCATCAAAAAGCAAAAGATTTTCCGGCTTTTCCGGATGGAAAGGATCGATCTCTGAAAAATCTTTCAACGTGTAAAAATCCTCAACATCCAGCTTCAGGGCTTTAATCAGCAAATTCACCCGCAGCACTTTTGTAATATTTTCGAGATTCAGATACCGGTCGGTATCCAGTTCCCTATCGAAAATCATTTCCAAGTCGGCTTCGGACATGCGCAACACCTGCCGAAGAGCGAGTTTTGCTTCCGAAGAGATTTCCCCGAAAGTCGTAATGCCCGCATCCGTATCCAGCAAAATTTTCATGGATGAAATCGCCGCATCACTAAGCCATTTGGCAAGAAACAGTTCTTCAAAAGGACTCTTGCCCTGACGTTTTTCGGAACGGGCAACGATTGGCCCCCAGAAACAGCCCGTATCCGCCCAGGTAATGGAATATCGTTCCCTGAAAAGCTTTGCCGTATGCAGATAATTCAGAGACACCGGCATTCCTTGGCTCGCAGAAGTCAGGAAATTATCCAAATCTTTCCAGGAACACTGTAAAATAGCCTGCAAACGAATCAGACGATAAATATGGTTCAAGCCCGATTTGTCCAGTCCGCTGATCCGGTAATCATCGGGATCACCGGTCTGCAAACCCTCATCCGTCGCATTCAGCGTAATATGATGATCGCTATTCAGAACTTTCAATGCAAAAAGATCCAACATCCCCTCGACATTCAGCCCCGTTCTCCGCATAAACTCCGGAACAAAAGATAGAATTTCGATCCATGTACTGCCGGGAACCCAAAGATCCGGATGATCCGCCTGCACAATGGCATTCCCGTCTTCCAAAAGCCCCCAAAGTTCCCAGGGGGTGTCCGACAAAATGGAATTTGTCCCTTCCAGGATGCGGCGCATTTTCTGAGTAATACCGAAATTCGCGCATATCAAATTGCCGTCCGCATCCGTATAGCGTAAGTTTCGTTCTCTGCAAAGGGTAATTATGGAATCGTGCTTGCTCACTCCAAGCAACTTCAATGTTTCATGAACTTCTTCTGCTCCGGGATTCAAAGGAAGCTGCAACGGAAAATACAGTTCCGAAAGGGCTTCATAGGCCAAAGGATTCCGGTGTTCCGGCATCACGCTCAAATCGGAAGCCTCTTTACCGGTCTGCGGATAAGCTGTTATCAGAAAACCGGCAAGTTTCATTTCCGCAATAAGTTTCCGGCGAATCAAAACTCTCCAGGATTCGGTCTGCAAATACCACTCATCGGCATTGACATTACTTGTCCGCAGATCAAAAGTGACCGGGATTTCAATACCCCGGTGTTCAAACGCCTCCAGAAGTGCGGGAGGAATTGCAGACACGGGAAGAGTTACGGGGTCCGCCGCGGAATCCAGAAAGCCGGCAAACGAAGAATCTTCAAGCAAAAAGAATTGACGGGGAGAAACGGCATTTTCCAGCATTTCCAAAACAAGATCAATGTAAGGGAGAACCGTCTCGGCATTCTTTTGGGTCAGATCGGTTTCTTTCAGTTCCGGCCGCCGGGAAAAAAGATTTTTCCGGCTGATACCGTCGATAAATTCCAAAAGATCCACAAAATAAGCGGAAGGGCTGAACACAGTCTGGTTATTCTCAAACTGCACCTGACTCAGTGTCCCGAACAGGGTTTCATAAGTGGGAACCGGTTCCTTCCCGGAAAATGCGGAAACGCCGGGTACGGTATTTGAAACCGTTGCCGTAGAAAGCCCTCTGCTGACGGGAGCCATGGAATTTCCCTCGAAATTCAAGCTATTATGGAATTTTCCAAGCAGGCTCAAAGTATCCGTAGAATACATTACCGCCAGGCGGTGGATTTGCCGCGCCTCGTCGATACCGCCCAAACCTTCGGCATGATCAGCCACAAATGTTTCTTCTTCTACAAGGGAAATTTTATAAGAAGAATCCAGCTCGCGCTGCAAAAGATATTCCTGAGCTTCGGATTTTTCGGTCAGCCGGTTGATTCGTTGAATGGCTTTCAGATAAGCGGCATTAACGGTCAAATCGGGGTGCGCCGCCAAATATTTTTCAATATGAGTGGAATCCAGATTAAAATCTTCGGCGGTTTTCAGAAATTCGCCGACAGATCTCAATTCCTCATTATCCGAATTCGCATAGCTTTCGGATATGTTTTCTACCGGGAATTTTTCCATGTAAAGTTTCCGGGTCGCCATGGCGAGTATCCGGAGTTTTTCATTATTGGCAGAACCCGGTAATTCATCGGGAAACTTATTATCTGCTTCTGTGTAATTGAGGAAATAGCTGGTCATTCCTACCCATTCGTTTTCACCAATCGAAGCCAGATTCCGAATATGATACGTATTGATCGGCGGATTATAGGAAGTTGTTTTGTATGAGGCAAAGTAATAGAAAGCGCCCTGAGCGAACGGCACAAAACCGTTTGAAATTGAGTACAGATCAAAAATAAAAGCGAGTTGCGTTACAAAAACATCGGTAAACAAATGGTCGGGATTACTTTCGGCTCCGGCATTTGCCCACATTTCCTTCCAAAAGGCATCCATATCCCCCTGAACTTCCTGATAAATACGGACGGTATCCTGAATAGTTTTATCATCCCGATCCTTCTGTTCTTTCCAGGCATCATAGTCCGCACCTACTGGGGGAAACGGAGCGGGAGTTCTGAAAAGATCCAGTATGGTTTTCGCAAAAGCGCCGACGGTCGGCGCAGCCTTTTGGGTATTGACAGCCGAACTCAAAAGTTGAACCAGTTTCAACCATTGATCCCAAAAAGCGGGAAGATTCGCCGTACAGGTTTCCGCAATGATACGCGCCTCAATGGCATCCGCCAAAACTTTATAATAAGCGGAAGAATCCATCGCAAGGAAAGAAGCGACATCCGCCGGGCACTCCGAACGGAAACTCGCATACATGAATTTTTCAAAATCGGAAGCGGTATCGAGAGTAAAAGAAATTTCCGCTTCGGATAAAGCTTCTTCAATCCGCCGCGCCATGTGCAGAGAGTGATAAAAGGCGAGAACCTTGAAATCTTCGACACCCGTTTTACAAAAAATGTATTGAATCCGGTTTGAAAATGCCGGCTCCGTTTGATCATACATATTCTGCATGGCCGCCATATAAGCGGAAAGTGCAAAACGAACCCTCTCATATTCCGAATCATCGCTTCCGGAAGCTCTGTCCACCCGAATATCTATTTTTTGCCGTTTTGCGGAATGGCAAATAACAGAGGATACATCATAGATAATGCTGCCATCGGAAGCTGCGGATCTCGGCAACCGGATGAAAATAGAATCCGTTTCGGCGCCATGATCCGTAGGGTCCGAAAGAATCGGAAACTCCAAAAAAGACGGATCGTAATAAATTTCATAATTTCCACTCACATCCGTAAAAGCCGATCCCAGTAGCGTTTCGGAAAATTCACCATTCGATATCCGCAATAAAAAAGCTTCCACAGTATGATGGGCAACCGGAAGTTTCGCCTTGTTTGTCACGGAACCGTAAACGCAATACTGGGACTCTCCGGAAGAAGATTCCGGCAAGATCAAATCCATTACCTGTTTTGAACTTGCATTTTCTACCACGGCGCTCTGCATAAGCAGAACACCTTGAGGGTAAAAAAGCTTGACCAAAATGTCCGGAGCTTCCCGAAAGGGATTCCCAAGCTGAAAAGCGTTTTTGGAATATAAAACCCGGTATTGCCCCTGACTGTCCAAAGCGGCAGAGCCCAAAGAGAGTTCATAACCGGCACTCACATCATAAATTTCTACGGAACCTAAAGTCACTGCGTATCCGTCGGCATCCTGTACAAAACCCGATATTTCCCACTCGTCCGAAATCAAAACAAGATCAATCACGGTCTCAGAGGGAGCCTCTGCCAAAACACCGCTTTGCACCAGTAAAGAATCATCCGCCGAAAAAGCCCTGACAAGCAAATTGGGAGCTATTCGATAGGAATCACTACTCTGAAAATCGGATTTTGCAAAACCAATACGATAGGCTCCGTTCCCGTCCGTAAAAGTCTCGCCCAGCAGCATTTCCACTCCGTAAAGAACATCATAAATATTCACCCGGACAGAACTCACCGCACTAAAATCACTTCTCTTCACACTTCCGGACACATTCCAGTTTTCAGGAACATCGGACACGACCGTTCCGCCGATTTGCGGCTGAATCACATAATCGGAACTTGACAAGGTAACCATATCGGACTGCCACAACAAATTACCGGAATAATCGTAAATTCTGAAAACGGCATCCGGAGCATTTTTCTCGACGTTGCCGAATTGAAACTGAGAGCGGGAAAATATAATATCAAACCGGCCATCGGTATCCAGACCGCACTCTCCCAAATAATACTCCGTTCCGGACTCCACACATTGAGCGACGATCTTTCCATCCGTAAAGGGCGTCTCTCCATTCCGGTCGAAAACAAGTCCCGATACATGCCAAACTTCCGGAACCGGCATTCGGGCAAGTACTGCATAAACAGAATGGACCGCAGCAGACGGCACAAACGTTTCCGACTGATAAAGAACTCTCCCCTGATAATCATAAACCCGCAAAATAATTTCAGGAGCCAAACGGCCGGAGTTGCCCTGCTGAATATGATTCCGGCTAAACGAAATCGAAAAATCGCCGGAAGCATTCAAGACGGATTCTCCCAAATAATATTCGACTCCATTAAAAAGATCAACGATCCTGACTTTGCCCTCGCCGAACGGAGTGATTCCGTCCACAGACAAAATGATTCCCTTAATATTCCAGTTTTCTATGATTACTTCTGGCATTTCCACTCCTGGTTTTAGTTAATCCACCACAAAAAACATCTCCATGCCAAGCAAAAGAGATTGTATTTAAAACACACCAAGTATGCTACGTTTTTACGAGCACACCATCCCCGGATTTACGATTGAAAACCATTAAACCCTTACACGTTCTTGTAAATTAACTTTTTGTAAAACAAAAGTCAAAAGAATTTTAAAATACATCAAAAAAAGTTTGATATATAAATAGCGCCGCCACTTTGTTCCGTATCCCATGTCCTTAATTTTTATGCCCGAAAGGGGGTAGCGGAAGACCTGCCGCGCGCCCCGGCGACCAACGGAAGCCGAGAACGGGCGCGCGACCAAGCAGGGCTGCAGCGAGGGGGCGCCCCCCCCCTTTATAACGATCAATATGTCTTTGCTTTTGTGTTCATTTTTATGTAATTTAGCCGGTAACTTATGACGTTCTCATTTTTAAAATGGAAGTGTGTTTTTTCAGGACTTGCCTTGGGTCTTTTGGCTTGCGATTCCGGTTCTCCGAAACGTGTTGAGGTGGCGGATCCCGGTATGCCGTATGCGGGGAATCCGCCGGTTATTTTTACGGAAGTGGACCCGGCTAACGGTTATTTCGACGATCATGACGGCGATGACCCGGCTTGGGTGGAACTTTTTAACCCGGCCGATACCGCCGTAAACCTTGCCGGACTTTCTTTGACGAATACGCACAGTGCGCCCCGGAATTTTGTTTTCGGGAATGCGGTGGTGCCGCCGCTTGGTTTTTTGGTGGTGTTTCTTTCCGGAAAAAACCTGCCGGATTATGTGGTACCTTCCGATTCGATTCCGATGATCGGCAATTCCTCCTGGGGTTGGGCCGATGAAGATAACGATCCTCCGGGGGCAAGCACGGTGGCGCCTTTGGCGTTTGCGCCGCGGTATCATATTCACACGGATACGGAATCCGCGTTCTCCGCACAAATGCAGCTCGGCGATCATTCGATTATCGGATGGGCGGACGCGAACGTGTTTATCGCGATGAACAGCGGGAACTCGGCGGATGTGACGGACATCAGCGAATCCGATGAACTGCTTCTTCGCGGGATTCTCTCCAAAGGGGTGAACCTGAAAGTGCAAATCACACAAACCGGATTGGACGATTGGAAAAGCTGGGCGGCAACGATTCAAGGTACCGGCGATACGGCGACTTATTCGATTCGCCTTCCGAAAGGCACGACGCACCCCGATCTTAAGAACATTTACGGTTCGCGGTTTTCCCCCGCTCAGGGCGAGGTTCAGCCGATTCAATTTACGTTCACCACTTATGTGGCGCGGAAACGCGGTCACGAGCCGCACGCTTCGTTTAAGCCTTCCAAAAAAGGCGGTACGCTTTTCCTCACCAGTCAAGACGGCGCCATTCTCGATTCCGTTAAGTATCCCGAACTGCCGCCCGCCAAAACCTGGGCGTTTGACGGGGCGACCCGGAAATGGGGTTACACGGACCCGACTCCGGCAGGTTACAATGTGGGGCAAATTTTTCCGGAAACGCTCCCTCCGGTGGCGACACTTCCGGCTTCGGGTTTTAAAACCGAGCCGTTCCTGTTAGAAATTCCGGTGCCGGAAGGCGCGACGGTGCGTTATGAACTCGGCGGAAAAGTGCCGACAGCGGAAAGCCCTGTTTATTCCGCGCCGATTCCGGTGGCTGCTACGACCGTGATTCGCCTCGCTCATTTCCGGGACGGTTATTTGCCGGGCGCCGTTTCTACTTACACTTATGTGTTCGGAGCGCCGCCGACTCTCGCTTCGGTTTTTGTCGCGGGCGATCCGGGTTCGCTTTTTGATCCCGATACCGGGCTTTACGCTACCGGCCCGAATGCGGAAGCCGAAATGCCTTATTACGGCGCCAATTACTGGAGAGACACGGAGCTTCCGGTTCATGTGGAACTTTTTGAACCCGGGAAAACGGCCGCCGGATTTTCGGAAAATGCCGGGTTGGAAATCTTCGGGAATTACAGCCGCATGCATCCGAAAAAATCGGTGGCGATTACGTTTAAGGAAAACTACGGCAACAACCGGCTTTACTATCCGCTGCTTCCGGAATTTCCGAACCTTACGGAATTTAAAGTCTTTATTTTGCGGAACAACGGCAATAATTATGACCTTGAATACATTCGCGATTTGCTCGCGAGTTCCGTTTCTCAAGGTCTTGGCGTGGATTATCAGAAAGGCCGGCCGGTGATTGTGTATTACAACGGCGAGTATTACGGCATTCATTATATTCGCGAGCGTTCCACCGAAAGTTATTTTGAAACCAATTACGGACTGAATCCCGATTTTATCGATCTCTTGAAAGCCGATAATTCCGCAAGCAACGGAACCGCGGGCGATTATTTGCAGATGATCAACTGGATTAAAGCAAACGGCGTAGAAACTTCGGATAAATATCAATATATTTCTTCGCTGATGGATGTGAATAACTTTTTGAATTACATGCACACGGAAATTTTTGCCGATAACCGCGATTGGCCTGCCAATAATTTGAAAAAGTGGAAGAGTTCGAACCCGGACACGCCTTGGAAATGGTTCCTGTACGATCTGGATTTCGGTTTCGGTTATCCGTGGAATGAATATACCGACAATATTTTTGAATTTGTCACTAATGAGACCGGCGAAGATTGGCCTAACGGTCCGGATCACACGTTCCTGTTGCGCGCGCTTCTCAAAAATGAAGATTTCAGGCTTGCATTTATCAATCGTTACACCGCGCTCCTTTCCATGAATTTTGCTCCGGAACGAGTTCTTACCCGTATCGACCGCATGATGGCGGAGATCGAAGCGGAAATTCCGAGAGATCAAAGCCGTTGGGGCTTTTCCGCAACGTACATGAATAATCAACTTGCGCTGACCATTGATTTTGCGAATACGAGACAAGCTAAAACGCTCGCGGAGCTGCAGGAACACTTTGGGCTCGGCACCGTTAAAGCGGTTACGATCGCCCGGAAAGGAAACGGACTCGTGACGGTTCACAATTTACCGTTAGATGCCTCCCCGATGACCGTACAGTTTTTTGAAGGGACGCCGGTAACGGTTGCGGCTTATACTCAAGCCGGTTCCACCTTTGTGCGTTGGAGTGACGGGGAAACAAGCCCTGTCCGGGTTTTTGACCCTGCCGTTTTGGATACTCTCACCGCCGAGTTTAAATGAATAAAGCCGCTTTAATCATTGCCGCGAGTCTGCTCGGAAGCCGTGTCCTCGGGATTTTCCGGGAAATGCTTCTCGCGCGCACGGCGGGCGTATCTGCCGAAAAGAACGCGCTGGATTTGGCTTTCCTGATTCCCGATGTACTCAACCATGTCATCAGCACCGGGTTTCTCTCCATTATTTTCATTCCGATTTTCACCGGGTATCTCACGAAACAAGATGAAAGCGGCGCTTGGAAATTTTTCAGCAATATCTTGAATACGCTCGGGATCATTCTTCTTGTATTGACAATACCTTCGTTTATCTGGATGCGGGAACTCATTCAGTTGTTTACTTCCGCAGCAACCCTCGACAGCGCGCTTCTGGACCGCGCCACGTATTTCGGGCGGATCATTTTACCCGCGCAGCTCTTTATTTTCGCCGGCAGTTTTTTAGTGGCGGTACAGCAAACCCGCAAGCAATTTTTAATTCCATCGCTCACCGGCCTTATTTATAACGCCGCCATTATTATCGGCGGTATCATCGGGCGCAAGAACGGGCTCGAAGGCTTTGCGTTCGGCGTTCCCGCCGGCGCGTTTATAGGGTTTTTCCTGCTGCAGATTTGGGGAGCAAAACGCGGCGGCGTGCATTATGCGCCTTATTTGAACCCGAAACACCCGGACATTTACCGCTATCTGAAAATGATGATCCCCATGTCGCTCGGTGTAGGAACCATGTTCGGGCTTGAAATCATTATCCGGAGTTTCGGCGGTTACTTCGGGTCTTCCGGAATTTCGAGTTTGAATTACGCTTACCGCATTATGTACACGCTTGTGGCGGTCTTCGGATTTTCGGTAGGGGTTGCCGGTTACCCGGATATGGCGCGGCTTGTGAAAGAAAAGAATTTCTCGGAACTCAATCAAAAAATCTGGAAAAGCCTTTCGAGAATGTTTGTGATTCTCGTGCCGGCGGCGCTCGCGGTAGGCGTGCTCGCGTTCCCGGTAGTGCGAATCCTGTTTGAACGCGGCGCCTTTACCCGCGAAACATCGGAATTTGTCGCCGAACTCCTGCGCTGGTATTTACCGGCGAGCCTCGGCATGTGCCTGCAAGCGGTACTGATCCGCTCGTTTTATGCCTCCGAACAAATGTGGACGCCCACGCTCCTCAACACAGGGATATTCGCGCTCACCATACCGCTTTATCTGCTTGCAGGGGAACGCTTTGGAATTTATTCGGTACCGTTTATCGGCGCGCTCGGTGCGCTCACTCAAGTCGGCTTTATGATTTGGATCTGGTCGCGCAAGAACGGAAACGAAGGCATGGGACTCGCGCTGAAAAATATGAGAATCGCCCTTGCCGCCGGCGTCATCCTGTTTTTGCCGGCGTATTGCTTTGAAAAATTTGCCGGATACTGTTTCCGCGAAATCTCCCTGATATTACTGATTGTGGCAACCGGAATCTCCGGCGTACTCTTATTTTCCTTCACCCTTTGGATTCAAAAATGCTTCGGCTCCACAGACGCCATTGACTTAATCCGGGAACTAAAAGGGAAAATTTGGGGGAAGGTGAAAAGGCTGCCGCTTTTTAGGTGAAAAACATTCCCGCGATTACCAATAATGAAAATCCTGTTTTTACGGGTGGCTCCCGGCAGGGCGCCTCTAAAAATTCATTTCCTATGAAATCTGCAATAACACATCGCATCGGTTCGTCGTTCAAATTGACCGTATCACCAATACTTGCCAATTTTTACTCCTGCTTCTGCTCGGTTCTTTTGAGATTTCATGAACGCAAAGTAATTTTTAGAGGAACCCTCCGGGACCGGGCTGGCATTTTGCTAAGCAGCAAGCTGCCAAGCAAAACGGAGCCGCGCTAATCTGTCTCTCAGGCAAGTAACTCGCGCGTCTCCGCAATTCCTGTCGCTATCCCTGCCACGGGACAACCTTACTTGTAACTCCAAGTCGTTCCGTTTGGCCCGTCTTTAATCTCAATCCCGCGCGCGGAAAGCTCATCGCGAATCCGGTCGCTTTCCTTCCAATTTTTGCTAGCGCGCGCGGCGGTTCTCGCGTGGATCAGGACTTCGATTTCTTCAACGCTCACATCGCTTTTCGGCGCAATATCTTCGCGTTCCTCGTTCAGTTTTAACCCGAACACCGAATCGAAATCCAGCACGAGTGTGGCTTTCTCGCCTTCGGGAATATCGGTTTTCAAAACGCTGTTTAAAATACCGAGTGCCCGCGGGATATTCAAATCATCTCCGATCGCTTCTTTAAATTCCGCTTGCCATTGCAATGCTTCTGCCGAAATAATCGCCGTCGCTTTGCCGATCAGCGGATCGGTTTTTTTGTGAAGCGATTTCAACGATTCTTTCGCGCTCTCCAGCGCTTCCCAAGTGAAATTCAGGTAATTCCGGTAATGGCTCGTGAGTGCAAACAAACGATAATCCAGCGGGTTAAACCCTTTTTCCATCAAAAGGCTCAGCGTCAAAAACTCGCCGGTACTCTTACTCATTTTTCCGCCGGAAGTTCCCATACGCAAAAATTCGCCGTGCATCCAAAAACGGGCAAACGGTTTTCCGGTCGCGCATTCGCTTTGTGCAATTTCGTTGGTGTGGTGCACCCGAATGTGATCGGTGCCGCCGCAGTGAATATCAATCGTCTCGCCGAGAAGTTTCATGGCCATGGCCGAACATTCCACATGCCAGCCCGGGAACCCAACGCCCCAGGGGCTATCCCATTCCATCGCGCGCTTCGTATCTTTCGGGCTGAATTTCCACAGCGCAAAATCGGTAGCGGCATGTTTTTCCCCCATGTCGATCCGGGAACCTTTCCGCAGATTTTCAATATCGAGCTTTGCGAAATCGGCGTAACGCGGGAATTTTAAGCTATCGAAATAAATACCGTCGGAAGTGCGGTAAGTGAACCCTTTTTCTTCGAGGATCTGCACAAGCTTAATTTGTTCGGGAATAAAATCGGTCGCGCGGCTCCAGGTGGTGGGCTCCTGAATATTCAGCCGTTTCCAATCTTCCATAAACGCTTGTGTGTAAAACGCGGCGACTTCCCAAACTGTTTTTCCGGTGCGCGCCGCCCCTTTTTCCATTTTATCTTCGCCTTCGTCCTGATCGCTCGTGAGGTGACCCACATCGGTAATGTTCACCACATGATTCAAACCATAACCGTAATATTTCAACGTGCGGTGCAGCAAATCTTCAAAAAGATAAGTCCGCAAATTGCCGATATGCGCAAAGTGATAAACGGTAGGTCCGCAGGCATACATTTTAACGGTGTTGTCCCCTTTGGGGAGCGTGAAAACTTCTTTGCGGCGGCTTGCGGTATTGTAAAAAGAAAGAGGCATCATTTTATCACAAATTAAAAATTAAAGGGATTTCAGATAATCGCTCAAGTTTCTCAGGAAACGTTCGTTTTGTTCCTTAGTTCCCACCGTAACGCGGAGAGCATCGCCCATAGCGCGCTGCGGGCGCACAATGGTTCCTTTCTTTTGCAGAAACTCAAACGCTTTCGTCGGTTCCTTTACACCGAGAACCACAATAAAATTCGCGCGGCTTGGAATGTAGGGGAGCCCGAGAGACTTAAAACCTTCGGAAAGTTGCTTTAAACCTTCGGCATTCGCTTTGCGGACATGCGCCACATATTCCTGATCGCCGAGAGCAGCTTGAGCGGCGGCTTGAGCGAGACTATTCACATTAAACGGTTCGCGCACGCGGTGAATTAAACTTGCAATATCGGGGCGCGTTATAGCGTAACCGCAGCGAAGCCCGGCGAGTCCGTAAATTTTAGAGAACGTGCGGCAGCAAATAATCGGGAGCCCTTCTTCGATAAGCGGCAGAAAGTCCGGAGCGTCTTCTTCGATAAATTCGGTGTAGGCTTCATCCAAAACCAGCACCACATTTTCCGGGATGCTGCGCGCAAAATCCAAAAGTTCCTTGGCGGAAAGTTCCGTTCCTGTGGGGTTGTTGGGGTTTGCGATAAAAATCACCCGCGTTTTTTCGGTAATTGCTTCGCGCACGGCGGCGAGACTGAGGTTAAAATCCGGAGCCGGCATGGGGATTTCGACCGGCGTTGCGTTTTGCACAAGAGTCGCGAGTTTGTAAACGGCAAAGCCGTGGCTTCCCATAATCGCTTCGGTACCGGGCCCGAGAAATACTTTCGCGATCAAATCCAAGAGTTCGTTCGATCCGTTGCCGACCACCACTTGATCGCGGTTTACCTTGCGGAACTCGCCAATGTGCCCGATCAAATCATAACAGCCGCCATCCGGGTAAAGATTGACTTCGGCGAGCGCTTTTGCCGCCGCCGCTATTCCCTTGGGACTTGGGCCGAGCGGGTTTTCATTGGAGGCAAGTTTGTCAATTTGTGCGGGATCAAGCCCGAATTCCCGCGCCGTATAAGCGATCGGTTTCCCGGTAACATAGATAGGTTGCTTGAGCAGGTGAGGTTGTGCGAAATTTTCGGCGTTCATAAGGTCCTTTTCGGCAAGAAAACGGTTCCGTATCTGTTTTTTATTTTATGCAATTTACATATTTATAAGTATGAACATATCTTTATTCAAGCTGTTCCCGGCCGCATTTCTTTTATCCGTATTCATTTCGGCGTGTTCTTCGCCGCCCCCGGCCTTGCCTGCGGATGCGAACCGCCCCGCGCATCATACCGCCGCAGGGTTCCGGAATACCGATACCTCCGTAACGCCGATTTTAGACACCATGAGTTCGGATGCCCATGTGAACATCCGGAGAACCCGGACTTACGCACTCCCGCTGGATTCCGGAAACAAAGCGTTATGGAGAACGCCCGGCGTAAATTCGCTCACTTGGATCGGGCACAGCACTTTTTATATCCGCTGGAACAATACTGGGATTCTCACCGACCCGATTTTCAGCGACCGCGCTTCTCCCGTATCTTTTGCAGGGCCGAAACGCGGCACGCCTCCGGGACACTCTTTGGATTCCTTGCCTGAAGTCAATCTCGTGCTGATTTCTCATTCGCATTACGATCACCTGGATAAAAAAAGTATTCAAATGATTTTCAAAAAATACCCGAAGTGTGTTTTTGCCGTGCCTCTTAAAGTTCGTGAGTTGCTCGAATCCTGGAAAATTCCTTCCGCACAAATTATAGAACTGGACTGGTGGCAAGCCGCAGCTTTTAGAGAAATGACTTTAACTTTCGTGCCGGCGCACCATACCACTCGCCGCGGCGCATTCAAATCCAGCAGAGACGTTTCTCTTTGGGGCGGCTGGGTTATAGAACTTGCCGGGAAAAAACTTTGGTTCGCAGGCGACATCGCTATGGGAGACGGGAGTTATTACCGCGAGATTGCAGATAAATTCGCACCGATAGATTTAGCGCTCCTCCCTATTGGGGGCTATAAACCGAGCCGTTACACACGGCAACACACTTCTCCGAGGCAAGCCGCACAAATTCACCAAACCGTACAAAGTAAGCATTCGGTCGGTATGCATTGGGGTACTTTCGGCGACATGACTTTTGAAGAACTCGAAGACCCTCCCCGCGATCTCCAAAGAGCACGCAAAGAACTTCAAATTCCGGAAAACAGTTTTCACACGCTCCGGCATGGAGAAATTGTGGAGATATTGAGGTGAGTAACATATAAATTAAATAATTTGGCGAATAAATTCACATTCCGTTATATAAAAACCCTCCGAGAGTCAGCATTAAATGGATTTCGAGTTTTTTTTTCATATAAATTAAAAAGTTATTGTTAAGTTACAGATAAGCTATTATATTAAATGAAGACAATCAACAAAAGCCAATATATAATGGAAAAAGAAAAATGTCAACACTTGAATTCATAGAAAAACGGAAAGTAAGCCAACTTTTAAATAAAGGCGGATATGTACTTGATTTTACAAATAAAACTTATCAGCAATTTATTCTTGAAAAAACGAGAATAGATTTATATTCAAAATATGGACAATCTAAAGGAAAAAATTTGGAAGCCATAATAATAAATGAAAATGACATTCTTGTCGGTAAATTATTACTTGAATTACTTAAGTATATGCAGCAAGACATTGATTGGGTTAATGATAATAATAGAAAATTATTTAATGAATGTATTCAAATAGGTAATAAACTTATTGGTAGAAAAACAAAAATAACGGAACCACAATCTAAAACCCAAAAAACAAGTTTTGATTCCCCAAAATATTTAGATGAGCTAAAATCTCTCAGCAATTCTACAGATACACCACAAGCAAGAGGATATGCTTTTGAAAAGTTTCTAAACGAATTGTTCAAAGCAAATAAATTTGAATCGCGCGGTCCATTCAAAATAGCGGGAGAGCAAATTGATGGGAGTTTTGTACTCAAAAATGATATTTATCTTTTAGAGGCTAAGTGGACATCGAAACCTATTGACAAAGCAGATTTGATCATTTTTAATAACAAAGTTACATCTAAATCTGGCTTCACTAGAGGATTGTTTATAAGCTATTCCGGATATACAGAAGGAGCGATTAATACTTTATCAAATGGAACAGTCGTGAATATAATTCTTATGACTGTTCAGGAACTTGCTGTATCATTAGAACGGAATATATCTTTAAATGATCTATTGTGGGAAAAAGTTCGAGCGTTAGCTGAAGAAGGCCGATATTACAAGGATATAATGAAGTTATAAATTATAACATCCACTTTCTACTTACTCATTTCATTCTTTAATTTCCTTTCCATCGGAGAAAATGTATCTTTCCATTATGCAAAAAACATCTCTCGCCATCGCATTTTCAAAAAAATGGGAATATGCCAATAACGAAAAACGTGAATCGCAAAAATTTTTAAGCGACTTTCTGGATATTTTCGGAATCACGCTCGTTCCGGCCGAACATTTTGAATATCAGGTTCACAAAAATGCCGGAGAGCGCGGGTATATTGATTGTTTGATCGGCGGAAAAATTGCCATTGAAATGAAAAGCCGGGGCGAGAATTTGGAAAAGGCTTTTGAGCAGTTGAAAGAATATGTGCAATGGCTTCCGGAAAACTTGATTCCTCAAATTTTAATGGTATGCGATTTTGAAACAATCATTTTGGATTTTGACAAGAAAAAAATCAAGTTCAAAACAAAAGATTTGCGAAAGCATTTAGACTTGTTCAACAGTCTCTCCGAAAATACGAAGGATTTACATTTACAGGCTCAAACCGAAGCGAGTGTAAAAGCTGCCGAAAAAATGGTGAAACTTCACGATGCCCTGAAAGCTTGCGGTTACGAAGGTCATAATTTGGAAGTGTATCTGGTTCGCCTTTTATTTTGTCTCTTTGCCGAAGATACGGAAATTTTCCCAAAGTATTCTTTTTTGGAATATGTGGAAAACTCACAAAAAGACGGTTCCGATTTATCGCCCAAGATTGCGCGCCTCTTTGAGATTTTGAATATCTCCAATAACATGCGAGAGAAAAAAGCGAATCTGCCGCCGGAATTGTTGAACTTTCAATATATCAATGGCGGTTTGTTTGCCGAAACTTTGCCCTTTGCCGATTTTACGGAGAAAATGCGCAGCACGCTTATTGAATGCGCCAAGTTTGATTGGAGTTGCATTTCGCCTGCAATTTTCGGAGCCATGTTCCAAGGCGTGATGGACAAGGAACACCGCCGCGAAATCGGAGCGCATTACACCAGCGAAGAAAATATTTTAAAACTCATCAATCCCTTGTTTATGGATTCTCTGCGAGACGAGTTTCAGCGCGTTAAAAATTCTCCGAAAAAGTTGGACGAATTTCATAACAAAATCGCCGCGTTCAAATTTTTAGACCCCGCCTGCGGTTGCGGCAACTTTTTAATCATTGCTTATCGTGAATTGCGAAAACTCGAACTTGAAGTATTGAAAAAGAAAATCGGCAAAAATACTCAATTAACGCTGGATATTATGTGGAGCCTGCTCCGTGTAAATGTCGGGCAGTTTTACGGCATTGAATATGAAGAATTCCCCTGCCAAATTGCGAAAGTGGGAATGTGGCTCACCGACCATCAAATGAATTTGGAAGTCTCTGATTTATTTGGCTGTTATTATGCACGCTTATCGCTCACTCAAAGTGCCACTATTGAACATGGAAACGCGCTTCGGATTGATTGGGAAAATGTGGTGCCAAAGCGGGAATTGAGTTTTATTTTTGGGAACCCGCCGTTTGTGGGAAATAATAATTTATCAGCATCACAAAGGGATGATTTAGCTCCATTTTTTCCAAATAATAAAACGATGGATTATGTAACGGCATGGTATGCAAAAGCAGTAAATTATATGTTCAATTCAAGCATAAAATGCGCATTTGTATCAACAAATTCAATATTGCAAGGCGAGCAAGTTGCTTTATTATGGAAGCCATTATTTGAAAAGGGTATTTATATAAATTTTGGTATTCCCACATTCAAATGGAGTAATGAGGCAAAAGGGAAAGCGGCTGTTCATTGCGTTATTATTGGCTTTAGCTATCAAAAAACCACACCAAATATTACACCATATTTATTTGAAGGCGATACAGTATTTATTGAAAGTAGAAGTAAACCTCTATGTGATATTCCTAAAATACAAAAAGGAAATCAACCTACAGATGGGGGTAATTTAATAATTGAAGCTAGTGAAATAGATGATTTCCTTAAACAAGAATCTTTAGCAAAAAACTATATCAAACGATTAGTAGGAGCACAAGAATATATAAATAACCTAAAAAGATATTGTTTATGGCTTGTTAATTGTTCTCCTACTGAATTACGAAAAATGCCTTTAGTTATGGAACGAGTAAATAGAGTAAGAGAAATGCGATTAGCTAGTACAGATAAGGGAACACAAAGACTTGCCGGGACACCAACTCTTTTCAAGGAAACATATAATCCCGAGACTTTTGTTATTATTCCTTCTGTATCATCTGAAAAAAGAGAGTATATCCCAATAGGATTTATGGATAAAGATACAATTGCAACAAATCTTGTTCTTATAATCCCAAATGCTACTCTCTATCACTTTGGCATTCTAACTTCAAACGTTCATAACGCTTGGATGAGAACGGTTTGTGGTAGGTTAAAAAGTGATTACCGTTATTCAAAAGATATTGTATATAACAACTTCCCTTGGGCAATTACAACCAAAGAGCAACAAACTGAAATTGAAAAATTGGCACAAAATATTTTAAACGCAAGAGCAAAATTCCCTGAAAGTTCCCTCGCTGATTTATACGATCCGCTCACTATGCCTCCGGAGTTACTCAAAGCTCGTCGCGCACTTGACTCCGCCGCAATGAAATTATACGGATTCAAAAAGGATATGGTTGAAGCCGAAATTGTAGCCGAGTTAATGGAAAGATATCAGAGGTTGGTTAGGGGTTAATTTACAACTGTTTTGTTGTATTAACAAATAATGAATTTACAATGCCTAAATACAGCAAAATTATGTGTTTTACTATTGCATAATTGAAATCATCGGTTTTTATGTTTTTATAATGAGCAAAATTATTCCTATAATTCAAGCCAATCTTACTTGTTTTATTTCTTAAAAGATAATATTCTAAGAATTTGACTTGATGAAAGCTTAATAAATCAATTATAGTCTTATTATCTTCATTTGATGTATCTAATAAATGTCCTAATGAAAACCAATCTATTGAAAGATACAAATCTTTTTTTTGTTCTTTATACAGTAGCCTTAATAATTTTTCAATCATACTACATGTAAACACTGTAATACTATAACTCATGCCTTTGAGAAGGGCATCATTTTTATCCTTAGATGCTTGAAATATTATGAAACAATATTGAAGCAATATTTCAATATCAATATTGAATTCATTTTTCTTGAAATCAATGTTGTAGAAACTACATATTCCCTCAAGAAGGCCTATTAGCATTGAGAAAAAATCTTCTATTCGTTCTTCGCGGAAATAATATTCAAAAATAGTCAAGTGTATCTTGTCATAGAATGCAAGTGACTGTTGTTTACTTATAGTAAAGTAATCATCAATTGAAATTGATGTGGAAATAAAATCTATAATAGATTGAGGTACTTCACCTACAATATTGTAATAATGTTCAATGTTTCCACTTACTGGATTCTTGCGATGAGTTAAGGTAAGTATTTTTGATTTCCAATCAATATTTTCGTCTTTTAAGAATTGCATTGTATTACTAATGTCAATATCTGCTGAGAAAATATGACCATGTTTTTTAAAATATTTATTCTTTATCTCTTCTAACCATTCTATTTTATTTTCGTATTTGTTAACACGAGAATCTTTTATTTCGTGGAGAAAGTTTATTATCGTTTTTATATGAATTTCGCTTTGTAGCACATTATCTTCGGTGACTTTCGCAACTAATTCATCGCAATATTTTACAATTTTTAATAAGAGATGCTCTATCAGTTCAGCATAGAGTTTTTTACTTTGAAAGAAATTAATTATTTCAAAGTATTGATTCAATCTGAAATATCCTATTTTTTCAAAAGTTTCTTCTCTTAAGAAAAGAGCAGCTAAGTCATAATTTCTCAATAAAATAGGTGATAATTTGTCAAAATTATCTATAGCAAGAAACAAATCTATTTGCATTATTCCTTTTAAAAAGTTTATTAAACCACTGTTGTATTTTATGCAAATATTAAATGTTTCTTCTGAAATACTATGGTGGTCATATTTTTTAAGAAATTCAATTCCTTCATTATTGAGAAATCTTATTATATCACTTATTTGGTAATTCTGAAATATTCTTTTCAAATAAGAAATTATTTCGGAAAATAATTCTTTTTTCTCGTTAATAATATCATTTTCCATTTCTTCAAATTGGATAAATTTTCTAATGAAGAGATAATCAATATATGTATGATCAGTTAATGAGGAAAAATCATACTCCTCGAAATACTTTTAGATTGCCAAAAAATTCTCAAACAAAAAGAATAAATCTAAATGCGTCGCGCCATCTTTTTGACCAAAATACTTAAATTGATAGTAATTAAGTGTGTTTAATTTTTCAACTATATTCATTACATAAATATAATATAATTGAGTTCTAAGATCGCAATTTATGACCTGTTCATTACACTTATACAAAAACTTATACTTTCCAAAAATTTTGGAGAGTTTATGATTAATTGGTAGAACAAGCTTTTAATACGAAATTTTAACCAAGCATATAGGAATTGAATTAGTAATCCTTTTTGCGATTTTCAAAAATTGTATAAAAAATTCAAATTTATGAAGATAATGAGGAAAAGATAATGAAAAATTACAAATGAATCGTTTTATATGATTTTCATTTTTATTATATTAAATTTTGATTATGATTTTCAAAGCTAAAGTAATAAATAGACAAAGCAAACGGATTATGAACGTTTGTAGTGTATGCGGGAAAACATATAACTTTTATGGAGAATTTCTGTATGGCACAAAAAAATAGTGTAGAAGTTATTGATTTATTCTGTGGAATTGGTGGGTTGAGTTATGGTATGCGACAAAGTGGAATGCGTATTGTTGCAGGTTTTGATATTGATGATACTTGTAAATATGCTTATGAAAAGAACAATAAGGCTAGTTTTTTTTCACAGGATATAAAAAGTATAACAGGAGAGTTTATTAAAAATTTGTATAAGAGTGAATATTCTTTACGAGTTTTGGCTGGTTGCGCCCCATGTCAGCCTTTTTCTTCTTATGCGTTTAAAAATAAAAAGAAAGATGCTGATAAATATGATTTATTATATGAGTTTGGCAGAATTGTAAAAAAAGTTAAACCAGATATTATAACAATGGAGAATGTTGCTCAAATTTTAAATTTCAAAGAGAAGCCCGTTTTACAGGATTTTATTCAGACTTTAAAAACAAATGGCTATAAAGTTAGTGTAAATAAAGTTTTTTGTCCCGATTATGGTATTCCTCAAAGAAGAACAAGATTGGTTTTATTGGCTTCAAAATTAGGTGAGATATCATTGATTCCTAAAACTCATATTCCCGAGAAATATGTTACGGTAAAAGATATTATTGGGGATTTGCCACCGATTAAAGCAGGGGAAACATGTAAAACAGATAAATTACATATTGCAAAGTCTTTGTCAGAGAAAAACTTAAAACGAATAAAAGCTACACCTTATGGTGGAGGTTGGAGGGATTGGAGTGAAGACTTACAATTAGATTGCCATAAAAAAGAAACAGGAAAGTCTTTTGGAAGCGTTTATGGAAGAATGGTGTGGGAAGAGCCAGCACCAACAATGACAACATTGTGTACAGGTTTGGGAAATGGTCGATTTGGACATCCGGAACAACATAGAGCAATTTCATTGCGGGAAGCTGCATTGATTCAAACATTTCCTTTTGAGTATGAATTTTTTGCACCAAATGAAAATATTGCAATGACAAAGGCTTCTAGATATATAGGTAATGCTGTCCCTGTTAAATTAGGCTATGTTATTGGTCAAAGTATTTTAAAACATATCAAGGATTATAAATAATGAAAGAATATCAATTAAATGTTGACCCTCGAATTTTGGAGTTATTAGGTCCAAATTTATATACAAATATCTATTATGTGTTGGCTGAATTAATCGCAAACGCTTACGATGCCGATGCGAAAAATGTTTATATTATATCGAACAAAGATGATATTCGTGTAGAAGATGACGGACATGGAATGTCATACAACAACGGAGATATTAAGAAATTTTTGAATGTTGCAGGAGTTTCGCGTAATAGTGAAGATGATTCTTTTTCTCGTTCAGGTCAAAGACGGAAAATGGGGCGTAAAGGAGTTGGGAAATTGGCGGCTCTTTCCGTTTCTGAATCTGTTGATATTTTGACTATAAGCAATAGTGAAAAATCGGGTTTTGTGCTTGCTCGTCGCCCGTTAGAGGGAAATAAGTTGCAACCCATTAGCGATAACGATATAAAATTTGAGAAAATAACAGAACAAGGAACTGCCATTGTGATGAAAAATCCACAATATAGACTACACAAAACTTTGGCGGCAGTAAAACGAAATTTGCTGAAAATCTTTCCTTTGGTAAATAAAGATTTCAAAATACACATTATAAGAGGAACAGAGAAAGAATGTATTGATAGTTTTGATGATAACATAATGAAAGAATTATGTACATTGATAACATTCGGAGATGAGTATTCGAACTTGTTGAGTTTAGTTCCTAATTATTACCCAACAAGGAGAGCAGAATTGGTTGAGAATAGAGCAGTTTATACAGAACCTCTAACAATGAAAGATAATAACAATGAAGAACACGAGTATTCGTTAGTTATTGCAGGTTGGATAGGAACATACAAAACAACGCGAGGAAGAAAAGCAGAATTGACCGATTTTCCCGACAATTTTATTTCATTATATGCCAACAAAAAAATGGGCGAATTTAATGTTCTTCCAATAGTTGGTCAAAATAAACTGAATGAAGTTTATGTTGTCGGTGAACTTCATATTGACTTATTTGAACTCTCTGAATTGCCCGATATGGCATTGAGCAACAGACAGGGTTATAAATCGGACGACCCAAGATATGAGAAGGTAATCGCTTATGTGCGAAATACATTATTGCCCGAAATTTTGAGAAAAAGAGATTTATATGCAGATTTGACAAAAGCACAAAAGAAACAAGAAGCCACAAATCAGCAAAAAAAGAATGAGGCAGAATTAAAAAAACAAATTGACACGTTCCGACAAAATGCAAGCAAAATAGCCTCTGAGAGTATAAATAGAATTGGAGCAAATGCTCCAAAAGATGTGATACAACAAGTTATTTTTGATTCTATCAATACAAGTACTCTTGATTTAGGCATAAAATCTATTATTGATTCTCAAAAGAAAAAAATATTGATTAGCCAAACATATCCCGATAAGGCATTAGCAGATATTGTTTACAAAATGTTGGTATTCAACAATACCCCCGAGGAAGATATTTTATACACAAATTGCGATGACGAAGTTTGTCGAGTTCCCGAAGGCAGTTCGGTATATGGTTATTTAAGAGATTTTTTCGTAGATAGTTATTCTACTCAAAAGATTTTTGTCCTTTTTATAACAAGTGAAAATACAAAACAATCTTGGGGCGCAATTACCGAAGTTGGTGCGTCTTGGATTACTCAAATTGACCATAAAATTTTTAACATTCCACCATTCAGACCCGAACACCCATTAGACGATGAATCGCAATGGCACGTTACTAACAAAGATATTTCAAATAGTGAACTATCAATGTCCGCTTTGAGTGCAGATATTTTTTGTCAAAAAATAGAAGCCGTTTGTGATGAAATTGGTTATGTAAAAAAAAGTCGCCAAGAAAATAAGCAATATTTACAAAAATTAGTAGAAATTAAATAGGGGGTAGTGAAGTTGTGAAATTTTATAAATCTATTCTTTTCCTCATAGAATAAACATGAAAGAATTGATTGACTTCCAAGTGTTAAGTGGAGTGAATGACGCTCCGAGAGGATTTAAACAAATTACAAAAGATCAATTTAACATCCTTCTGAAGGAAACAAAAAGCGATGAAAGTTTTATTGTCGATTAAACCAGAATTTGCCTATAAAATATTTGACGGAACAAAGAAATATGAATTCCGTAAAAGTATTTTTAAACGAGAAGGCATAAAAAAAGTGGTCGTTTATGCCTCTTCTCCTGTTCGGCAAGTGATAGGAGAATTTGATATAGAAGATATATTGTGTGAAAATACAAATCAATTATGGAAAATCACGCAAAATTCTTCCGGCATTACTAAGCAATTTTATGATAGCTATTTTGCAAACAAAGAAAAGGCTTTCGCGATTCAAGTTGGGAAAGTTAAAAGATTTTCTCACCCCAAAAGTTTAGCGGAATACAATATAACTTTAGCGCCTCAATCGTTTGTGTATTTGTAGTTTTATTTGAAAAATAAACGCCAAAGAAGTTCTCAAGCCCCTTTTAAAATGCAAATCTTTTTTACCTTTCTTTATAACTATTAAGAAATGATACTGTTATAAGGGTTAAAAAATGACGAATCAAGAACTTAGCAAGTTATTAGAGGAATTAATAGCTCTCCCGGTAGAAACCGAGTGGGTCGAATTCAAAATGGGCAAAGGCTGCATTACCGATGAACAAATTGGTGAGTATATTTCTGCAATGAGTAATGGAGCCGCGATTGCAAACAAACCTTTTGGTTATTTCATTTGGGGTGTAGAAGATAGTTCACATACGGTTAAAGGAACTAATTTTACTTTCATAAATGCGAAACATGGTGGAAATCAAGATTTAGAGTTGTTTTTATGTGCTAATTTACAACCGAAAATTCATTTTGAAATTTTTGAGTTTGACTATCAAGGTAAGCACATTGTGCTATTACTTATACCTGCCGCAAAAGGTGAGCCCATTTATTTTCGGAAAACTCCTTATATTCGAATTGGGAGCAATAAAACCAACTTGCTTCATTTTCCCGATCGAATGCGTGCCATTTATAATTCACAAAAAGATTGGAGTGCAACAATTGTTGAAAATGCAAGCCTTACGGATTTAGATCATGATGCCATTCGAGTAGCACGGGTAAAATATAAGGAATTAAATACAAATAAAAATTACTATGAGCAAATTGATAAGTGGAGTGATGCTCAATTTTTAGATAAAGCTAAAATTACTATCAATGGAAAGATTACGAATACTGCCATTTTATTGCTCGGAAAAGAAGAATCCACACATTATCTTTTACCCTCAATTGCCGAACTTACTTGGAAATTGGATACGGAAGAAAAAACTTATGAACATTTTGCTCCACCGTTTTTACTAACCACAACCTACTTAATGCAGCGAATACGCAACATTAAATATAAGTTTTTCCCGGACAATGAACTTTTGGCGATCACAGTGGATAAATACGACACGAGAAGCATATTAGAAGCTTTGCACAATTGTATCGCTCATCAAGACTATAGTTTAAATAGTCGTATTCTCGTTACCGAACAAGTTGATAAATTGATATTCACTAATACCGGTAACTTTTTTGAGGGTCGTCCGGAAGATTATTCTTTTGGTAAAAAAACTCCTACAAAATATCGTAATCCATGGCTTGCAACGGCAATGGTTAATTTAGGAATGATAGACCGCTTAGGTTATGGAATTCATTCTCTTTGTGTCTCACAGAGAAATCGGTATTTTCCAATGCCGGATTATGATTTATCGCAATCCAACAAAGTCATTTTAACGATTTACGGGCAATCAATAGATGAGAATTATTCCAAAATACTCATTCAACGAGGCGATTTAAGTTTACAAGAAGTAATTAATTTGGATAGAATACAAAAGCATTTGGAAATTACAGAGCATGCGGCTTCTAAACTAAGGAAGGAAAAATTGATTGAGGGGCGGAGGCCGAATTACTTTATCGGAGCTAAAATATCTCAAGTAACCGGACAAAAAGCGACCTATACTAAAAACAAAGGATTAGATAAGCAATACTATCTGGATTTAATTTTGAAATCCATTAAGCAACATAAAACCGTAACCCGAAAAGATATTGATGAGCTTTTATGGAAAAAATTGCCTGATATTTATAACGATACTCAAAAAAAGACTAAAATAAACAATTTGATCTCAGAATTGAGAAAAAAACAAAAAATTATCAACAAGGGAACATCTACAGCTCCGCGATGGGAGATTTATTAGAGATTTATTAGAGATTTATTAGAGACATAAGTATAAATCATTGAAAATAAAGGGATTTCCGCCATTGTAATAAATAAAAACGGATAAGAAATTTAGGATATTTTCATATTAAAATACAGTGGCGAGTGTTGCGACCCGAACGGGCGGAGATTCGCAGTGAGGAAGGACACCGCCCGTAAACGATACATCACCGATTACTTTCTCTTAGGCGCGAAAAATTGGTCAGGGCTAAAAACAGGATAAAAGAAAGAACAAAAGCAAGTATCATTGTTATTCCACCGGTAGAAAAAATTTCTACGATGGAAAAAATTCCAAATACGGCGAGTACAAACGCACAAACCCACAGCAAATATCTGTATTTTGAGGCGGTAAATATCACGCTGGAGGGAAACATCATTACAAAACCAAAAATGGCAATCGATGCAAATTTGTTGCTAAAAAAACAAAGTAAACAACTTACAATAAATACGCACAAACTTCCCGCTACAAAATTAGAACTTCTTTTTTCTTCTTTTGTGAGAAGAAAACTTCCATACTGGTTAAGCCGCAAAAGCATATTGCTCAGAGGTGTCGCTAGCCAGGTAGATAATAAAAAGAGTATAAGAAAAATGGAAAAGCAACCGGCAACAAGTCTTGCGGTATCTTGATTCGTTCTTATAATATTTTTTAACACCTGAAAAGTAATAAATATGCCGATGAACAATCCGCCTATCTGTTTTTTGGTCATTTTACTTACTTTTAAGCCATAACCCAAAAAGAAACGGTAAATCATATTTGAGGCTTTCAAGGCTTCCTTCATACCCGAACGCGCGTAATCCGAATTGGGGTCATTTTTTAATGCTTCTCTAAAATGCTCCAACGCTTTTTTATGTTCTCTGTTTTCAAGTAAACTCCATCCGTAACTGGCGTGAGTATAAGCGTCGTTTGGATTTTCACGAAGTGCGGCTTCAATAGATTCAATCGATTCTTTCGTTTTCCCAAGACTTGCAAGAGCTGAACCTCGAATGGTTAAGGCAAGTACATTTTCAGCGTTTAATTCCAGCGCTTGATTCGCCGATTCCATAGCCTCCTTAAATTTATTGCGCGCATTTTGAATGTTGGCAAGGAACGCAAAATAGTCGGCATCTTCCGGATCCAATCGGATTGATTCCAGAATAAATTTTTCGGCTTCTTTAAGATTATTCTGCAGAACAAAAATTCTGGATTTAACATAATATGCGAGCGGCTCATCGGGTGAAAGCTGAATTGCATTTTCTATAATCGTATTTGCCTGTTTCAATTGGTTTTGCCCGATCTTTGCCTCTGCAAGCAGAATATGAAGATAAGCGCTATCGGAATTTTCGGAAAGCAGTATTGCAAGACATTTTTCAGCTTCCGCCCATTTTTCCTGCCGGATTAAAATTTTTGCTTTGGAGAGTTGATCATCGTCCATATTATTTCTTTATTTTCAGATAAGTTAAAATATCATCGTAAAGTCCGGAATCATTGGCAAACATTGCAAAATTTTTTGCGGTAGCAAACCATTCTTGTGTGCTGGGTTTATGTTTTTTTAGAGCGGCCGTCAAATCGTTGGTTTCAAGAGGTTTGGGGTAGCCATCCTTGAACGAGTCTTCCAACTTCTTTTCAATGGCGATATCAATTATCGCGTCAATATCGGCGCCGGAGTAATTGTCTGTTTTCTTTGCAATGGTTTCAACATCAATGGCGCCTGCCGGTTTATTTTCCAATTTCAGTTTTAAAATGGATTGTCTGGTAGCTGCATCGGGCGGCGGAACAAAGATGATTCGATCAAACCTGCCTGGCCGCCGGAAGGCTCCGTCTAAATTCCACGGCGTATTGGTAGCGCCGATAATTAAAATGCCATCATTGGTGTCGTTGATTCCGTCTAACTCCTGCAAAAACTGATTGATTAAATGGCGTGCGCCGGATTGTTTCATGTCGCTGCGGCTCGCACCTAAAGCATCGATTTCATCAAAGAACAAAACGCATGGGGCATTAGCGCGAGCGAGTTCAAAAATTTCATGTAAATTCTTTTCGCTGTTCCCAATCCACATATCCAAAATATCATTCAAACTCACGGATATAAATTTTGCTTTTACTTCTCCCGCAGTTGCTTTGGCGATAAAGGTCTTTCCGCATCCCGGCGGTCCGTAAAGCAAAATGCCGCCGCCGGTTTTTTTGCCGTAACTTTTGTAAAGTTCGGGGAATTGCAGCGGTTTAATGATTTTCAGCTCAATTTCTTTTTTTACCGTTTCCATTCCGCCCACATCGTTAAAATTGATGTCGGATTTTTGCAAAAACCGGTCGCTGAGTTCATTTTCGTCATCTTCGATTTCAAGCATCTCATCGAAATCTTTTATCCGTAATTTTTCATCAAGTTCTTTATCGGAAAAATCCGGGTCCATATTCAAAATCTTTTGGTAAACATCAATCGCCTTTCCAATCGTGTTTTCTTTCAAAAGCGTTTTTGCATACAACACAAGAATCTTGACTTCGTTAGTACCATGCGAAATTAAATCCTCTAAAATAACACTGCAGATAGAATAATTCGCTTTTTCAAAATGTACTTTCGCCAGTCCGAATTTTGCATTATCATTATTCGTTGTTTTAAGAAGAGTTGAAAATTCGTTTTCGGCCTCGTCGAGAATGTAATTTGCAAGAAGTGTTTCCGCAAGCAAAAAACGCAGAGGAACATTGTCGGGGGAATATTTTAAGGCTTCTTTTAAGTTGTCAATGGCGCTTTTGTTCATAGTTTCCCAAATATAGAAATTACCGGTTTAACAGGTATCTATTTTGTGATGTCTCTGCCCTGAATTTGTTCTTAATTCCGGCTGAGAACAAGCGAATATACTCTATTGTTATTGATTTCTTCAATCAGGTTTGCTAATATTTCCCGGTATGCCTAAGAAACGCTTAGCACAAAAATTTTTCGCTCAATCGGCGCTGGAACTTGCTCCTGCCCTTTTGGGTAAATATCTTTGCCGCAGGATAGACGGTAAAACGGTTCTCCGCGCGAGAATTACCGAAACCGAAGCGTATTACGGCACGGGCGATACCGCCTGCCATGCGAGCAAAGGTAAAACCGAGCGTAACCGCATTATGTGGGAAAAAGGCGGAACGGCCTATGTTTATTTGTGTTACGGAATACATAATTTATTTAATATCATCAGCGGAAAAAGCGGATTCCCCGAAGGGGTTTTAATTCGCGGTATCGAAGGTTTCGATGGTCCGGGAAAACTTACAAAGTTTCTGAAGATTACACGGGATTTAAATTACGCCGATTTAACAAAGTCGCCGGATTTGTGGCTTGAAGACGGAGAACCGTTTCTGTTTGAAACGTCAAAGCGAATCGGGATTGATTACGCCGAAGAGAGCGACCGCAATAAACTTTGGCGCTGGCGGGCTACGGAGTAAGTAACCGGTAATAATTTTTGCTGTAAATCTTTGACTTTAAAATAAAATTTCCCCCGATATTGAGCATTGTAAAGAGGCCTGGGGTCTAATGTTAATTGAAATATGGTTTAATAATTATCAATGGTTATTTTATTACTATGATAACATCTAAATTCTTCGCGAGGTGAATTTGAAATGGCGGCGATATAAGATAAAGTTTTCGAATCTAAATTGCGAAAATTTTTAACGTATTTTACAATTGTTTCAATTCCGTAGTAATTCTTGATGAATTGCCGATCGCTCAATAATCCGTACTCCAAAACTCTTGTTATTATAAATTGAGGGTACGCGTCCAAATCAATACTGCTTTTGGGGACGTCTCAAAATAAACAGGCTGAAAAATGATTTGAAACTTGCCGGTTGCTTATGTTCAAAATAGACACAATAATATTCTGCATTAAGTGTTTTTAAGGCGATTTCATTTATTGATGGTATAAAAAGCAGAGGTGAGAATGCGTTGAATCAAGCCGGCGCTCATTTTTATTATTTTTAAACCGGATAAATGTTCACAAACTTCCGGATTTTCTATGCCTGAAACAAAGCCTGTTCGCGTTCGATTTGCCCCTAGCCCCACCGGTTATCTCCATGTGGGCGGCGCGAGAACCGCGATTTACAATTACCTTTTTGCCAAAGCGACCGGCGGCACTTTTTACCTCCGTATCGAAGACACCGACCGCAAGCGTTACAACGAAGAAGCGCTTCACGATTTGCTGCGCGATTTAAAATGGCTCGGATTGTTGTGGGATGAAGGTCCCGAATGCGGCGGCGATAAAGGCCCGTATTTTCAAAGCGAACGTTTGGATATTTACGCGCGGGAAATTCAAAAGTTGCTCGACTCCGGCGATGCTTACTACTGTTTTTGTACCGAAGAACGTTTGCAGGAAGTGCGTGCGGAACAGGAAAAATCAGGGGCGCCCGTTACAGGTTACGATCGCCATTGCCGCGGGATTTCAAGAGAAGAGGCGGAAACGAGAATTCAAGCCGGTGAAAAAGCGGTGATTCGTTTTAAAGTGCCGGAAGACGGTGTGACGATTTTTGACGATTTGATTCGCGGCACCATTGAATATCAAAACGCGCTCCTCGATGATCTCGTGCTGATCAAGCGCGATAAATTCCCGACCTATCATTTTGCAAGCGTGGTGGACGATCATCTGATGGAAACATCTCATGTGCTTCGCGGCGACGAATGGATCAGTTCCACGCCGAAACACGTTTTACTTTACAAGGCGTTCGGTTGGGATCCGCCGATGTGGTGCCACCTTCCGGTGATTCTTGCCGCGGGCGGCGGGAAACTCTCCAAGCGCAAAGGGGCTGCTTCCGTCGGAGATTTCCGCGATCTCGGTTACTTGCCGGAATCTCTCGTGAATTTTCTTGCGCTTCTCGGCTGGAACCCGGGCGATGACCGTGAGGTCATGAGTATTCAGGAAATGATCGACTCGTTTACTCTGGAGCGCATTAACCCGAAAGCGGTTTCGTTCGACGAGAAAAAACTGCAATGGATGAACGGGCAGCATCTTCGCCTTGCTCCGACGTCTTTACTCGCGGAACGTCTGAAAAAAGATTTGGCGGATATTGGAGTTGCCGTTTCAAATTATTCCGAAACTTATTTTGAAAAAGTAACGGAAATGTTGAAGCCGCGCATTCATTTTCTTCAAGACCTCGCCGCAATGGCCATGTTCTTTTTCAAAGCTCCCGGGAATTTCGACGAAAAAGGGCAAAAGAAAAATTGGGGCGAAGGTTCCCGCGGTATCGCGCAAGCGGTTCGAAACGCATTGCAGACAACCGAACCGTTTACGGCGGCGGCCATCGAAAACGCATTTCAGACCCTCGCGCAAACGAGAGAATGTAAATTGGGCGACTTGGTAGGAGCCGTGCGCCTTGCCGTTTCCGGAACAACAGCCGGGCCCGGGCTTTGGGAAATTTTTGAAACTCTCGGTAAAGAAGAATCGCTCCGTCGTATTGCTTTTGCGGAACCTTTAATGCAGGAATAGTTTTTTGCGCACTCATTTCCCACACCGGATCATCACCGAAAGTCTCTTTTGCCGAAACTGCCGGAATGTCGGAGACCATGGGATTTTTGCGCGGGAACCTTTTTTCCCGAGAAGCGGAACGAAAAAAGGGGTACCGCTCCTTTGCGTTTGTGATCACTGCGGGACTTTTTTTGTGGCGTTCTCTCATGAATTTGCTTCAATTCGCACGCCGGCGGCGAGGCCTGTTTATACCAAAATTTTAGGCAGGAATCGTCTCAGTCCGGGCGATTGGCTTTACATGAAAGACGAGCCGCGCCCGCTGAAAGTGAAAGGCATTTTCCATAATGCCGCCGAAGAAATTATTGTTTTGAAAGATACCGACGGCAAAGAACGCAAGGTGGAACATCCTTATTTGAAAATCGAAAAAGAAGAATCTCCCCGGGGGTATCGTTTATTTCCGTTTCAGTTGCCGGAGGCGCTTCTCGGGGATTTTATTTATCATGTGCCGCGGAATCAGTTCGGTTCGGTGGTAGGGTTTATCAGCGATAATGCAAAAGATCGTGTCGCTCTTCTTTTAGATGACGATTCCATTCTTTTTATCACGGTTCCGATTGCCGCCCAATATCTTGGAAATGAAAAGTTAGAGCGTTTTTTCATAGAAGAGCTCAGAGAACATTTTTCGCCGGAAGCGGCGAGTTTCCGGATTCTTGTGAGGCAGGGGATTCTTTTCCTTCAAGGGAATGTCCCTTCTTTTGTACGGAAGAGAAAAATTCTCACCTTTCTTTCGGAACAAAAACTCCTGCGCGGCGTGGTTGAGTTTTTGACGGTGAAGCCGCTTCAACCGGTTCCGGATTCGCAAATTGAAAATTCCGTGCTGCGGATTTTAGAAGATTTGTCGCTCCCGATTTTTAATTATTCATGTACTATTCAAAACGGTAATGTGGAAATTAAAGCGTTTTGTTACTCTGAAACAGCGCATGCTTTGCTTGAAGATCGCCTTGCTTTGATTCCCGGGATTCGTTCGTTTTCGCTCCGGCTTGAAGAACACAACTCCGCTTCGCTGCATCAAAAAAGTCTTTCGGTAGCGCGTATGCTTCAGGAACACCCGCGTTTGCAGGGGGCGCGCATTCGCGTTTCCGGGTTCGGCGATTCGTTTTTTCTGGAAGGTTTCGTTACTTCTATTTTCCAGAAACGCCTCGCGGCCTTGATGGCGTTCCGGTATTTTAAATCTCTTAAGCTCAAAAATAATTTGCGGGTGATTCTCTGATTATGTCCTCAACGTATGAAAAAATATCGAAGTTCAAAAAACGGCTTGCCAAATCACCCGCGACTCTTGAGGAACTTGCCGTTTATATGAATTGCGATAAACGCACCGTGTACCGGTATCTCCGTACGCTCGAAAGTGAAGGACTTCTGAAAAAAAACGAGAGCCGTTTTTATCTTGAAGCCGAAGAAAATAAAACGCTGAACAAACTCGTTCGTTCGCTTGAAAAAATGAATGAGGAACTCGCGCCGTCTGCCGAGACGGCGCGGTACGGCAAGGTGATTAAAAGTACCATTAAGTTTTTGAAAGACGATGTGGTACAGGAAATTCCGGAAGACCCGCTTTTGAATTCTCATTTTGTGATTGACCGCGGTCCTTTTGCCGAGTTTGACTTGAACAAAATGGAAACGCGGATTGAAAAATATCAGGATGCGATTAAAAACAGAAAATGTCTGAAAATTCGCTATGAACACAGGCTTGAAAACAGTAAAATCAGCGAGATAGTGATTAAACCGCTCAAACTGATTCTCCGCATTGACACGCTTTACTTAGTTTATCAGGAACGCTCGCCTGCTTCGGATACGCCGGTAAAGTTGTTGGTTTTCAAAAACATCAAACAGGAAATCACTCTCAGCGAAACTTTTGAGGAAATAGTTTTTGATTCCGAGCAGTTTTATAAATATTGTTATGGTAAATGGGTGCCGGAAAATAAACCGGAACCGCAGAAAATCATTTTGAATGTGGCTTCTCCCTGGCTCAAAAGTCAATTTCAGAAATCAAATTTCAATCCGAAGGCAAAAACCAAAAATCTTTCAAACGGCGATATGCAAGTGGAGCTGAATCTTTACCGCACACCCGATTTGGAATCGTGGCTGTTCAGCCTTTATCCGGATGCTTTTGTGGTCGAACCGGCTTCGCTTAAAAAAGTAATCAAAGACCGTTTGAAAAAATCAATGAAACTGATCAAATGAACGAATTTAATTTATCCGAATTTAATTTTGATTTTCCTCCGGAACTCATTGCCGAGCGCACCGCCGGGAAAGGAAATACGCGCATTCTTTATTGCCCGAGAAACGGTGGTGAACGTAAAATTCTTTCATCCCGTGAAATCATTTCGCTTTTTAAAGCGGGTGATTGTCTGGTGGTGAATAATACTAAAGTGATTCCTGCGCGCCTTTTCGGGGAAACGCCTCACGGCGGCAAAGCGGAGATTCTTTTGGTGCGTTCTCTCGTGCCTGCCGAAAACGGAAATGCCCGCTGGGAAGCTTCGGTAAAACCGGGCAGGGCATTCTCTGCCGGAAAATCGGCGGTGATCGGCGGAGTCAACGTTCACGTAGAAAATATTCTCGCCGACGGGACGCGCGTTCTCGAATTTGAAACCACTCCCGCGGAACTTGAAAAAGTGATTCATGCCGAAGGTCACGTTCCGCTCCCGCCTTATATTCGCCGCGCCGACGATCAGCAAGATAAGGAAGATTATCAGACGATTTTTGCTAAATATTCGGGCGCTGTTGCCGCACCTACCGCCAGCCTGCATTTCAGCGAAGAAATGCTTGAAGAATTAAAGAATAAGGGCGTTTTTGTGGCAGAAGTTACGCTTCATGTGGGGCTTGGGACATTCCAAAATATTTCCGCCGAAGATTACCGCAAACATCAAATGCACGGGGAGCATTACGAAATCACCGAAGAAAACGCACAAATGATTAACCGTGCCAAACAAAACGGCGGGCGCATTATTTCGGTCGGGACTACATGCACGCGGGTTTTGGAATCGGTTGCCGCCGATAACGGTTTTCTTACCGCTCAAACGGGAGTGACTCGCGCGTTTATTTATCCGGGATACCGGTTCAAAGTGATTGACGGACTCCTCACGAATTTCCACTGGCCTAAAAGTTCTCTTATTTTACTTGTGTCCGCATTTTACGGCAAAGAACAAACGCTCGAAGCTTATCGCTTTGCGGTAGAGAATAAATTAAAGTTATTTAGTTACGGCGACGGAATGCTTATTTTGTGAGCATTTTCCCGCTGCCGTTTTATAAAGGCGTGCTTGGGACCAGTCTTCACGAGTCACACCCCTTTTGTTATCGCAAGCCACGCAGCGGCGCGGTGATCCGGGGAGGAACAATTCGTGTTTGGATGGCCATGAGCTATGCTCTAGCCATGACAGGAACACGGACTGCCGCGCCTTCGGCTCGCTGTGACAGAAGCTGTTTTTTCCATCCTAAGACCGGGTCGAAAATATTCGACCCCTGCCGCGGTTCTCAATGCTCCGAGACAAATCGCGCGGGAGTGGCATTTTACATTTTTAAGGCGTTTGTATATGCTTTTTCTTCGCGTGAGGGATAGTGACCCGAAGGGCGGAGACGCGCGGATTACTTGTCCGAAGTTTTAGTTCGCGCGGCTCCGTTTTTGCCGCATCGGTTGAATTTGCTATGTCATGTAAGACTTTTCAGCTACTGAAATCCCGCTCCGGTGCGGGATGACTGAAACGCAGAGGGCGCTCGGCAAAAATATAGCCCGATCCGGCGCTTTATAGTAGTGGATTCTGAAACAAGTTCAGAATGACGAAAAAATGTCATCTTGGTTTTTGGGACGAGATTCAAAGAAATAGATCCTGAAACGGTCATTCTGATCCTGAAATAAATTCAGGATGTTTCAGAATCGGCATGACGGTGGTTGCGCCGGGGCACGCCAAAATGTTTTAGAGATGTGATCCGGAACTTTCAAAAAATCCGGATTAATACTATTTTTAATCCGGATGGGTTACGTTTATTTTTGAAGTTGGTTTTTATGAAAAATATTTCTTGGAATGATCAGGATGGGCTCTTTCTCCCCGAGATGGCGCTCGATTTTTTGCCGCCCGAAAAATTACGCGAGATTCAATCGCAGCGGCTGATAGCGACCGTTAAACTTGCTTACGATCATGTGCCGTTTTTCCGTGCGCGCATGGAAGAAAAAGGACTTACTCCCGGTGATATTAAAGGCATCGACGATATTGTGCTTCTTCCTTTTTCCATGAAGAAAGATTTGCGCGATACCTATCCTTACGGTCTTTTTGCCGTGGATATGAAAGAGGTGGTGCGCCTGCATGCTTCGAGCGGGACTACCGGTAAACCGATTGTGGTCGGTTATACGCAGGAAGATATGGATGTGTGGACGCAGGCGGTGAAGCGCGGGCTTCTCGCTACCGGTTTCCGCAATACCGATATTGTTCAGAATTTTTACGGTTACGGTCTTTTTACCGGCGGTCTCGGGATTCATTACGGTTTGGAAGCTCTCGGTGCTACCGTGATTCCGATCAGCGGCGGCAATACGGAACGTCAAATTATGGTGCTGAAAGATTTTAATGTGACGGCTGTCGGCGGTACGCCGAGTTATTTTGTTCACATTATCGACGTTGCCGACAAAATGGGTATCGATATCAGCCGGTTGAATTTGAAGCGCGGTATTTTCGGGGCGGAGCCCTGGTCGGAAGGGATGCGCACTTATATTCAGGAACGTTCCGGCATTAAAGCGTTTGATATTTACGGGCTTTCGGAAATTCTCGGCCCCGGCGTGGGCTGCGAGTGCGAACACCAAAACGGGATCCACATTTTTGAAGATCACTTTTTCCCGGAGATTATCGATCCGGAGACTTTACAGCCGCTTCCGGACGGCGAGGAAGGCGAACTTGTGATTTCTACGATCAGCAAGCGCGCGATGCCGATTCTTCGTTACCGCACCCGCGATATCACTTCTATCGAAACGGAGAAGTGTATCTGCGGCAGAACGATCCGGCGGATCCGGCGCATTGGGCGGCGGAGCGACGATATGTTTATCATCCGCGGCGTGAACGTGTATCCTTCTCAAATTGAGACCGCGCTCCTCCGCGCGGAAAAAGCGCTTCCGCATTATCAGATTGTTCTGGAAACGAAAAACAATATGGATCTTGTTGATATTCATGTGGAAGTTTCCCGCGAGATGATCAGCGATACCGTGAGCGATATGGATGCGATTTCCCGCCGTTTGCGTCACGCGATTGAGCAGGTGATCGGTATTTCGGTGGCGGTGACTCTCCGCGAACCGGGTTCTATCCCGCGCAGCGAAGGCAAAGCAAAGCGTACCATCGATAATAGGCAACACATTTAACCCGGGAGTTTCCAATGAAAATTCAGCAGCTTTCCGTTTTTGTTTCCAATCAGCCCGGGCGTTTGCATTCCGTTTGCCGCACCCTCGCCGAGGCGGGAATCAATCTGCTTTCCATTACGCTTGCCGACAGCGATGACTTCGGGCTGATCCGCCTGATTGTTTCCGATTCGGATAAAGCCGTTGAGGTGCTTGAGAAGTCGGGGATTGCTTCGACTATTACCGAAGTGATTGCCTGTAAGGTTTCCGCAAAACGCGGCGGCCTTGCGGATTTGCTTGCGACTCCCGCCGGTGAACTTCAAATCGAATACATGTACGCGTTTCCGGCTTGCCGGGATCCGGACTATGCGATTATGATTTTTCGCTTTCATGATCCCGATAAAGCGGTGGAGCTTTTGCAGCAATCGGGGGTTTCTTTGGTGAGCCGCCGGGAAATTTTAAATACCGGCTGCGGAAATTGAGTAGATTTATTAGAACAATTCTTTGGAGGTTCTATGAAAAAGTATCGTTGCGCCGTTTGTGAACATATTTACGACGAAGCTTTGGGTGATCCGGATTCGGGTGTTGCCGCAGGCACCAAATGGGAAGATGTTCCCGCCGATTGGGTTTGCCCCGTGTGCGGATCGCCTAAGAAAAATTTTGTTCTCGTGGAATAAACGTTTTCCGGACAATTTCGGAAGCCGGCGAGAGCCGGCTTTTCCTTTTTAAACCTTTTCGAGTTTTGCGCAGAATATCGGACCGCGGCCGCCGCAAGTATCCGGCAAGAGATGAAGTCCGAATTCCGTTTTTTCCGTTCCTTCGATTTCCGGCGTTAAAGGAACGACTCGAATGACTCCTGCCCGTTTCTTCAAAATTTTCCGGACCACATCATCGTTTTCGGCAGGGGAGAGCGCGCAGGTGCTGTAAACGATCTGTCCGCCGGGGCGCGCGGCATCTACGGCGGCGGCAAGGAGCGCGCCTTGTTCCTGCGAGAGCCGTTTGATTCTTTTTTCCGACCACTCGGCAAGGTGCGCGGGTGAAGCGATCACATGGCGTTCCGAAGAGCAAGGTGCGTCGAGCAAAATGCGGTCGTAACATTCTTTGCGGTGAAGTCCGAAACGGGAAGCGTCGTGTCCGCTGACCGAAACGATTTTCCGCGAGGCTTCCGGCAGGGAATCATCGAGTACACGGAGTAAACGCTGACGGCGGGCGAGCGAGCGGTCGTTGCTTTGGAGGGAACCCGCGCCCGCAAGTGCGGAGGCGAGTACGAGCGTTTTTCCACCGGGTGCGGCACACATGTCGAGCACCTCCATTCCCGGAAGAACACCAAGTTGTTTTGCCGCAAAATAAGAGGCTTCATCTAAAAAATAAGGTTCCCGGTTTTCGGCAAATTGCAGTTTGTGATAAACGCTTTCGCCTTGAAGTGCAAGAGCAAGAGCGTTCCAGCGAGGCCCGAATAAATTTTGATAATATTTGAAAAATTGAGAATGTTCCATTCGCAGATAATCGTTGAGCTACCTGGATTCGAACCAAGACAAACAGATTCAGAATCTGTTGTGCTACCATTACACCATAGCTCAAAGCAGCCCGAATATAGAAAAAAAACGGGAAATGAAAAGCGAAAAGAGAGGACCTTTTTATTTTTGGGGCATGAAGTTTCTTTTATTCCTTCGGGATGCTTTTTTTAAAATACTGCGCCTGCTCGGTATCGTTGCCGTACTCTATGCGGGAATTGTCGTTTATTTGATGCTGAGCGAGAGAAGGACTGCTTTTCCGCGGGCGGTTGCCGACTCGAAAGCGCGGACTTTTATTGAGGCTTCGCGTTATGCCGCCGAATGCCGTCTGCAGGACGGGCTCGTTCTTCACGGGTGGGATACCCACCCGGAAGCGCCTCATACCCTCGTTTATTTTCCCGACCAAAATGAAGACGCCGCCTCGTTTCTTGCCGATATGAAGCTTGCAAAAAGCATCCGATCGGTTGCATTTAATTACCGCGGTTCCGGAGGCGATAATTCCGGAACGCCCTCCGAAAAATTTGCCATGCGGGATGCCGAAGATATTTTGAAATGCGCCTTAAGTTTGTCCGGTTCCGTCTCTCTCGCCGGCCGCGGTACCGGAGCGATTTATGCTTTTAATTTGGCCGCCCGCCCCGAAGTGTCGCGGGTGATTCTGATTGACCCTGTTCCGAGTATCGCCGCGGCGATTTCCGACAAATACCGCGTTTTATTCCCTCGTTTTTTAATTCGTACCCAAACCCGTTTGGAAACGGTTCCCGGGCGCCTTCCCGGGGCTATTTATATTATCGAAGACCGGACGGAAAAGCGAAAGCTGGTCGAAGAAACGAAACAATTTATCGGAAGTCTCCCTGTTTTACCGCTCCGGAGAGGGGGGGGGACGCTTGAATCGGTGATTCAACCTTTGTTCACAATGAATTAAAGATAAACTTTTGGGTTTATTTTTTATTATATTTCTCTTAAGTCAGAACCAATCAGCAGGAGGTTTTCGTTTATGACAGAGAATTTAGTAGAAGCAAAAATGGATATTCGGGGATTTCTTCGTTTTACAATTAAACTCACCAAAGAGCTTAATATCAACCAGTTTCATTTCGCTAAAATTTTTATTGATAAAACAGGGAAGCGAATCGGTATTGAGCTTCAAAAGAAACTGGAAGAAAATTCTTACCGCCTTCTTCAAAGTCACGGCAGTAATCTCGTGTATTTGAAAGGTGCCATGACAGCGATCGGTATTCCGGTGGAAAGCGGTACGGTTGAACTCTCTCGGGAAGGTAAATTATTTGTTTTTAAGGGAGTGGGTAAACAAGCTAAGGCCCGGAAAACCGGAGCATGGGAATTTTTCCCTTGCCGTAATTCTTCTGGTATTCCGATGATTTCTCTCGACAAACGCGGCACCCTCATTTTAGATAAATTAAGCATTTCTCAATTGGATACTCAAGCAAATCCCACGGTGAGTGTGGAATATAATCCCAAGAAAAAAGTTTTCACTTTGACTTTCGGTAAAAAAGGCGACATTAATGTCCGTACGATTGTGAGCCATGCGAGCGTTTCTTTTATGGGTACTCTTTCTTCAAACGGAGTCGCTCTTCCTAAGGAGAGTTTCCGCACGAGTGCCGTCATTAAAGGGAAAACGCTTTCGTTCGGTATTGCCAAGATGTAATTATTTACAGGAGACCAACTATGTTCATAGATATTCTTAAAGAATTCTATCTCGTTCATTACAACTTTGCGGCGATTGCTGTGCTTCTCATTTTGGGAATCATTGTGTTCCTCACAAAGAAAAATTTCAAGGGCGCTTTGATTGCTCTTGCCTTACTCATTGGTTTTAATGTATTTATTTACATGAAATCCAAAGTGTATTGGAATGCGCAGGGCCCTGCCAGTAAGTTTAATAATGTTTTGGTTATTGAAGAGGATGGTAAGGAAATTTCTGTTTATTCCTGTTGGGATAAAAAAAGTTCCGGATGGGTTTATGTAAAACCGGAAAAAATTAATCCGAAACATAAAGAGCATAATTGCTGGGTTGAATGTTCCGAAGAAGACTTTGCCAATACGAATGTGGTAGATAAGCTTTGGGCCGCCGATAAAGCGAAAGCAATGAAAAAAGCCTCCGAAGGCGAATTGGAACGCTAAGTTTTGTAAAGTCCGCCGAGGCGGACTTTTTTTATGGCTCCAAAGTATGGAGTGAAACGGTTCCGTTTTGCATTTCGATGTAATCCAGAGAAAACAGCCAATTCCCGCAGGCTGCGACTTGCCCTTGCTCGACATCCCAAATTCCCTGCAGGTGATGATGCCCGTGAATCAGTAAATCGCACCTGTGTTCTTTCATTTTTCGGTTCGCGGCTTCCAGGTATTCTTCAATTTGAATTTCCCGTTCGCTTCCGATACGGCGGCTGTGCCGCCCGACAAACCGCGCGATGCTCATACCGAGATCCGGGTGAATCCACCGGAAGAGTTTCCGGTGAAAAGGAAAATCCAGGACTTTCCGGAAAAAACGATAGCCTTTATCCGAGGCGGGTAAGCCGTCTCCGTGAGTGAGGAGCGTGCGCCGCCCTTGAATTTCCAAAACGAGTTCTTTCCCTGTGCGAATCCCGAGTTCCGGGAAAAATGTTTCCAGTGCAAAATCGTGATTCCCGCGCAGGTAATCCACTTGTACGCCGGAGTCCATAAGGTCGGCGAACGCGCGGTACAAAGCAAAATGATGCCGCGCAATGTAATACTTATATTCATACCAGAATTCAAACAAATCGCCGAGAATCACCAAATGGCTGCAGGCGCCCCGAAGCGTGCCGAGCCATTCAATCAAGCGTTCTTCACGGTACGGCACCGCACCATCGGGCTCAATCCCGAGATGCGCATCAGAAACAAAATAAGCCGGAAGATTAGTCATTACTCATAATTTAATAATTCTAACTTTCTTTTTTGTGAAACGCTTTTTCTCTTTGCTTTTATTGTTTCTCTTTTGCGCCTGCGCGCCGAACCTGAACGGGGAACATTGGAAAGTAAATCCGGCGCCTTTGCCGGAAACGCCCGTTACTTTTTCCATGGTTCTCAATAACGACAGCGTGACCCCGGCGCCGGCGCTCCTTGACGCTTATCGGGAAGCCGTGAAACCGTTTGTTGCTCCGGATTCCTGCCGCATGGATTTTTCTTTCCGGGGAGAACTTCATGAAAAATTCGGAATATTCCCGGCATTCCCGCGCACCACGCAAGTTCAAGCCGTTTTGGAAGCCGCTCTGTTTTGTGAAGACAAAGTAATTCAAGAAATGGAGTTTACGAATACCGAAACGCTTTATTTATTCTGGTTCGGCGTTTTTCGGAGTGCTCGCGTTCAGGAATTTACCGATGAGGTTCACAAGCGGTTTATGGAACAACTCCGCCAAACCCTTTCGATTCAAAAACCCGTGGAGGCGGGACTCGTTTCGGATTATTAAATTAATGCTATGTTCACGCTTTACGTTGTTGCGACCCCTATCGGAAATTTGGAAGATATCACTTACCGCGCCGTCCGCGTTTTAAAGGAATCCTCGCTGATTCTCGCCGAAGACACACGGCATTCGCGGTTCTTGCTCGATCATTACGGCATTTCTACTCCGATGGAAAGTTATCATGATTTTAATAAAGAAAAAGTCACTCCCAAATATATTCAGCATTTGAAAGACCGCGGCGATATTGCGCTGATTAGCGACGCCGGGACCCCCGGCATTGCCGACCCGGCGTTTAACCTTGTGCGGGAATGCGTTCGGGAGCAGATTGAGGTGCGCGCCGTTCCCGGCGCAAGCGCGATGATCACCGCCCTCGTTTCTTCGGGGCTCCCTACGGACCGGTTCCGGTTTGAAAATTTTTCTCCGAAAAAAAGCGCGCAGCGGCTTCATTTGTTGGAGCGGCTCAAAGAAACTGCGGATTCCACGCTTATCTTTTACGCAAGCCCGCATAACCTCCTTAAATTTCTCGGGGAGATCGAAACGGTTTTCGGAGAGGTGCGGGTAGCGTTAATGCGCGAACTTACCAAGAAATTTGAAGAACATCGGGTGGGCACGCCGCGCGAACTTTTGGAATATTATGAGACGAAAGCGCCGAAAGGCGAGTATGTGCTTTTGTTTCATCCGCAAGGAAAAGGTGGTTTATGATTTTGAAAAGAATTTCGGTGCGGTTTATTGCTTTAGTATCGCTTGCCTACTTAATTCTTCTTTTTTGCGCGCCGAAGACTCCCGGTCTTTACACATTTTTTCCGCAGTTGATTCCGCTCGCTCTCGCGATTCCTTTTGTCTTTTTAAAACACGTTCGCCGGCATTTTGCCAAGTATCTCTATTTATTTTCGGGAATTAGTTTTTTATTTCTCACCTGCGATTATATCGCCGCCTCCCACGCGGGTTTGCTCGCGATTTTTGCGACTTTTGTTCCGCTCGGGCTTTTCCTGTTTGTCCGTTTTGTGTTTTGGAATTTCAAACGCCTCGGTGAAAAAAAATCTCTCGAAGCGTTTGTTCTCAGCGCGCTTTCTTGGGGTTTTTACGCCTTTGCGATCCCGCCGCTCCCGCTTGGCCCCGCCGCCTTTGTTTTTCTGGTACCATGGTTTATTGTCCTCTTTAAATACCCCATGCCCGCGGTTCTCTTTGCCTCGTTCTGGTCGGGGATGATTTACAACGCCGTTAACTACTACTGGATTTATAATGTCATCAACGTCGGGCCGCCTCACTTTATTATTCTCGGGCTCTTTCTCCTTGTTTCTTTTTTCAGCCTTTACACGACGGTCGCGGCGTACGTTTTTGTCAAAGGCCGTGATTTCCGGTTTAAGAAAATTCCTTTGTTTGTAATCCTGTTCCCGTTCTTTTACGCCGGGCTTGAAATGACGCGTACTTTCGGCGATTTCAGTTTTCCCTGGAGCCACCTCGGTTATGTACTCGGCAATCATCTCGAACTGCTTCAAACGCTCTCATGGATCGGCATTCCGGGTTATACGATTTTGATTCTCGCAAGCAATATGGTAGTGGCCGCCGTTTTTGTTTACCGCAAGCGTTATGCGTTTCTTGCCGTACCCGTTTTATTACTGCTGCTGCTCGCGCTTCACGGAAACCTCACGTTATCCAAACCGGAAGCCGCTCCTTTTTACAACGCGAACCCCGAAGAATCTCCCGTGATCAGCATGGTGCAGCCGAGTATCCGCCAAAGCGAAAAATGGAGCCGCGACTTATTCCGGAGATCCATGGACAAAACGTGGCAGCTTGTGCGCGACAGCGTGCCTTACGATTCCGTGGATATTATCGTGCTTGCGGAAACGGCGATTTCCGACTTCATCAAAAAACAACCGAGAGAAGTACGGCATATCGAAAATCTGGTGCAGGAACATCAAATCTCTCTTTTTACCGGCGCGCTGGATTATGAGCGGAAAGAAGCCACTCCGGAATCACCTGCCAAGCATTACATTTACAACGCCGGTTTTTTATTCTCTCCGGATTCGGCCGGCTACGAGCGTTATATCAAAGTTCATCTCGTACCTTTCAGCGAGCGGATACCTTTCGACGATATATTTCCGCTTTTGAATTATGTGAATTTCGGAGAAGGCGATTTCACGGCCGGCGACGATGTGCCGGTATTCGGCCGCTATCAATGGAGCCCGTTTATTTGTTACGACGCCATTTACGGAGCCGGCGTGCGCAAAGCCATCCGGAACGGCTCGCGCTTAATGATCAACATCACGAATGACGGCTGGTTCGGTCTCTCGACTGCGCCGGGGCAGCATTTAAACCTTGTAAAATACCGCGCCATCGAAAACGGTTACCCCATCGCGCGCTGTACCAACAGCGGAATTTCCGCGTTTATCGACCAATACGGAAACGAGCGTCAAAACACGGAACTCCTCACCGACCGCGTTATCACGGAAAGAATGCCGCTCCGCACGCGGGACACGCTCTACAGCCATATCGGCGATGTAGTAGAAATCGGTTTGCTCGTTTTCTTCGGGCTTTATATTCTGGCGCTCGCCGGCTGCTATTATTGGGCGCGGAGAAGAATAGATTGACAGGAGGGGGAGAGCCTCCCCCTCGCTTCAGCCCGTGTGACCGCGGTTTTTTGACCGGCTTCCTTCGGTCGCCGAAAACCGCGCCCGGTCTTCCGCTCCCCCCTTAAAGGCAAGTTCTTCGGGTATGAAATGATCGGGAAATGAGACAAAGTGGTAATGCACAGATAATTTGTATGTGCATTTTAATGTTTTTTGTCCGTATTTCCGGAGCCTTCATTTAAAAAATCAAACGACCCTTGCGGGCCGTTATTTTTGTGCTTTTCTTTGCGGGAATAAGCGGTTCGGTCAGGTACCGTTTGAGTGCGCCTGGTTCCGAATCCGCCCAGAACTTCAATACGGCGAAGCCGTTCCCGCGAGGTTTCCGCAGGCGGGAGCTTTTGAATCTTTCGGGTATGAGAACGCCGCGACATACTTTCAATTTAGATTTTTTCGGAAGAAAACGGCGGTTAGTGATCCGCAGGACGGAGACATGTTGTTGAAACGGTGCGCAAAAAGTGTTGGAATTGCACGAAGACACGTGAGGCAGGCGGAGGGTGCGCGCGTTCCGCGCGCAGTGCGAAGCACCGACCGGAGGGCAGCCCGGAGCCCCGCCGACCCGGCGTATATTCAATTACGAATTACGTAATTGATGCGCGCCGGGGCACGCCCAAATAACTTACAAGATCAGTGTTTGAACCCAGTGTCCGGATTTGGGGCGTTCGTTGATTGTTGCAAACGGAAGCATCGCTTGGGCGAGTTTTACCATTTCCGGTGTGACGACCTGGTCTTCGCGCCCGAAGTGAATTTCGGTGGGTCCGCCGTCGGCGAGAGGGGTTTCGACCCGGTTGTCTTTGAGGTATTCAAGCCCGAGAGCGAGTTTTTCAAGATTCATTTGGAGCGCGGTGTTCATCCAGGCTTCTTGGATTTCTTCGTCGCAGGGTCCCATGAGTTCCATGAAATTTTCGAGGGTGGAACGCGGAATTTTGACGACTTGTTTGATCATCAGCATTACGTTTTTGGAGTTCCAGCCGCTCGCTTCGTTGCAAAAATCCACAATCGGCGCGAGGAGTATCCAGCGCTGCCCTTGAGGGCGTTTTGCCGCACTGCGCATGAGCGCGAGGGTTCCGAGGCTCCAAGCCACGACGGTTTCGGCTTTGGCAAGCCCGGGGATGCTTTGATAAAGGTGATCCGGGTTCTCCATGATTTTGGAATACGGGATAAACTCGTGGGCGGCGGCCGTTTCCACTTCGGATAAATCATCTTCCCAAATATTTAAGTCGGATGCCCAACCGGAAAGCCACATCCACTTTTTACTCATGTTCAGTCCTCCAAGACTCTAAAGCACTCACTAACATTTCCAAGTCTTTTTCTTGGTGAGAGGCCGTAAAATTGATCCTTAATCTCGCTGTTCCCGCCGGGACGGTCGGCTCGCGCACGGCGGCTGTCCATAGTCCCTTTTCGGAAAGTTTTTCCGATACAGAGATACATTTTTCCGAGCTGCCGATGACGAGCGGAACTATTTGCGAGGCGCTTTTCAGGGTATTCCAACCGTTCCGGTTCATTTTTTCACGGAAGGCGGCGGCGAGGGTGAGCGCGCGTTCGCGCCGCCAGGATTCTCTCACTGCGACTTCGACGGCTTTAAGCATGGATGCGACAACGCCGGGCGGGAGCGCGGTGGAATAAATGAAGCTCCGCGCTTTGTTTACAAGGTAATCAATGAGAGTACGGCTCCCCCAAACGCAGGCGCCGGCGGTTCCGTAAGCTTTTCCGAAGGTGCCGAGTACGAGATCCACCCGGTTTTCAAGACCGAGTTCGTGCACAAGCCCTTTGCCGTCCGGCCCGAATATTCCTTCGCCGTGGGCTTCGTCCACTACGAGAAGCGCGCTGCTCTTTTCGGCGAGGTCTGCGTAATCGCGGAGCGGCGCGAGGTCGCCGTCCATGCTGTAAACCGATTCCACATAAATGATTTTACGCCCGGAGGTTTTTTTTAACGCAGTTTCCAAGAAATCAGTGTCGTGGTGAGGGAATCGCACGAGTTTGGCGTTGCTTTGCCGGTAGCCGTCCACAATGCTTGCATGGTTTAGTTTATCCATAAAAAGCGTAGTTTGTTCGTTACATAGCGCCGATACGAGGCCCACATTGGCGGAATAACCGCAGTTAAAAAGGAGCGCGGCTTCCGTACCTTTCCAGCGGGCAAGTTCCGTTTCCGCCCGTTCAAAGATTTCCGGGTTGCCGCCGAGCAGCCGGGATCCGCCGCTTCCGGAGCCCCATTTTCGGTAAGCGAGCGCGGCCGCTTCCGCTATTTCCGGGTGATTTTTCAGCCCGAGGTAATCATTGTGGACAAAGTTTATTCCGGTTCCGTTCGGTTTTAATGCCCGCCGGATGTTCTTGGCGGCGAGTTCGTTCAGCACTTGGGAATAAAAAGAGTCGTTTTTCATATAAATTAAAGAATGCGGCTGAAGTATTGATACAGCAGGTGTTCTTCGAAACGTTCGATGTTCCACTTTCCGTTTTGGAACCGGGGAACGGCGCCCAAGTAGCGGTAAGAAGAACGCCGGCTCAGTTCTTGCAAGGTGTCCTGCACTAACGGAGAATTCATATCGGTTTCCGTGCCGGAGTTCATCATGAATCCCGCGACCGGAATTTGTTTGTGTTTTAAGTGTTCGAAGGTGAGCAGGCTGTGATTGAGCGTGCCGAGCCCGGGATAGGTTACCACAATGGTGGGAAAGCTGATTTGCCGCGCTAAATCGGACATTTCGAGGGAAGGGGAGACAGGTACCCGGATGCCGCCGGCGCCTTCGACGATCACAAAGTCGTATTCTTTCCGCGAAAAGAGAAGTTTGTCATGAATCTCCTGAGGGTGGAATATTTTGGATTCCACGGAGAATGCGTAATGCGGAGAAGCCGGTGTTTTAAGCTGAAAAGAGCAATAGGTGTGCGGATGCCCGAATTTTTTCTCCAGGATTTCCGTATCGCCACCGGGGAACTCTTCGCCGTCGGATTCCGCTGCGCCGCATTGGATAAGTTTGTAATAAAGAACCTTTTTTCCGAGGTGAGAAAGCATATTCGCGATAAAACCCGATGTAAAGGTTTTGCCTACATTGGTTCCGGTTCCGGTAATGAAAAGTCCGTTGGTATTTGTCATATTTATTCTCTGAAAAGAACCGGGTAGAATATAATCAATTAAAACGGAGGATGCTCAAAAATTATGGGAAATGTGGTGTTGGCGGTAAAGGATAAAATGAGGAAGTGGGTGTGGAGATTTAAGAGGATAATGGACTGCATTTTGTTTTATTTGATTACTCCTAATTCCCTTAAAATATCTCGCTTGAATTTGCTTAGCGGTCGATTATTGTTTTTGTCTTCAAACAGTTCCGTACCAAATAATATTCGATAGGCTTCTTCTTGCGATAAATTTAATTTCGATTCAATTTCACTTAAAATTCCCTGTAAATATGTATTTGAATATTTTGTTGCAAAGGTATATAATTCGGTAAGTTCTAAATCTGTGTGACAGTTATATATTTCCTGAATTTTGAAAACATCTAGAAATTTTTGTACATTTTTTGATAACTTTGTTTTATTTTTTATTTGTACCGATGAAGGATTCTCTCCATTAATATTGTATGTGAATTTGAAAAAATCTTGTTCATTCGTTAAGTAAGGATGCATATTTTGGGGTAATTCTTCATCTCCCTTGCAATGACTATTACAAATATGGCATGACGGAATTAAGTTGTAAAGAGATAATGCAAAAAAAGGATAATAGCTTTTTGGTAAATAATGGTCAAATTCAGGGCGAGTAATTTGTCCCCCATTTTCCTCAACGGTAAAAACATATTGTCGATTACAGTAAATACAAGTTTTTTCGCCGATCAAATTTGCGATTTGGTATGAAATAGTTTTATCTTTTACGATAATTTGACTATAATCGAACACCTTATAAATGGACTTGTATTTTTCAATTAGATTGTTTTTTTCGTGAGTTCTATTTTCTTTTTTTATGCGCTTCGCATCCATTAATTTATCATATTGAGACAAGAAAATTTTCTCTTTATATTCTTTTATTTTCTTTTTTTCATATAAATATTTTGGTCTTGAAAGTAAAATTTCTTTTAACTTTTCATTAGATAAGTAACTTTTTACCTGAGATTGTTTTATCTTATCTCTCCTCTGTTGTACTTTATCAAAAATAAGATTAAGATACTCTTGTTCCTGTTCTGGTGTTAAATAATTTAAGTGCCACATATCATTCCTCTTTAGATTCTTTTAGATCTTTAATTTCTTTTTCTAACATTTTTATCCTATTATCAATAATATCATTTTTATTGCTATAAACATCATTAATCATTGACATTAATTTATTTTTAATAAGAGGCTCACCAATAAGTTTCATTGTTTTAACAAATTCATCGTATTTGTCTTTCTCAAGATAATGTTTATCTTTTGCCTCTTTTATGTTTTTGTTCTTTTCAATAATTGAATTGATTTCATCAAGAATATGTTTGATTTTTTCTTTCGCAAAATCTCCCATAAAACCATTGTTCAAGAAAAAATCATGTTTTAAAATATCATGAATATTTGCACCAAATGGTTCAGCACAAACATTTTTCTTTTGCTTTCCTTTGTCAAGATATATAATATTACAATTAGGAATATCCGATAATATAAAAGGCGAATGAGTGGCGAAAATAATATTAATTTTTTGTTCTTCATTCATTTTTAAACGAACTAAATAATCTATTAGATTTTTTATAAAAGTTCGTTGGTATTCAGGATGGAAAAAAAGTTCTATTTCATCTAAAATAATATTGATATTTTTGTACTTTACTCTTTCATCATCTCCTTCAGGTATAGACATTAAATTTTTGATGTGATATAAAACGGTACTCATAGCAAAAAGAAATTGCCGTTCACCGGAGCTCATTTTGCTTAATGGAATTCCATTATTAAATCGTATTTCAGCTTTAAAAAGTGGTGGTGGTAATGTTTCCATAATTGAATCAAGGGACGAACTTTTGCTATAATCAGCATAATTCTTATAGTCAAAAGGCTCCTTGAATTTTTCTTCATTTTCATTTTTGTCTAATAACGTTAAAAAATGAAGAGTCTGACGAATTTTCAACGTTACATGTGATTTATCTTTCTTTATATAATCAACTAATTCTTCAATAGATTTTTTTGTTTCTTCATTGTATAGATTTTCTAAAGTCGAAATTTCATATTTATCAATCTTATAGTATTTTTTATAACTAGGATAGTTTTGGGAAATCTGATTTGTTTTTCGGACAAGATAATTATATGCATCCAATCTCAACTCAGAATTTGAGTTTGTTGGTGTTGGCAATTTATACGCGTTTATATAGGCTTCAAAAATACTTTTTGGTTTAACGAAGGATACAACGAAATAACTATTATGTCCTGATTTTTGATTTGTCTTTCGGTGATCTAAAGTATATGTAATTTGTTGTAATATATAGTTCTCAATAAAATCAGTTTTTTGTTTTTCTTTGTAATAAAGTAATAATGCAATTAGACGATTATTTGTCAAGTATTGTTCTTTGTTGGAATTAATGCCGGATTCGTTTCTGTATGGGGTTATAACAATAGGTGTTAAATAGCCATCATTTTTATCAAATAAACCTCTTATCCAGAGTCCTTCATCTAAATAGTCGTTTTCATTATAAGCATGTAAAGAATAATTGACAACAATGCTGTAAAAGAATTTTTGCATTTCCTTTAAATTTTTGAACGGTTGGGCATTTTTTTTCCCATCACCAAAATCATATTGAATATCCTTATCTTTACATTTAAGATAACATAATTTATTATTTAATTCAAAATATAATTCAGCATTAACATTATCCACATAGTATAACTCAGATGCGGCGGGTCTTTCTCTTCCCTTTAATACTTGTTCAGCAAAATTATTAATAATTCTCAACACTAAATCTATAATACTGCTTTTTCCACCCCCATTTTTACCGACTATTGCATTTATACTAATATTTTTCCCGAAAAAATCATCACTCAATGGATAATCGGTATTTATTACTAATTCATCTTTTTCAAGTTTATAAGATTGGTTAAATAAATACCAACCGGGTTTTAGTACTTTGTTTATCTTTTCAGACTTTTCGTCTTTATTATCTAAAATTCTTAATGCAATGAGTGAAAATCTCGCCATATTAACACCTTTAATTTATTGTTTCGATAAAAGTATAAATTTGTTCTAATTTTGTTGTCTTCTTCCCAACTTTGAGGTATTGTTTTACAATCTTGAGATTTTAACCCATCTTTCGCGAAATATGTTGATTTTTTGAATCAAATTCACTTTCGATTCTGTTTTTATGCATTTTTTAGGAAAATCGGAAGTGAATCAAAATAGATTTTTGGGAATTAAGAAATTTTTGAGAAAACAATCTCATTTACTGGACTGCCGCGCCTTCGGCTCGCAGTGACAAAGAGTGTGGTGCGGTTTATTGTGACGAGAGAATACCACGCCACAAGTATCGTCTCGGACAATCGTTGCGCGATCTATCCAACAAGAAACAAACAGGCTTGGATTCTGAAACTACTTTTAAGTTAGTGACTTATATTTATGCAAAATCCGCTGTTTTACATTTCTTTGAGTTCTTCTTCCAAGCCCGCAATTTCCGTTTGGAGTGAGACGTCGTCGGGGAAATAAGTGTGTGCTTTTTGGAGGTAACGGACGGATTCGCGGATGTCGCCGCGCTGGTAGGCTTCAAAGGACAGGTTGCGGAATCCGAATACGGCTTCGCTGTTGCCGAGGTGTGCTGCTTCGGAATAGGCGGCTTCGGAGCGTTCCCACCAACGTAAATCAAAGGCGAGGTTCCCGAGGAATATCGCGGCGTCGGTAAAATCGGGTTTGATTTGAAGGATTTGATTCAGGATATCCATGGCGACAAACGGTTTGTTGTCTTCGGCGAGGACGTCGGCGAGTTTATACAAAACAGAAACGTTATCCGGATAAACGGCGAGCGCTTCGCGGTAGGAACTTGCGCTCGCTTCGTATTGTTTTTCCAGGCGGTAAATGTCGCCGATATATACGAGAAAATCGACTTCTTCGGGGTGTGCGCGGTAGGCTCCTTGTACGAGCGATACGGCGTTTTCAAAATCGTGAAGCGCGAGGTAGGCTTCCGAAAGCTGATAGACGATGCTCAAATCTTCGGTGTTTAATGCGCGCGCTTTGAGGAGCGCGCGGAGCGCTCCGACTTTGTCGCCTACCCGGGTGTATCCTTCGGCGAGGAACAGCCATGCCGATCCGTTTTCGGGTTCGAGTGCGAGCGCGCGGTGGTAAGCGGCGATGCTTTCGGGGTATTCTCCGATACGGAAAAGCACGGAGGCTAAATTAAATAAGGCGGGTGCGAAGGTTCCTTCGGAGACATCCACCGCTTTGCGGTAAGCGGCGATGCTTTCCGGGAATTTTTCTTCCTGGAACAGGCAGTTTGCAATGTTGAAGGATACGGTGAGCGGGTCGGCGCCGCGGGTTTCCGCTTTGCGATAAAGTAAGATGGCTTGGCCGTAGCGCCCGCTCGTGTAGAGTTGGTTGGCGCGTTCCAGGAGAGCGTCGGGATTTTGGGCGAAGGAAAGCCCGGTAAAGAAGAGGAGAATAAGTAATGCGTATTTTGTGATAGCGGATGCTGATTTGCTGTTTTTGGATTTGCGCATCCATATAGTTCGATACGGCATATAAGATATGCGTGAGGCATGCGGAGGGGGCGCGCTTTCGGCGCGCCGTGCGGAGCACCGACCGGAGGGCAGCCCGGAGCTCGCCGGCCGCTTTGCGGACACGCCCGGTATAAGAGTGTTATTTTGGATGTTTTTTTCCATTCTTAATCCCTGAACCTGATTTCAAAGGGTTGTTCCATGCCGCAGAACGGTACGGATTTTCCGTCTTTTTTGGCGGGAGAAAATGTCATTTTGGAGAGCGCTTCCCGGCCCGCAGCCGCAAGCCCCATGCCGCCCGGAGTTTCTTCGATGATCCGGATGTCGTAAGGTTTTCCGTTTATATCGACGCAGAAAGAGATGCGGAGCGTGGCGTCGATTTCGGCTTCGCGAATGGCCGGCGGGGGTTGGAATGAGGGGAGCGCGCGGCTCGTTGGTTTTTCGTCCACATCGCCTTGCGTGCGGGTGTTTCCGCCGCTCACTCCGGCTACGAGTTCCGCGTTGATGGCGGCTCCGCCGGTTCCGCCGATCGCGCCGAGTTCCATGGCGAACCGTGAGCCCGATTTGGGCGCCCGGTTGTTGGATTTTTGCCGGGATGGTGTTCTTGCCGGTTTTTGTTCTTTTTTCGGTTGCTGAATTTGTTCGGGCGGCACGACTTTTACTTCGGTTTTCACATAAGTTTTTTCGCGGAACAATTCGCCTTTGATGAGTAAGTCCGCAATGGTTACCGAAAATATCAGGAGCGCGCTCGTTAAGACGGCGGCGATCAGGATCAATAAACGTTTCAGCAAAGATTTCATACGTTGTGTTTACTCTGCCTGCGCGGCGATGGATACTTTTTTCACGCCCGTTAAATTGCAAATGTCTATGACCTGTACCAAGGCGCCCGTCATGGAACTTTTGTCGGCGATAATGACCGCTTCTTTGTCCGGCGTTTTGGCCATGGTTTGCGTGAGCAAATCCTTGAGGGTGGCGAGATCCACCTGGCGTTCGTTCATGTGAATGGTGCCTTCGCGCGTGATGGCGATGAGGATGTTTTCCTTTTCAAGCTGGTTTGCGGTTTGCGCTTGCGGCTTGGTGACATCCACTCCGGTTTCGCGGGTGAAGGAGGAGGTGACGACAAAGAAGATGAGCAGGATAAAAACGATGTCCATCAGAGGACCCATATCAATTCCCGTGTCGCGTCTCCGTCTCGGCGGTAAATCAAATTCCATGGTTTTCTCCCCGGGTACGCAACTGGTAATTCAGAATTACCGTGGCCCCTAATTCAATTTGTTGCTTGATCATTTCTATGCGGTCGTCCAAGCGCTGTTTTAAAAGCGTGAGCGGGAATGCGATTAAGAGTCCGCTTTGCGTGGTGATTAAGGCTTCGGAAATGCCGTCGGCCATGAGCACCGGGTTTTGGTTTCCGTATAAAGTAATTACATCGAAGGTGGCGACCATGCCCGTGACGGTGCCGAGTAGTCCGAGCAGCGGCGCGATGATTGCCATGACGGCGATCACATGCGTTCCTTTATCGAGATAGCGGTGGGTATCCAAGAGGCGAACCGTCATGTAACCGTATAATTCCTGAACGGATAAATTTGTTTTTTCAAGCGCGAGCAAGAGTTCTTTGGCGACAAAACTTTTGTTTTGGCGGAGGAGGTTCCGCGCTTCCCGGCGTTTGCCGTCGGCGAGCAACGCTTCCATTTTTTGGATGAAGCCGGGCAGATTGTTCTTGAAGAAATCCCGTCCGAGCCGCATCCACGAGGCGTAAAGGAAATAAAATCCGATCACGCCCGAGATCAATATCGGTAGCATTACCGCGCCGCCGGCGCGGTAGGTGGATAGAATGGCTTCAAGAAAAACGTAGAGCTTATTCATCTACATCCTTCGGGAACATTTTGTTCATTAATGCGGAACTTTGTACGTAGAGTTCGCTTGTGACGCTTTCGAGTTTTTCGCTCAGGAGTCCGTGAAGTACCATAACGGGGATCGCGATGATCAAGCCGGTTTCCGTGGTGATCAAAGCTTCGGAGATACCGCCGGCGAGGACGCGCGCGTCGTTGGTGCCGAGTTCGGTAATTACGGTGAAGAGCGTGATGATCCCCGTGACGGTGCCGAGTAGTCCGAGCAGCGGCGCGATGGTGCCGAGGGCGGCGAGGAGCCCCATTCGTTTTTCGAGTTTCGGGAGTTCGCGGAGGAACATTTCCTTTAAGGATTTTTCCGCAAACTCGCGCCCTTCATGGGCGCTGCGTACAATGCTCATGAGGATCATGGACAGGCTCGTGTTTTGTTTTTCACAAAGGAGCGTGGCTTTTTCGAATTCTTTCGCCGCGACAAGTCCGTTAAATTCGTTCATGAATCGCGGGTCTGATTTTCCGCGGCGCATTAAGGTCGTGAAGCGTTCGATCCCGAGGAACACGGCGAAAATAGCGACGAGCAGGAGAGGGTACATGACCACGCCGCCCAGGCGGAACCATTCCAGGAACGCCTGGAATCCGGTTTGTTCTTCGGCGCCGGAGACGGAATTTTTGATGCTTTTGCTTTGAAGCACATCGAGAGGTATCCATGCCGTTTCCTGTGTTTTGGCTTGCTGTACCGCTGTTTTGACTTCCCGGTTTAACGCTTCGGGGAGCCCCGTGTTCCATTCGTACATTTTTCCTTGAAGCTGCCCGGTACGGAGGAGAATTTGAGGGTTTGCCGTTTCGCTCCGCGGGAGTTCCGCGAGGAATACGGTGCCGAGGCGCAGGCGGTCCACAGCGATGTCCGCCTGTTTTCCGATTTGAGAATTTTTAAAGTCGAGCGATTGCGAGGATGTGAAAGAATTCCGCAACAGTTGATCTTCCAAATAAATTTGAATGACTTCCTGTATATTCGCGTTCTTTTTTTCTCCGAGCGTTTTGGCTTGCGATAATTTCAAAAACCGCTTTTCCATTTCTACCGGATAATCTCCGGGAAGTTCATCGAGCGTTTTTTCGACCGATTGAATTACCTGCAATTGGAATGCGGCGAAAGCGGCGTCCGCACTTTGCGTTTCTTCTTCAAGCCGCGCGGTTTCCCCTTTAAGGGCGACCCATTCTTCAGAGAGCCTTCCGATGTCTGTGGAGAGCTTGGAGTAGCGCGCTTCCAAAGTGCGTGTTTCCTGAACGTGGTCTTCGGTGAGCCGGTTTTCCCGGTAACGTTCGCGCCAGTGCTGCGCTTCTTTTGTTTCGAGTTCGTTTGCTTTGGTGAGGCGCATTCTCTCGAGCGCATCGACTTCGCGGCGCAGGCTTTCCAGCTGCACTTGTTTGAGGGAATCTTGAATTTGAAGTTCGCGTTTGGAGGGTTCTTTGGCGGCATATACGGAAGCCGCTAGTAAAAGAATCATTCCCGTGTAAATCAGTTTTTGAAATTTCATTATTTTGTCTCCTTCCCGTGGATGGATACCGATAAAGGAAGAATTACCATTTGCGGCGCTTTGCGCGCCATTTTTACGTCAATGGCAAACTTAATGGCATTGCGTTCTTTTAAATCCGGCGTTTCATTCCATTCGTAAATGATGTTTCCGTTTTCTTCACGGCGGTTCAGCGCCCCGAAATTCAGGTTGTTTTCATCGGCGTAAACCATCCATTGATTCCCGATGCGAAGGATTCTCGCGTTGATCACTTCGCCGTCTTTCCGCGTTACCGGCGCGTTGATGAGCACCACTTCGTCTCCGAAGCGGATTTCTTCGCCGATCATGGATTTCAAGCGGGCGAAGGCTTCTTCTTCGATGGCGTTCCCGGTTTCTACGTCGCGCAGCAAGGCGCGCACTCTTTCGAGGCGCGATTCCTGATCCCACGGGATTCCTGTGAGGATTTGGGTTTCCAGCGCGCGGCAGAAAGAGGCGAGTTCGCCGTTAATGTTTTTCCGTTTGCTTTGGGTATTCTCCAATTGATTTTTGAATGCCCCTTGTTTGCGGCGTTCCTGCTGCAAGCTGTCGGCGAGCGATTTGATTTTGATGTTCAGCGTGTCTATTTCGGAGGCACGGTGAGATAAATCATCGCGGTAACGTTTTTCCAGGACTTCGTAGCGTTTTTGGTTTTCCCGGATGAGTGAGTCGGTGGATTGCATTTGCCGCGACATTTTTTCAAGGTCGGCGTTTAACTTTTCTTTTTGCAGTTCCAAATCCCGTATTTCGGAATCGGTATCGGCAAAAGAGATTTCCACCGCTCCGAATAAAAAGAGCGCGATAAGAAAGTATTTTGGTTTATTCCTGTTCATGGTATTCCTCGTTCAAAATCAATATTTACATTGCGGTTCGGAAGCGGTTTCGCACCACATTCCGACAAATTTCCGGATGGCATCCGATTTCAGTTTTTCCAAACGGTAACGGCTCACGATGGCGCTTCCGCACTGAGGATTTTTTTGCATATCCCAGTCGTTGTCGCCGCACCATTCCCAAAGCGATTCTTTGCAGGCGTTTAACGCTTCGTCTTCAATGCAGGCGGTGTAAAAAGGTTCGCAGGAGTTGCTGTCTGAGTTTTGGAAATTATTTTGAACGCAATATTTTTGAAGTCCTTCGTGATAAAAAGAGGTTTTGACGGAATCGGAAAGAGTATCCGGTAAAAGCGCGTCCCAATTTTTTCCTTCCAAAAGCGCGTTCTTGACGGCAGGCACTCCGCAGTCTTTCATGGTGTAACTCGAATCCGCGCAAATGGCGTCGATATGAGTGCGGCATTCGTGGCTGCTCCAGGGAGTTTTGGGACAATCCGGGCAATCGGTTTCGCGGCAGTCTTTGACAAATCTTTCGGCATAACTCCGGTAATCTTTCGGATCTTCAATTTTCATCTCCAACCGGAATGTATCCGGAGCCATCCCGGTGAAAAAGCCGTTGCCGCCCTTCACGTTGGATAGCGGGATGATCCGCGGGTCGTCGAGCCCTCTCAAAATGGTGGTTTGGTAATCGACGTAAGCCTGATCCGTTGCATAGAAATAAAATTCCAGTTTTCCCATCGGAAGCATTATGTTCATAATGGGGATAGAATCCATCATATTGATTCCGCCGATGCTTGTATTTTCGGTGAAATCCAAGAGCTGAACGGAATCGCGGTAAGTGAAAACCAATATGTAATCATCGCCATCCATAAAGGATGAAAGCATCTGGTTGATCGAATTTTTGATGGATTCGCCGCCGGTTCTGTTTTCATATTGCATATAAGTGACAACACCGCGTACATCGGCGCTATAATGCGGGATAAAGTAATAAGCACCCATATCGAAAGGAAAATTCCAATAGGTTCTTAAGGAACCTTCCGGAACATTTTCATAGGGCATTTTCAATGCTTTTTGCGCGACCAGTTTTTGAATGGAAAATTCCGACGGAATGGAAGCCTCCGCTTCGTAATGAGATTTCACGGAAGTGCCGGCGCTGTCCCACCACAAATCGGCATTGAGCGTATATTGGTTTCCGCGCGCGGGAATCATATCTTGAGCTCCGTCAAAGCAAGCGGGTTTTGTATTCTGCGCGGAGAGCGTAATCACCGTATCTTTTCCGGAGAAGTTCCCTGAAATCTTCATGGACGCGCTATCGTAATAACTGAAGTTGTCCGAACGGCTTTCATCCAGTTCAAGCACGCGCTGGAGGCACACATTTTTCACCGGCTGGTCGGCAATTATATGACCGAAAATATAAACGCCTTTATAAACGGTCTTTTTCTCGGGAAAATAATCCCACGGTCCTTGGCAAGCGGTAAAAACAAACGCGAAACAGGCGAGAATTACATATACAATCCGGCCGCGCTTATTTCCTGCAACCGCAGGCGAGATGGGGGGAAGGCAATTTGCCGTTCTCTTGTCCTGTCCCTTATCCCATTTTTTAAAAATAGTATTCATAACTCACCATTACCGGTAAAAAGGGGAACTGTGCAATTTTATTTAACTTGGGCGGATTTTTCGAAGTGTCGTAAGTGTAAGAGAAAATATTTTCATGATTGGTGACGTTAATGATCGTCCAGCTGAAATTCCATTTGTTTTCAACGCCGATATCCACGAGCTTTGCATCCAAACGGAAGTAATCGCTTTGCCGGCCCATATTGCGCTGGCCTTGGATCACCAGAAAATCTTCATCGGACTTGCTCGAGTACAAATCTTCGGCTTTGAAATATCCGATACGGTCGGTCACGGGCATTCCCGAAGCGTATTTCAGGACAAACGAACTCCGCATATATTTTCCGCGCCGGTCTTTGTAACCCCAAATCGCATCATCGTCGCCGCGCCAATTTACGCCCAAATCAATTTTCAAACTGTAAGGCTGGTGCCAATTCGGGTAGTAAACTACTTCGTCTTTATGATCGCGAATCACGCTCATGCCTTGACTCCAGCTGATTCCGCCGAAAAACGCTCCTTCGTCTTTCCGCAAAGAAACTTCGTACCCGAAAGAATAACCTTCCGCTGTTCCGAAATAATCCGCAAGGACAAAATCCTCGTTTTCCGAATCGTCTTCTCCCGAAACGTTGGTGAATGTGGTTAAGTTGTCGAGCGTTTTATAATAAACTTCTACGCTTCCCGAGAAACGGTCGAAAATGTTCCGTTGCGAATAACCTAAAGAAAAGAGCCAGGAAGAAGACGGTTTGTTTTTGGTGCCGTCGGTTTGAGTGACGCTCGGATAATAAAATTCATTCAGCGATTCCTGATCGGAGAACATAATGGAGTTCAGGTATTGAAGGTAACGTCCGGCATAAAATTCCACATTTTTCGTATCGTCGATTTTAAAGTTAGCGGAAAAACGAGGCTCCGCGCCGAAAAGCTTCACTAAATTCTGATAATTTCCGCGCAGTCCGTATTGGAGGGAAAGCCAGGGTGAAAACTCCCAAGTGTCTCCTAAAAAGAGAGAATGCAGTACCGGGCGCGAGTGATCTTCAATCGCATTATCCATGAATTGCTCGTAGAAAACCACGTCGCTGTAATCCAGTTCGTAACCGCCCGCAATGGTATGGTTTTCAATGCCGCGGTAAAGCAGCATTTCTTTGAATGCAAAAGTATGAATATCGTTTTTGATCGCCATTAAATCGGCGAGTTTCATGGTTTGGTAAAATTTCGTATAACTGAAAGTGGTTTGAGATTCCCAATCTTCATTGAAACGCCATTTGAAATTCAGAGGGAGTACCATGTTTCCCCAGTCCAAATAAATCGGGTCAAAATCAAGAATATCGGCGCCGGTATAGAAACTGAATTGCAATTCCCGCCCATCGCCGAGTTCGTATTTCAAAGCGCCTTGCAAGTCCGTGAAGCGGTAATCGATGGAAAAATCCAAAACGCCGAGAGCGTTAAAGAGGTCGAGCATCTGTTTGATATAGGTGGTGCGCCCGGCGAGAATCCAGCTGAAATCGCCTTGATGCCCTTCGGTATGAGCCTGCGCGGCAAAAGTGCTGATTTTAAGGCTTGATTTGGCGAACCATTCGTTGATGGTATCGTTGCCGCCTTGTCGGCTGTGCATGTCGAGAACCGAACTCAGCCGGTTTCCGTATTGAGGAGGGAACCCGCTTTTATAGAAATTCACATCGTCGATCGCTTCCACTAAAAACGTGCTGAATAATCCGAAAAAGTGATTCGGGGAATACACCACGCCGTTATCGAGAAGGAATAAATTCTGGTCGGAACCGCCGCCGCGCACATAAATTTTCGTACTGAAATCGGAACTCGCCACTACTCCCGGAAGCGCTTGAATACTCCGCATCACGTCGGCTTCCGCAAGCCCCGGCATTCGTTTCATGGATTTTGCGCTCACCACGGATTGTCCCATTTTGCGTTTGGGTTTCCGGCGGAGCTGCACCACTACTTTTTTGAGTTCGGTCACAGAGCTTGCGGTTTCCCCTTTTAAAAGTTCCGCTACGTCCAAATCTTCTTCCGGCTCGGGAGTTAAACCGGTAAAGGCAGAGGCGGGCACGCGGGATTCCTCTCCGTCTTCGTAGCGCGTCATGAGCGCGTCGCTCGAAACCTCAAAAGAAAAGGCGGAATCTTGCCCTGCATAATAAACTTCATAGCATTTTTCTTGAGTTTTGCCGTAAATACAAAGGTTCCAGGTCGAATCCAAAGGGAGGTTAAATTCAAAGGGGGCGCCGTATTGAATAGGGCGAATTTCTCCGGTTTCAATAATTTCGGCCTGTAAACCGGAATCTTCCTGAAACACGGAATCCGTCACAGTACCGGTAAAGCGTATTGTTTCAAAAACAGCCTTTTCTTCACACCAGGCGGAAATTGCAAAAATCATAAGAAAAATGGGCAACAAACGTTTCATCTAGCTATTAAACACCACACGGAGGTAAAAATGTTACTTCAAGAGGAGAAAAGATAGTTTTTTCGTTTATTTGTAACTCTCTTCTGCCGAAAAGAAATGTATTTTCTCCCCGGCGTGGTGCCGCACTTGTAAACATTTTACAAAAACCGCTTTGTTTTATGAAATTGAAAATTACTTTGTTTTTAACGATACTCTTTTTAAGCTCTTGGGTTTTTGCCGTTCCGGTCCCGCCGTCGCCGGAGAACGGAGCGGTTTACGATGAAGCGCGGCTTTTGAGTGCGGGGGAAACGCAGATTTTTAACCGGATTGCCGACGTACTTTATCAGCAAACCGGAGTTGCTATCGCGGCGGCGATTTTCAAAGATATCGGAAGCGAAGAAGCGCGGGATTTTGCGGGGAAAGTGGCGCATGCTTGGGGAGTCGGCGGCAAGACCGACGAAGGAATCCTGATTTTTATCGCCTTGGATCAAAAACGGCGCAGTGTCGAGGTCGGTTACGGTGCAGAAGGATATTTGCCCGATGCTCTTGTGGAACGCCTTCAGCAGGAAACACTCGTACCCGCTTTCCGTCGTCAGGAGTACGGAAACGGTATTCTCGCGCTTGCCTGGTCGCTCGCGGAAGCGGTCGCGAAAGAAAAAAATATCACGCTTTCTGCGGATTCCATCGAAAACTTTATTCCCGAAAAACGGCAAAGCCCTCAGGCCAATCCGCTCGTTGGTTTAATTTTGATTATCTTGATTGTGATTATTATTATCAAGAATAATAAGCGCGGCGGCCGGCCGGGCGGCCGGATTTTTATACCTCCGAGTGTGTTCGGCGGCGGTTTTGGCGCCGGCTACGGCGGCTCCCGGAGAGGGTCTGCTCCCGGAAGTTTCGGCGGGTTCGGCGGCGGGCGCTTTGGCGGCGGCGGTTCCGGCGGAAGTTGGTAAAAGAAAGGAAATCTTATGGCTCGAAAAATATTAAACACAAACGATTTAAAAGAATATTGTCTCCCGGCGTTTCGTGAAGCATTCGGAGAAAATCTCGTTTGCGCTTTTACTCACGGCGATTGTCTTATGGAAAACTTTTCTCCCGTGAATGATTTTTGGCAGGTGAGTTTTGTTTTGAAGGATAATTCTCCCGAAGCCATTGCCGCGCTCTCGCCTTACCTTAAAAATGCGGAAAAGATCGGGGTGGCTTTCGGTTATTTTTTCACCGAACAGGATATTCGAACTTCCGAAGACACTTTTCCGCTCGAATACCTGCATATCGCGAACCGCCATTTTATTCTTGACGGAAATTTCACTCTCGCCGGTTTTGCACCGCGCCGGAATGCGCTCCGGCATCAATGCGAACGCGAACTTCGCGGCTTGCTCGTTCGCTTGCACCGCGAATTCGTTTATATGCATCAAAAGAAAACCGCTCTCGATTTTCTTCTCTTTGCCGAAAAGGAACTTCTCCCGGTTCTTTACGGCGTTTACTTTCTTTTGTACGGAAAATATCCGGGGTCGAAAGCGGAACTCTTCGGCGCTTTCCCGAAATTCCTGATTGAAAGTCCGAGCCGCGACCCGAAAGAAATGATGCGCCGCACCAACAATTATATTTTAGCGGTATCCGAAATGGTTCAACAGGTGGATACTTTGGAGGTTGTATGAAAAAGAAAATTCTGATTGCCGTTGTTATTCTTCTGGTTTTAGGCCTGTTTGTGATTTTCAAACTGGTCGGGACTTATAATTCCATGATCCGGCTGGATGAATCCGTGAAAGCGCAGTGGGCGCAAGTGGAAAACACGTATCAGCGCCGTTTCGATCTTGTCCCGAACCTGGTCGCGACCGTTCAGGGCGAAGCCGACTTTGAAAAATCAACGCTTAAAGACGTGATTGATGCCCGCAGCCGCATGGGCGGCGTAATTCAGGTCGATGAAAATATGATCAACGATGAAGCTGCCATGAAACGCTTTCAAGAAACGCAAGCCACTCTCGGGGGCGCGCTCCAACGTTTAATGGTACTCACCGAAAACTACCCCGCGCTTCGCTCCAATCAATCTTTCCAGGAATTGCGCGTGCAATTGGAAGGCGCGGAAAACCGTATCGCCACCGAAAGAATGCGCTATAACGAAGTGGTCAAGGCGTATAACTCTTACATTCGCTCTTTCCCGAATTTTTTAATTGCGGGCTTTGCCGGCGTTTCTCCGAAGGTTCCGTTTTCAGCAGACGCGGCGGCTTCCACAGCGCCGGCGGTACAGTTTAAATAAAAGTCCGATGGCGGATTCCAAAAAGCAGGTTTTTACTATCGGGATTCCCCGGGCGTTTTATTATTATACGCACCCGGGGCTTTGGGAGGCTTTTTTCCAAAATCTCGGGTTTAAAACGCTTCTTTCGGAGAAATCCGGTGAAAAAATTCTAAGAAATGCGGTTCCCCATACGGAAAGCGAACATTGCCTTGCGCATAAATTATTCGACGGGCATTTGCTTTCACTCCTCGGGAAAGCGGATGCCGTTTTTATTCCGCGGCTTCTTTCCCTCACCAAAAAGCATATTTGCTGCGCCAAGTTTGCCGCCCTGCCCGAGGCTGCCCAATGCGGAATCGCCCGCGGCACTCCGGTAATTACCGTTGATATTGATGAAAACAAAGAACCGCTTTTGAAAACGTTAATCCGTCTCGGAAAAAATTTGGGAAAACCGGCGCGCCTCGCGAAAAATGCCGCCGAAAACGCCATTCAAACCATGCATGAGGAATGGAAAAAACAACAAGCGGCAATGACAGCGGAAAAACCGTTCTTGCTTCTCGGGCATCCTTACACGCTCCATGATGCTTTTATCGGAGAACCGGTGAAACAAAAATTAAAACGCATGGGGCATGCGTTTGAAACACCGGTTTTTACTCATGAAAAACTTCCGGAATCCGTTACGCGCTGGTGTACTTTCGGCAGAATGCACCGTCTTATCACGGAAATGCCCCTTGAGAAATACGCCGGAGCCATTCAAATCAGCACGTTTAATTGCGGACCCGATTCCGTTATGCTTGAGTTTTACCGAGCCGTTTGCCGTTCCCGCGGAATACCGTATTTGGTGCTGATGATCGACGAACATACGGGAAATGCCGGAATGGAAACCCGTCTGGAGGCGTTTGCGGACTCCATTCAATGGAAGCGCGTATGAGTGAGAAACTTGCGATTCCGAACCTCGGGAATTATACGATTGCGCTGGATTCGGCGGTACGCGCCATGGGAATCGAACCGTGGAGTTCCACCGAAACCTCTGCTTATGCCATGGAACTCGGGCTTCGCGCCGCTCCCGACTCGCTTTGTCTCCCGTTCAAGGCGCATCTCGGGCATTTCATTGAAGCCGATAACGCCGGGTGCGGGCATGCGCTGATGGTAAATAGTGTCGGGAGTTGCCGTTTAACTTATTACCGCGGCCTGATCGAAAAAATACTGAAAGAAATGGGACGGAAAATTCATGTATGGGGGCTTGGATTTGACGGCATTAAACCGCCCGTGATCCGTTATTTTGATCCGGATATGATTTCTTTTGTAAAAGCCATTTTGCTCGCCGTTGAAAAAATCAAAGTCATCGATACGCTTGAAATAGCCGCTTGGAAAACGCGCCCGCTTGAAATGAACAGGGGAGACACTTCCCACCTCTTAAAGCGCTCGCTCCGGGAACTTGCAGAAACGAACGTAAAAAAAGAAGTCCGGAAATTGCATTCCGAATTCGCGAAGGCTTTTCAAAATATTCCGCAGGATACTTCCCAAAAACCGCTTCGCATCGGGCTTGTCGGCGAAGTTTCGGTACTCCGCGACAAAACGTTGAATCATCATATAGAAGAATGCCTCGGGCATCTCGGCGCCGAAGTGCGGAACTTCTTTTTACTCGGCGCCGAACTCGGAAATATTTTCGGTATTTCGGTAGGCGGCACCAAGACTCACACGCGGAAATACCTTGCGAAAACAGCGAAACCCTGGTTGAATCATCCGGTGGGCGGGCACGCTCTGGATTCGGTCGCGCATACTTTACTTTGTGCCGAAAAAGGTTTTGACGCCATGGTGCATCTTGCGCCCGCCGGCTGTATGCCGGAGGTCAGCGTCCGCCCGATTCTTTCTGCGATTTCCAAAGAGAAAAATATTCCCGTTTTGGAACTTTCCTTTGATGAACACACAAGCGCTCTCGGAACTTTGACGCGTGTCGAAGCGTTTATGGATATTTTGAAAACGCGCCGGCGAAAAGGTCTTGTATGAAAGTATTTCTCGGAGTGGACATCGGTTCCATCAGCATTAACTTTGTCTTGATTGACCGGGAAAAACGAATTCTGTTTTCGTCTTATGTTCGCGGAGACGGAAGCCCGGTTAAAACGGTTCAGGACGGGCTTGCGGAAGTTTCAAGATGGATGCGGGAGCATCCGGAGAAGGAACTCGCCGGCGTTTGCACGACAGGTTCCGGCAGAGAACTGATCGGCAGGCTTCTCGGCGCCGATTTAATCAAGAATGAAATTTCGGCGCATGCGAGAGCCTCCATTGAAGTGCATCCGGAAGTGCAAACCGTTTTTGAAATCGGCGGACAGGATTCTAAAGTTATCATCATCCGGGATGGCGCGGTTGTTGATTTTGCAATGAACCTTGTTTGCGCCGCCGGCACGGGAAGTTTTCTTGACGCTCAGGCGCGGCGATTAAACCTCTCCATTCACGATTTTGGAAAAATTGCCGCCGAATCCGAAACGCCCACGCATATCGCCGGAAGATGTTCCGTGTTTGCCGAATCGGATATGATTCATAAACAGCAAATCGGGTTTGCTCAAAAGGATATTGCCATGGGGCTCTGTATGGCGCTCGCCCGTAACTTTATCGGGAATGTGTGCCGCGGCAAAGAACTTAAACCGCCGTTTCTTTTTCAAGGCGGCGTCAGTGCGAATCCGGGTATCGGAAAAGCGTTTGAAACTCTCCTCGGGTGCAGATTGTTCATTCCCGAACACCACATGATCATGGGCGCTTACGGCGCTGCCATTCTTGTAAGCGAAACCCCTGTTTTACAGACAAAATTCCGCGGTTACGGCATTTCCGCCCACGAAATCGAAAGCCGCGCCTTCACTTGCAAAGACTGCTCCAATCATTGCGAAATCATTGAAATCCGCGATAACGGCGAAGTTATCGGGCGAAGCGGCAGCCGTTGCGGCAAGT
>JAISUZ010000027.1 GCA_031271785.1 Fibrobacter sp. | reverse complement strand
CGTTTGGAACTCTCCGAAGGCGAAGAAATCGAATTCCGGAAAGCCGCGGAATCGCTCTATCGCAAAACCGATTTTGAATACAACCGTAACGGCATTTGGAATTTGGCGTGCCCCGGCGCATCCACGTCACCCTGATCCTGAACTTGTTTCAGAATCCATTCCATAAGGCGCCGGGCCGGGCTATATTGCACTAAGGCTGCTCGCCAAGTGCAACGGAGCCTTGAAAAGTCTCCGCCCTTCGGGTCACTATCCCTCACGCTAAAAAAGCATATACAAACGCCTTAAAAATGTAAAATGCCGCTCCCGCGCGATTCCAACGCTCCGCAACAAATTGGAGCGGCTTCCGGCCTGAAAATTTGTCTCGGAGCATTGAGAACCGCGCTCATGGGTAAAAAATTGCTACCGAATTCCTCGGGAATTGCAAACAGGGAATAAGTATCATCGCAGATTTGAAAAGTCTTACAAAACCTAGCGAACTAAACCGATGCGGGAAAACCTTCCGTCCGCGCCGGCGACCGAAGGAAGCCGGAAAAGTCAATTATTCCGGTATGTTCTTCTGGGATAAGGGACCGGGGATATGGGATAGGAGGATTCGGTAAACCATTTTCCTTATCCCCTGTCCCTAATTTTTTATACCTGAAGAAATAAAAGCGGACGATTGGAAGGGTTGAAGCGAGGGGGATGTTCCCCCTCCTTTATTCTCCGAGGTATTCTACCGTGAATATCAGAGTGGCATCGCCCGGGATCGGGCCGCCGCCGCGGCTTCCGTAACCGAGTCCCGGAGGTACGACAAGCACGCGTTTTTCACCGGGGAGCATTCCTTCTACGCCTAAGTCCCAGCCGCGAATCACGCGGCCGGCGCCGAGAGTAAAGTTGAAAATTTGTCCGCGGTCGCGGGAACTGTCAAACTTGGTTCCGTTGGTGAGCCAGCCGGTGTAATGAACGCGCACGTTTTCGTTCGCTTTTGCGCCTTCCCCTTCGCCTTTTTTGATAATGGCGTATTTTAAGCCTTCCGGGCCGTCTTGCAAGGTGAGCGTATTCACGTCCGGGAAAAAGTCGAGGGTTTCGGCGAGTGCCTGATCGGATTCCGCTTTGAGTAGTTCCACACGGAAAATCAGCGTGGAATTCGGAGGAATGATGGTGAGCGGCGTGTTTCCGTAAGCCATGAACGGACTGATTTTCAGCCAGCGGACGGCTCCCGGTTTTAAGCCTTCAAGCCCGGTTTCAAAACCTTTAATCAGTTTTCCGGTGCCGAGCGTGATGTCGAGCGGTTTCCCGAGGTCTTTGGTGCTGATAAATTTCCGCCCTTGGTAAATCCAGCCGGTGTAATGAATTTTGGCGCGCATGCCGGCGGTGAGCGCCGTGCCTTCGCCTTTTTTCTCATCGATAAAATACACGCCTTCGGTAAATTGTTTCCAGGGTGCGGTTCCGATATCTTTCAAGAGCGTGTCCGGCGGAAGCGGCTGATCGGCGTGTACCAATTCGACTTCAAAAAGCAAATCCGCATTCGCGGGAATCGGCCCTAGGGAACGGTCGCCGTAAGCCATGTCGGAAGGAACAGCCAAACGGCGGATTTCTCCGACTTTCATTCCTTCGAGTCCGCGGTCCCAACCGGCAATCACTTGCCCGACGCCGAGCGTAAATTCGAGAGGTTCTCCTCTTTCGTAAGAGTTGTCGAAAAGCGTGCTGTCCGTGAGCCAGCCTTTATACTGAACTTGAATGAGCTGCCCCGCTTTGATGCCTTCTCCCGAGCCTTCCTTAATGGTGGATACTTCGTAAGGTATCGCGAGAGCGAGAGCCGAAAACAGCAAAATGAAAAAAAGAAACGATTTTGACATAAAATCTCCTGCGTGATAAGTTAGAAAATTACTAGTTTTCAAGTCACACCTTATTTAGGTATCAACGGTTTATGGATCCATCAATTGTTCTTATCGTCATTGCGATAGTTCTCTTATCTCTGATTCTTACGGCGATCGGAGCGTATGTGGTGGTTCACAGTTCCAACGACAAAGAAAAAGTGCCGGCGGTGATTGATGTCTCCGGGCAATATGCGGTACTCATTCGCCCCGCCCGGGAATCTATGGAACTCGTGAAACCGAAAGTCGAAGAAATACGCGATTTTCTCGAAACACAAGATATTTCACCGGAACAACGAAAAGATTTGCTCGCCAAATGGATTAAAAATTACGAAGAGACCATTCGGATTATCGACGAAGGGGATAAGAACGGAACCGTTACTTACCGTGTGGTATTCGGGTCTAACTGCCGTGAACTTTGTAAATTCATGAGCGATGACAACTATATCACCCGGGAGCAGATCCGGAATCATGCTGAAATTTTACCGCCTTACACACTCGGCTGCGATTGCCATTTGGTGCCGAAACTGCCGTGGGAAAATCCGGGCAAATCAGGGTGGAAACCGGTGGTTCCGGTGAACGGGGTTTATCCTGTTCCCGATTGGAGAAGTATTGCGTAAGTTTTTATTGTTCTTGCTTTTGATGACCGTTGGGGTTTTTGCCGCGGGTTCTGCTATTATCACACTCGAAATGCCTGTGGGCGCGCGTCAGCTCGGTATGGGTGAAACGGGTGTGGGTGTCGCCGACGATGCTTCCGCACTTTATTATAACCCCGCCGGGCTCGCCTTCGGTCCGTTGTCCGACGAATGGAGACTTTCGTACCCGAAGGAATCCCCGGCGGCTCCTCACTTTACAAAACTTTCTTCACGCCTCCGCACCGGTTTTTTCGATAAAACGGAAATTTGGGCAGGGACGGTTTCCGGCATTGTTTATTTTGACGGAGAACAATGGCGCGATTTCCATGCGGTGACTCTCGAAGGCAGTATGAAAATCCGGGATGCGGTGCGCGTTTTTGCCGGTACGGATTCCGGGCTCGATGAATGGGTGCGCCAGGTCAGAGAATACAACGATGTGGAAAACGATGTCGATGAATCTTATCTCGTGGAAGTGCGCATTCCGTGGAACCTCGTGGTGAAAGATACCGTCACGGCTCTCCTGTATGAAAGCCGCACGGGAAAACTCTGGGTAGGGACTCCGCACGGTCTCTGGCGTTTTGACGGAAAAACCTGGAAAAGTTACGAGACCGAACTCGGCGCGCTTCCCATTACCGCCCTCACGAACCAGGGCGCGACTCTCTGGATCGGTACCGAAGACGGACTTTATTCTTACCGGAACGGTGAATTGGAACGCAAGGGAAACGTGCTTCCGAGTCAAAAAATCCGCGGGCTCGCCTGGGCCGAAACCCGCGGCGAACTTTTTGTAACGGTCGCAGATGCCGGTGTGGCGCGGCTCATTCCTAAAAAAGGAAACGACACCAAAGACCGCTGGAGCCTTTTCACCCAAGAAGACGGACTCCTGGATTTGAATCCGTCGGCGATTGTGATCGACAGTTCGGGTCATGTGTGGACGGCGCATCAGGGCGGGCTTTCCCACTTCAATTTGCGGAAATGGGAACAGGTTCGCTTTGAGCAAAATCAGGTGCACGATCTTTCCGTCGGGAAAGACGGTTCCATTTGGATTGCCACCGACAAAGGCGTTTGGCGTCACCTTCCGGATTACGCGACCGCGAGCGGGCGCAAGGCGGAACTCGAACGCAAACCCGAAGAACAGGGCCAAGCGCAGGAAAACGACGAGTGGCAGCATTTTCATTCGGGTAACGGACTTTCGAGCAACCGCGTGTGGGCGGTTCTCCCGCAAGGGAACGATGTGTGGTTCAGCACCGGAAAAGGCATGGAACTTTACAAAGACGCCGATTATCAATTCACGTTCTTTTATGAAAAGCTCTTACCGGTTTTGAATATCCCCGATCTTTATCATTTGTTTGCAGGCATCACGATTCCCATGGCGGAATGGGGAACGCTCGGTTTCTTTGTGAATTTCATTTCTTTCGGCGAAACGATTATCTCCAACGAATACGATGATAACGTAGTTTCCGCGAACAGTTCGGAAGTGGTGGGCGGTATCAGTTACGGCACGCGCCTCACCGATGAACTCGGGCTTGGGCTCACCGTGAAATTATTTTATTCGGACTTGAGTTCGGGAGCCTCCGCGGGCGAAGAAGACGCCACGACATTCGGTTATGCGTTTGATATCGGGCTTTTGAAAAAAGATTTTCTGATCGACGGGCTTTCTTTGGGATGGGTACTTGCAAATATCGGGCCGAGCATTTACTATGTGGATAAGGCAAACGAAGATCCGATTCCGCTCACCTGGAGGCTCGGGCTTGCTTATGAAGTGGTTTCCTCTATCGATCACCGTTTGATTATTGCCGGCGATTACAACCGCGAAGTCGTTTACGACAATGACGAAGGGCAGCCGGAACCGTTTTATGTCGCCGCGTGGAAATCGATTTTGAATCCGGACCGCGGCGGCAGCGGCGCGAAAGCCGCGAAAAACTCGCTCATGCAAGGCGTCTTTAATGCGGGCGCGGAATACATGTACGCGAACACGATTGCGGTGCGGATCGGTTATTTGTACGATCAAACCGGAAAGCGCAGCGAAGTGGATTTCGGTCTCGGCGTAATGCTTTCCGATATTCTCCAATTCGATATTTCCACGATCAAAGACGTAGGCGATCACGAAGGCGTGCGCGATGGTCAGCTCCGCTTCGGTTTGCTTTTCAAGATTTAAGAACCGCTTTTCGGCAAGCAATGGCGCGGAATTACCATCAGGAATTTTTGAAGCTCTTAAAACAGCTTTCGTTATCCGAACCTCCCGCGCTGCTATTGCATTCCTGCTGCGCGCCTTGCAGCAGCGCGGTGCTGGAACTCCTCTCGCGTTATTTTTCCATCACCGTTTTTTATTACAATCCGGGCATCGCTCCCGAAAAAGAATACCGCGACCGCGCCGAAGAACAAAAACGGTTCATCCGGGAATTTCCGTTTGTGAATCCGGTGGATTTTATCGAAGGCACTTACGAACCGGAAATATTTTACGCCCTCGCGAAAGGCTTGGAAACGGAAGCCGAAGGCGGAGAACGCTGCCGCCGCTGTTTTGAACTGCGTCTGCGCGAAACGGCGCGCCTTGCCGCCGCCCTCAAAAAAGATTATTTCGCCACCACGCTTTCGATCAGCCCTTTGAAAAACGCGGAAGTTTTGAACGCCCTCGGAGAAAAAATCGCCGCGGAATTTCAGACAAAGTATTTACCGGCGAACTTCAAAAAGAACGGCGGTTATGCGCGTTCCGTCGCTCTCTCTGCGGAATACCGATTGTATCGCCAGAATTATTGCGGCTGCGTCTTTTCCCGGTTGAATCGCAAGGTTTAGGGCGTGCCCCTGCGGGTCGGCGTGTCTCCGGGCTACCCTCCGGTCGGTGCTGCGCACTGCGCGCAAGCGCGCACCCTCCGCCTGCCTCACGCAATGTTCGCACGGTTCCAACGCTCCGCGACAAATTGGAGCGGCTTCCAGCCTAAAAATTTGTCTCGGAGC
>JAISUZ010000010.1 GCA_031271785.1 Fibrobacter sp. | reverse complement strand
GTATCTCCGGGCTACCCTCCGGTCGGTGCTGCACACTGCGCGCTTCGCGCGCACCCTCCGCCTGCCTCACGCAATGTTCGCACGGTTCCAACGCTTCGGGACAAATTGGAGCGGCTTCCGGCCTAAAAATTTGTCTCGGAGCATTGAGAACCGCGCTTGGGGTCGAATATTTTCGACCCGGTCTTAGGATGGAAAAACCTGTTTTTGTCACTGCGAGCCGAAGGCGCGGCAGCCCGTTTTCCTGTCATGGCGAGAGCATCGCTCGCGGCCATCCGGATTCGGTATTGTTCCTCACCGGATCGCCACACGCGTCCCGCGTTCGCGATGACACCCGCACGAATAAAAAACGCGAATTCAATGACGCGCAAGACAAGATAAATATTCGGGTTTTTGAATTATCAAATCCCTTATCCCGTTTCCCCTAAATTTCATACCTGAAGAACTCGATTTCGGGCAGGGATGGTGACCCGAAGGGCGGAGATTCGCGGTGAAGAACAAACCCAAAGAACAGACAAGCGAAGCTCCGTTTTGGGAGGCCACTTGTTGCCCCAAAAATACAGCCCGGCCGGCGCGAAAATCGCGCCGGGCACGCCCGGATGTATCATAAATATTTGCATTTATTTTTGTATTTTATTATAATGTGGCGAAATTTGAATAAAAACGATAAAAATGTATCATAAAATTATTTGCTTTTTTAAAAATAAAGTGTATATTTGGGGATATGAACGGGATTATCGAATATGAAAACTATCGCCGGTATATGCAGGATTTTTATCTTGCCCGCCGCGGCCGTTCCTGTTTTTCATGGCGGGAATTTTCAAAAGCCGCCGGTTACGCTTCTCCCGTATTTTTGAAACTCGTTTGCGAAGAAAAGGCAAACCTCAGCGAGGCCGGGGTGGAGCGCGTTGCCGAAGCGATGGGACTTGCCGGTAAAGACCGCGAATATTTCAGAATGCTCGTGCGCTTTAATCAGGAAAAGAATCCCAAGAAAAAGAAACAGTTTTGGGCGGAACTTCGTGAACTCGCCGCCGGTTTTCAAGTGAAACTTGTGGGCGAGCATCAATATGATTATTATCAGTCCTGGAAAAATTCCGCCCTTCGCGAACTCGTGCCGGCGCTTCCGGAGGCTTCTGCGGCGGAACTCGCTTCTTGTCTGATTTCCAAAACATCGGCAAGCGAAGTGAAAAAAGCGATTGAACTTTTGGCGAATCTCGGTTTTCTTACTAAAAATCCGGAAGGGAAATGGGTTCAGTCCGATCATTCCATTTCTACCGGGAATTTTGAAATTGCACCGCTCGCTGTCCGGGATATGCACCGCCAAATGGCGGAGCTCGCGGTGGCGGCGGTTGATGAAGTGCCTCGCGATGAACGGGATATTTCGGGGCTTACCCTCGGCGTGACGGAAGATGCGTTCCATAAAATCAGCGGTGAAATTGCCGAATTCCGGCGGCGCGTGGTGGCGATCGCCACAGAAGACGCCGGTCTTGACCGTGTTTACCGTTTGAATCTGCAGTTGTTTCCGCTTACCAGGAAAGTGAAGAAATTAAACGGAGGAGAAGAAAATGCTTAAACGCTGTTATCTTTTAATGCTTCTCCTTTCGGTGACCGTATTTTTTGCCTGTGAGACTTTCATGGCCGGCGGTTCGGACGAACAAACGAATGCTATCGCGGGGCTTGTATTGGGTCCGGATCAAAAACCGGTTTCGGGAGTTGAAGTGGCGGCGCGGAGCATTTCGGGGAACCATTCTCCCGAAGAAATTGTGGCTCTCGATACAACGGCAAGCGACGGTTCTTTTACGCTGCACTTTGAAAAATCGGGTACATACGGCGTTTCCGCCGAGAAAGATTCTTTGCTGTATTATTTTGTTTTGGATGTAACGGAACAGGATACTTTTCGGTTAAATGCGGTTTTGAGACCTCAAAATACTCTTTCCGGAACGCTTTATTTGCGGGAAGATTCCGTGGCGGCTTTCGTTGAAATGCGGATTCCCGGTTCTCCCTGGAAAACGAAAACCGATGCTTCCGGCAATTTCGAATTTGAAAAAGTACCGGAAGGCCAGTTTGAGGTGTTTGTAATTTCTCCGGATTATCAACGCTTCACGAGTGTCTCTTATTGGCTTTCCGTTTCCGAAAAAGACGCGCTTTCTTCGGGACCGTTTGAGAACCATGAGAATTTTATCGGAAACCGGGACAGCCTGCCTGCATCCTCGCCTCTTTTGGGATATTCCTCCTTGTCTAATTGGTTTTTGCCGCTTTCTTCGGAATATGCTCTTGTCGGCTGGTGGGCGATGGATGTTTTCGGTGCGGGCGCCGGCAATACCAAAACGATTTCGGATTCCCGCAGCCACACCGATCCGGGTTTGGTTTACGGAGACGCTTTCTTGGAAAAATCTCCGCAGGGGAAAGCCCTCGTGCTGAAAAAAGCTTCGGATTTTGCGGTGGTGGAAAACGACCGCGGCGTATTGGACAGTGCGACGGTTTTCACGGTGGAAGCCTGGGTTTATGTGGATTCTTTAGGTTCCGTGGTGGATTATTACCGGAAGAATATCGTAGGAAAACTCGGTTTCGGCAGTGAAATCGACGGCGATATTTTTACTCTTGCGGTAATAGGGAATACTTGCGGAATAAAACAGGAAGGAGTATTTGCCTTTTTCCTCGCCGACGGTACGGGCATGGATTTTACTTGCCAAAATGCGGCGGTGGACTCCCGGCCTTTGAAAACGAAGGAATGGATTTATCTCGTGGGTACCTGGGACGGTAGCGAACTTCGTTTGTACCGGAACGGAGTTTTGGCAGCAAAAACTTCTACCGCTATAAGAGTTCTTGCGCCTTCGTCCGAACCGCTGTTTTTCGGTAAAGAAGATTTAAGTCTTAAAATCGACAATGTGCGCTGGAGCCGTGTCGCGCTGGATTCTACCGATGTGATTTTCCGTTATCGTCAAGGAGGTTCTCTATGAAAACCGATTCAAAAGATTCTCAAGAAATCGCTCTTTGCGAAATTAACAAACACGGGCGTTTGCTTTCGGCCAATCATCGTTTTTGCCGGATGTTCGGTTTTCATGCCGAAGATATTCCCTGGCATTACATGAACGATCTTTATCGTTATGAAGAAGATTGGAAAAATTATTGCGATATGCCTTCGTTTTCGGGCGATTGCCGTTTCATTACGCGCCTCCGCAACCGCCGCGGGCGCAGTTTTAAGTGTTTGATTTTAAGAACGGTTATTCAAAATGAAGACGGGCAAGTGATTTACCGCAATCAGATTGAGAAGGTTTCGGAGGTTTCTGCCGATATAAAAAAGCCCGGCGCGCTGTCGGTCGTGAGTTTCCCCAAAAAACAAACGGCCGATTGGGCGTATCAGGAAGCGCTTTAAAATAAAAAGCGCTTACTCAATATTCATTGTTTGCTCGCGAATGGTTTCGATTTCGTCTTTGAGCTGAATGGCAAGCGCTGCGATTTCGGCGTTTTGGCATTTGGTGCCGAGAGTATTGGCTTCGCGCCCCATTTCCTGTAAAATAAAACCGAGTTTTTTTCCGGAGGATTCTTCGCCGAGAGCGGCGATAAATAATTTATTATGGCTTCTGAAACGGATGATTTCTTCGGTAATATCCAAACGGTCGGCGATAATGCTCGCTTCTTGAATAATCCGTACCGGATCGATTTCCACATCGGCGAGGAGCGTTTTCAGACGTTCCTGAAATTTATTTTTCCAATAGGGAATGCGCCCGGAGTCGAGAGTTTCAATCCGGTTTAAGATGGATTCGATTTTCTCAATGCGCATTTGCAAATCCTGAGCGAGGTTTTTCCCTTCTTCGGCGCGCATGGCGTTGAATGAAGTAATCGCTTTATCCAGCTCTTTTACTAGAAATTTTTCAATTCCGGCGTCGTTTGCGGAGTTTTCGTTATATTGCAATACTCCGGGGAGAGTGAGAATCTGTTCCAATTGAATTTGCCCGGGAACTGCGTAAGCGCTTTGAATTTCCGAAGAAATTTTCAGGAACGCTTCTACGACTTGCTTGGAGTAAGTGGCGGGCGCTTCGCCTTTTTCGTTTTGACCGATATTCACAAAAACATTCACGGAGCCGCGCTGAATGCGGCTTTTAATCAGGTTTTTGAGCGCGGTCTCAGCGAAAGCCACCGCTTTGGGAAGCTTGCAGGTAATGTCTAAAAAGCGGTTATTCACCGAGCGAATTTCAACGGAGTAAGAGGCGTTTTCAAAAACGGATTCCGACTTTCCGTAACCGGTCATGGATATAACAGACATAATTGATCCTCAATGTTTGGATACGAGTGCAACCACTTGTTCTGCGCCCAGGTTTTTCTTGCCGAGAGCCGTTAAAAACCGGCTCAAGGGTTTTTCATTAACCACCACGAGTTTGTCGATCTTGATTTTTTCACTTTCGCACATCCGGAGAAAATCCTGGAGGGTGAACAAGTGAATATTCGGCGTGTTGTACCATTCGTAAGGGAGTTCGTCGGATTTCGGCATTCTGCCGTACCAGCAAAGGGCAGCGCGCACCGACCAGTGTCCGAAATTCGGGAAGGTGATAATCGCTCGTTCCGCGACGCGCAGAATCTCATGAATCAGGGAAAGCGGTTCGCGCACCTCCTGAAGCGTGCGGTTGAAAACCACATAGTCAAAACCCGCGTCTTCAAAGTGAGAAAGCCCGCTTTCATCCAAATCGCGCTGAATCACGGGAACGCCGATGCCGAGGCACTCCAAAATGCTTTTAAAATTTTTTTCAACCCCAACGCCTGTGATTCCTTTGGTCTGCAAGGTTTCGATCAACCGCCCGTTACCGCACCCGAGATCCAAAATGCGGGAACCCGCGGGAATCATTTTTTCAAGAAGATCGAAGGAGCGGTTATCCGAAAAAGCAGGGAGGAGTCCGGTTCCCGGAGAAGAATCTTTCCGGGTTTTGGTATCGAGGAATTGCCCGACGGCTTTCCCGAGGCTTCCGACTTCAATCAGGAACCCGTCGTGCCCGAGTTTGGAATCCAGTTCGAGGCTCGATACTTTTTTATTGATATTCAAAAGGGCGTAAGTGATTTTCAGGGAATCCTGGGGCGGGAACAGCCAATCCGTGCTGAGGCTGATATTCAGCACTTCCGCTTGAATCGGTTCAAACGCTTTTTCGAGGCTTCCGTATTCGGTAGCGAGGTCGAACGTATCGGTCGCGTAAGTGATGTGTAAATAGCTGTTGGCGTCAAACCGCTCCACAAATTTTTTACCCTGATAATCCAGATAGCTTTCGAGAGGAATACCGAGTTTAAAGTGTTCGGGATCGATTCCCGTGCCGGATTCCCGCGGGAATTTTTTTTCCATGGACTCCGGAGAAAGGTAAGTCAGGTGCGCGAGTTTGCGGGCATTGGCAAGTCCTGTTTCCGGAACTTGAGTCTCGTAATAGTCGCCGCCGTTAAAGTGCGGATCTTGCTGAATCACGCTCCGCCCAATGATTTCAAAACCGAGAGCCTGACTGGAAAAGCGCGGTGAACTCGCGATAATCACACAGCGATCTACAAAACCGGGATAGTAAATCGCCCATTTCATGGCTTGAAAACCGCCCATGGAACCGCCGACCACGGCATACAATTTTTGAACGCCGAGGTGGTCGGCGAGAAGTTTTTGCGCCGCCACCATATCGCCGATGGTGATTTCGGGGAAACTCGAACCGTAAGGCTTGCCGGTGCGCGGGTCGATACTCTTCGGGCCTGTGGTACCCTGACAACCGCCTAAAATATTGCTGCACACTACAAAGAAACGGTCCGTATCAATCGCTTTCCCTTTGCCGATAAGCGCGTCCCACCAACCGACTTTTTTATCCTCGGGCGTGTAATAACCGGCCACATGCGCATCGGCGGTGAGCGGACTGCAAATCCAAACGACGTTATCCCCGGCGGCGTTCAGCGTACCGTAAGATTCAAAACGAATCGTCACTTCGGGGAGCGTTTTGCCGCACTCGAGAGGAAAACCCTCTTCGGGAAAAGAAAACGTGTGGCTTTGCGGAACCACAGGACCGTAACTCTTACTATGCGGATGCTCATTCATGAGTGAGTAATATAGTAAACGCAGATTATCCCCGGGCGCGTAAGTTTTGGGAAATGAAAAACCGGAGCGTTCTTTGCGGAATCCGGCATGAAAATCATTTTGCGTATAAACGGTGTTTGTGTTCCCGAACTTTTATTTGGGGCGTGCCCCGGCGCGTTTGTACACTACCGGCATGAAAACCGCGCCGGGTCGGCGTGTCTCCGGGCTACCCTCCGGTCGGTGCTGCGCACTGCGCGCAAGCGCGCACCCTCCGCGTGCCTCACGCAATGTTCGCACGGTTCCAACGCTCCGAGACAAATTGGAGCGGCTTCCAGCCTAAAAATTTGTCTCGGAGCATTGAGAACCGCGCTTAGGGATAAAAAGTTGCTACCGAATTCCTCGGGAATTGCAAACAGGGAGTGGACATCAGGATGACTGTTTTAAGATCAGCATAGCGAAAAAACCAATTGTTTAATAACACCTATTTTGATTTGAACATGACAATAACGATGGCAGGGGTTGAATATTTTCAACCCGATTTTGGGGCGGAAAAACCGGCATCTGTCACTGCGAGCCGAAGGCGTGGCAGTCCAGGCGAAAACATTGCCCGCGGCCATCCGGATTCGGTATTGTTCTTTACCGGATCGCCGCACGCGTTCTGCGTCCGCGATGACAAACCATTTCCCTGTGTGAAGTTTCTGCTTGAACTCCGTATCCCTTGTCCCTGATTTTTATGCCCGAAGATCAGGGGGTAGCGGAAGACGGAGCCCGCCGCCCGGCGACTGAAAGAAGCCGAATAAGGCGGCGGGATAAAACTCCGGCTGAAGCGAGGGGGAGGCTTCCCCCATACTTTGATTTTATTTGAGTTGAAAAATAACTTGCGCGTATTTTTACATTCCCGATCTTTACATGGAATTTCCGCCCAAATACCGATACTCTTGCCGACGGGTATCTACTATATTGTAGCCATGGATTTTCCTGTAGATAAAGAAGCGCGGATTATTGATCTACCGAAATTTTTGGATTCCCGCGGGAATTTGAGTTTTGTGGAATCGTCAAATCAAATTCCGTTTGCCATGAAACGCTGTTACTGGATTTATGATGTTCCGGGCGGCGAGTTGCGGGGGAGTCATGCTTTTAAAAAGCAACATGAAATGATTATCGCGCTTTCGGGCAGTTTTGATGTTCTCGTGCACGACGGTAAGCGGAAACAGCGCTTTTCGCTTTCACGTTCCTATTACGGGCTTTATCTGCCGCCGATGCATTGGCGTACTCTCGATAATTTTTCCACCAATTCGCTTGCGCTTGTGCTGAGTTCCGAACGTTACGATGAAGAAGATTACCTCTGGGATTTCGATCTTTTTTTAAGAGAGGCGGCATGTCGTTAATTCAAGATTGCAAATTGATTCGGCTTCCGCGGCACAGCGAGCGTTCCGGCAGTCTTACGGCGATCGAAGGCACCTCTGTGATTCCGTTTGACGTGAAGCGTATTTTTTATTTGTATGATATTCCGGGCGGCGAGTCGAGAGGCGGGCATGCGCACGAGACTTGTCATCAAGTGCTGGTGGCGGCGAGCGGTGCGTTTGATGTGCGTGTGAGCGATGGGCGCGAGAGCCGGGTTTTTCGTTTGGACCGTCCGTATTTAGGGTTTTACATTTCGCCGAAAATCTGGGCGGAAGAACTTTCGTTTTCTTCGGGTTCTATTTGCCTGGTGCTTGCTTCTCACGGTTACGAGGAAGCCGATTATATCCGCGATTATTCCGAATTTTTAAAACGGGCGGGGCATTTGTGAAAATTCCGTTTCTCCCGCTCGGGCAGATTAACGCTTGTTATGAACCGGCCCTTTCTCAAAGAATTACGGCGGCGGTTGATTCCGGCTGGTATATTCTCGGCAAGGAACTGCGCGCTTTCGAGACTTCTTTTGCGGATTTTTGCGGCGTGCCTTTCTGTATCGGGTGCGGAAACGGGCTTGATGCGCTCACGCTGATTTTCCGCGCTTACCTTGAACTCGGGATTTTGAAAGAGGGTGATGAAGTGATCGTGCCCGCGAACACTTATATTGCTACCGTTCTCGCTATTACGCAAAACCGTTTAACTCCCGTGCTTGTGGAACCTGCCGTTTCCACTTTTAACTTGGATTCCCGTTTGCTGAGCGCGGCGTGTTCCTCTAAAACGCGGGCGATTTTACCGGTTCATTTATACGGGAGAGCGGCAGTTACGGAAGAGTTACTTGATTTTGCTTCCCGCCGCCGCTTGCTTGTGATTGAAGATGCGGCGCAGGCGCACGGCGCTGTTTGGGACGGAAAGCGCGCCGGATGCCTCGGCGGCGCGGCAGCGTTTAGTTTTTATCCCGGAAAAAATTTGGGATGTCTCGGAGACGGCGGCGCGGTGACTACGCGGAATGAAGAACTTGCGCAAGTGATTCGCGCTCTCGGGAATTACGGTTCTCATGAAAAGTATGTAAACGATTATCAGGGTGTCAATTCGCGGCTCGATGAAATTCAAGCGGCAACACTTTCGGTGAAACTTCCCGGGCTTGATGCGGATAATGAAATACGGCGGCAAATTGCTCTCCGCTACACGCGGGAAATTCAAAATGAAAATCTGATTCTTCCGGAATTTCCGGCGGCGGCGCGTTCTCATGTTTGGCATTTGTATGTGATCCGCAGTAACCGGCGGGAAAAGCTTCGGACGTATCTCAAGGAAAAGGGAATTGAAACGTTGATTCATTACCCGATACCGCCGCATTTGCAAAAAGCTTACGCCGGAAAAATAACGCACTCCGGTTTGCCTATTACCGAGAATATGGCGCAGGAAGTGCTGAGCATTCCGATTCACCCGGTTTTAACCGGTGATCAAGTTTCTTATGTGATTGAGGTGTTGAATGCGTTTCGCCCTTAGGGTTTTGTGTTTCTTGCTGTCGCGTTTTCGGCGTATTTTTTACCGCCTGATTTCCGATAAATGTGTGAGCGGAAAGTACGCGGGACTTTCTCCGGTTCTTGCATGCGGTCGCGGGAAAATTACTTTTGGCACCGGGGTTTCTATCGGAATTAAAGAAGATGCCGGTTTTTGGAATACTTACGCTTTTTTGAATGTACGCAAGGAAGATTCATCTATTACGTTCGGTGCGAATACGCTTATCGGGAACCAGTTTACCGTTGTTTCGGAAGGGCCGGGAATTGAAATCGGACAAGATGTTTTGATCGGTACCGGGGTTTCTATTTGCGATTCGGATTTTCACGCGATTCCCGTAAAAGAACGTTTACACGGTGTTCCTAAAAAGGGGAGAGTCGTTATTGGAAATTCGGTGTGGATCGGTGATCGGGTGCTTATTCTCAAAGGTTCGGAAATCGGCGAGGGATGTGTGGTGGCGGCGGGAGCGGTTGTTTCCGGAAAGTTTCCGCCGGATGTTTTGATCGGAGGCGTGCCCGCAAAAATCATTCGTACTCTTCCGGAGAACCGCACATGAAAAAGTTTTCCTTGCGGCGTTATACGGCCGAAGCTCAGGCTTTATGGGATTCCCATGCGGCACATTCGCGTCCTTTTCATTTTATGTTCTTTCGAAATTACATGGATTATCATTCCGGTCGCTTTCCGGATTGTTCTTTTTTTATAGAGAAGAACGGAAATGTGGTGGGATTGATTCCGGGAACGCTTTCTTCCGAGTTTGTGTGGAGTTCTCACGCCGGGCTCACTTTCGGCGGAATCCTTTTTGATGAAAATGAGGAAACATTAGTTTATCTTGAAATTTTTGATTTATTGGATGCCGAGTTAAGAAAATTCGGCGCTAAAAAGGTGCTTTATAAACCTCTTCCGTGGATTTATCACACCGAACCATCGGAAGCGTCGCTCTATGCGTTGTTTCGCCGCCATGCCGTATTAAAAGCAAGGCAAGTGGCTTCGGTCATTGATCCTAAGAATTATACTTGCAGTGAAAATCGCCGGAGGAAATGGAAACAGGCCTTGAAAGAGGGTGTTCGATTTTACACTCCGGGTGTGAAAAGTTTCTGGAAAATACTTTCGGAATGCCTTGCGACGCGCCATGAAGCGCGACCGGTTCATTCGCTTGAGGAAATGAATTTACTTGCTTCCCGCTTTCCGGATCATATTCGTTTATGCGGCGCGGAAAAAGACGGAGAACTTTTGGCCGGTGCCGTGCTGTATGAAACGCCGCGTGTGATTCATGCACAGTATCTCGCCACCACCGAAAAAGGTCGCGAACTCGGTGCGCTTGATTTCCTTATTGGAAATTTGTTTACCTCGGACATTTGTCCGGAAAAGTGGTTGGATTTGGGAACTTCCTGCGAACAAAACGGAACTATTTTGAACGAGGGCCTTGTCCGTCAAAAAGACGGTTTCGGAGCTCACGCCGTGATGTTTGATCAATATGAGTATGAGTTATAATTCAAAATCGGTGATGAAAATTTTTTCGGGTTCGGTGTTTGTAACCGGAGTCAAACTTATTTGTTCACTTATCTTGAATAAAATCTTTACCTTGTTTTTGGGCCCCGCCGGTTTTGCTCTGATCGGGCAGTTTCAAAACTTGATTGCAATGGGGTTTGCGGGGTCTTCACTTTCGCTTCAAAACGGCTGGGTGAGTTTAACGGCTAAATCCGCCGAAGATCATGCCGCGCTCACTCCTATTTGGCGCGCCGGGTTACGGCTCACCATGGCGGCATCGCTTCTGGTTTCGCTTCTCATTTTGATTCTTATCCAAAGCGATACTTTGTTTTTAATGCTTTTCCCCGAAAGTCTTGTTATAGAAAACCGCGCCATGCTTTTGTTTGCAATTCCCGGGATTCTTTCGCTCACCATCGCCATGGTTTGCCAAAGTGCGGCGAACGGGCTTGGCGATTACCGGCGTTTTGCCATTCTCTCTATTTTTGCTTCGATTTCTCAATGCCTTTGGGTTTTTATTTTCCTCAAAACAAGTTCCTGGAATTTATTTGCTGTTATCGGTACGCAGTCGCTTCTTTCCGCTGTTTTTTCCCTTTGGTTCTGCCGGCGCACTTGGAAACGTTATCATTCGATTTCCGGCGCCGGCGTTCAAAAAAAAGATTTTCGGATATGGTTGCCTTTTATTGCCATGGGTCTTTTGCCGATGCTTTTTTCTCCGCTTGTTCAAATGCTCACGCGTTCGGTGGTTGCAAATCATTTGGGTTGGAATACCGCAGGGCTTTGGCAAGGCGCATTCCGTATTTCCGATGCATTCAATGTTTTATTCTCCTCGGTACTTGTGGTTTTAATTCTCCCGCATTTTTCCCGCATTTCCGATGCACCCGATTTTTATATCCGGTTGAAAAAAATCCTGATCCGGGTTTTAGGATTGTCGGCATTCTGTATTTTATTTTTCACTTTTTTCCGTACCCTTATCCTTCGTTTGCTTTTTACCGAAGATTTTGTCATAATGGCGCCGTATCTTCCCATTCAATTTTTGGGTGATTTTTTCCGCCCCGGTTGCTGGTGTCTCGGGATTGTGCTTGTGGCGCGCCAAGCGGCAAAACCTTTTCTTTTGATTGAATTATTTTCGCAACTTCTATTTTTCTTTATTTCCGCCGCCGGAATTTCTTATTTTGGAATCCGTGCGCCCTTTTTTGCTTATGCAACGGAAAACGCCGTTACATTCGTCATTTTATTTTTTACGGTAAGGAAACTCGTTTGGAAACGCCCTTAGTTTCGGTATTAGTGGCAAGTTATCAGCACGCTTCTTTTGTGGAAGCGGCGATTCGTTCTGTTCTCGTTCAAGAGAGTGTGAATTATGAATTACTGGTGATTGATGACGGCAGTACCGACGGCAGTGTGAAGATCATTGAAAAACTCGCGCTGGAAAACGGATTCTTTTTTCTTTCCCGGGAAAACCGGGGGCTTATCTCCACTTTGAATGAACTTGCCGGTAAAGCAAAAGGAAAGTATATCTGTACGCTCGCCTCCGATGACGTGATGCCCTCCGGAAGACTTGCAAAACAAACGGCCTATATGGAAAATCATCCGGAAGTTCCTGCTTGTTTCGGACAGGTTCGTATTCTGGATGCTGCGGGAAATTTATCTCCGGATTTGGACAAGCGTTATATACGCGCGATCCCTCAGGTGACTTTTAAAGAATTGCTGTTGGGAGAAAAGGAACTGCATGGCTGCACCGAACTGATTCGCCGTTCTGTTTTTTCGGAAGTCGGAGGTTTTTCTACGCAGTTTCAAATAGAAGACTATCCTTTATGGCTCGCTTTGGCTTATCATTTCGGTTCCCTTCCGGTATTGGAATTGGTTTGTTGCCATTATCGCATCCATGGCTCCAACATGCATCAACGCATAGATTTTATGTACGATCAATGTCTGAAGGTCATAGCATCCTATAAAGACGATCCTTCTTACCCGGAAGCAGAACGCCGCTGGAAAGCAAATTGGTTTTCCGCCCTTGCTTTTGCCGATAAAAAGGACGCTTTGCGGCGTTTACCCGATTTATTCTCATTCTCATGGGCTTTTCTGCGCCGGCTACCCAAACTTCTGATACCGGCTCGTTTTCTGAGGTATTGATGGATATCAATATTCTGTTTTCCAGTTACGGTGTTAAGCCAAATGGAGGCTTTTTAATCGCCTACCGTTATGCCAATGAATTGGCAAAGCGCGGTCATCGGATAAATCTGATTCATACACCCTCCATAAGATCCTTACCGGTTCGTTTTTATAAATGGATTGCTGCTTTTCTGAAAATGCGGAGCGCTAAAAATCTCTGGTTTCACTTTGAAGAAAATGTCAACAGAAAGTATTGTTTTTCCCTCAGGGAAAAAAATATTCCCGATGCGGATATAACCATGGCAACAACATGGCAGACTGCCGTCATTTTGAATGGTTATACACCGAAAAAGGGACGCAAATTTTACCTGATTCAGGGATATGAAACCTGGTTTGGTCATAAAGAAGAAGTGGATACGACCTGGCACTATAATATGACCAAAATAGTTATATCGCAGTGGCTGCTGAAACTTGGAGAAAATATGGGTTGCCGGGATCTGCATTATATCCCCAATGCATTGGATGGAAAAAAGTACGGGGTTTACAGTGATCCTTATTCCCGTGAAAAAATTATCACTATGAACTATGCGAAAGAAGAGTTCAAAGGTTCTCGGGATGGTGTAGAAGCGATGAAACTCGCCAGAAAACAGATTCCCGTTCTGCGTTGTGTCGCTTTCGGAAAAGACAAGCGACCATCTCATCTTCCCGACTGGATAGAGTATCATGAAAATCCGGCTCAGGATTTTTTGGTTAAACAGATTTACAATCGTTCCTATATCTATCTGTGCACCAGCTGGCAGGAAGGGTGGGGTTTGCCTCCCATGGAGGCTATGGCATGCGGATCGGCGGTCATCACCACAGACAATGGCGGAGTCCGCGACTTTGCGATAGATGGCGAAAACGCTTTATATTGCAAAATGAAAGATCCGCGCGATATGGCTGAGAAGATAATCGCTCTCCATGAAGACAAAAGTCTGCATGACCGACTGGTAAGAAGCGGGCTGGAAAAAATTCCGCAGTTTTCCTGGGATCGTTCCGTGCAATTGTTGGAGAAGCTATTTCTATCATGATCTCCGTTTGCATGGCTCTTTACAACGGTGAAAAATTTCTGCGGGAACAGATAGAAAGCGTGCTCCGTGAACTCTCCGCCGAAGACGAACTCATCATCAGCGACGATTTTTCGGCAGACGGATCGCTCGCCCTATTGCGTTCTTTCGGAGATTCCCGCCTCCGCATTCTGGAAAACACAAGCCGTCTCGGCCCCGTATATAACGCAGAACGCGCGGTTCAAGCCGCCCGCGGCGATTTCATTTTCCTCTGCGACCAGGACGATATTTGGCTTTCGGGAAAAGTCAAAGCGTGCCTGCAGGCGCTGGCAACCGCCGATTTGGTATTGCACGATGCTTACATCTTGAACGGGGGAGAGCGGGAAACCGAAACCTTATTTCAAAAACGAAAAGTCCGGCGCGGTTTTTGGCAAAATATTCTCCGTAATTCCTACACCGGTTGCTGCATGGCGTTCCGCCGCCGGGTCGCAGAACGCGTACTCCCGTTTCCGCCGAAAATCCCCATGCACGATCAATGGATCGGACTCCTCGCCGAAAAAGAATTCCATGTTGAATTTGTATGCAAACCGTTCATTGAATATCGCATACACGGCGGGAATTTTACCCAAACCGTATCCGGAAACCGCCATTCGCTCCGCAAAAAAATTTTGTGGCGCATCCGCCTGATCAAAAATATTCTGCAAAGAATCAAACGCCGTTGATCAATAAAAATTTAGGTGGCTCCCTCCATTTCATTCCGGGACCGGGCTTGCATTCCGCTAAGCAGCAAAGCGGCTAAGCGGAACGGAGCCGCGCGGATACTTACCCGAAGAACAAAAATCCCTCGCGTCTCCGCAGTTCCTGTCGCATCCCTGCCACGGGTTTACCGCAGCGTAATTTCCCCGGATTGCACCAGCTTTTCGCGAAGTTTGTTGTGCGTTTTATTCACTTCGTCATCGGTAAGTGTTCTGTCCATCGCTTGATACACAAGGGAATACACCAGGTTTTTCTTGCCTGTGGCAATTTTTTCACCCTCATAAATACTCTTGAGTTGAATCTCCGCTAAATTTTTCGGATTAAAACCTTTAATTTTTGCGAGAATCGATTCGTGCGTCATGTGCTTATCCACTTCTAGAGAAATATCTCTCGAAGTCGGAACTTGCTTGCTGAACGGCGTAAACGTCACTTTTTTCCGGGTCGCCGCTTCCAGTTGATTCAAGTTAATTTCAAACAAATATGTTTCATAACCGATATCAAACTTTTTCAAAACCGAGGGGTGCACATTACCGACAAAGCCGAGCACTTGTTTACCGCAAAGAATTTCCGCTTGAATTTCCGGGTGCAGGAACGCTTCGGCGCGAGCCGGTTTGCGGAGTTCCGCATGGAGCCCAAGGCGTTTCATAAACGAAACCAAAAGTCCTTTCATATCGGCGAAAGAAACCGCCGCCGGTTTTTCTTCGAGCGCTTTGGTTTTCCAATGCCCGGCGATCACCGCGCAAAGGAGCGGCACCTCTTTAAAACCCGGGTCGCGGTCGCTCCGTTTTTCGGGCTCGGCAAACTGTGCTTTCCCGACTTCAAACAAGCGAACGGAACCGGGGCGATTCTTCTCGTTTTCCGCCACGCTTTTAAGCATCATCGGCACGAGAGAAGTAGGGAGAACGCCGAGTTCTTCGGAAAGCGGATTTAAAAGCGGCGCGGGGTTCGAACGCGGATCATTCTCCGAAGGCGCGCCGAAAACGGCCGAAGTGATCGCCTTATTCGAGAACCGGAGCGAAAGGCATTCATGAAGCCCCATCGCAGAAAGTGCGTAGCGAATTTTTCGTCCGAGAACTTCATCTGCAGGGAGGTTATTCGGGCGCGCCTCGAACGAAGGCACGGAATACGGGATTTGGTCAAATCCCGTGAGGCGCGCGACTTCTTCGATCAAATCCACTTCGCGTTCCAAATCCGGACGGAACCCGGGCACCACAAACGTTAACGTATCTTCGCCTTTTTCGGGAGCGGCGGCGCACGGCATTTTTTCCGAAAGTCCGATACTCGTCAGGAGTTTCCGGATTTGATCCGCTTCGTAAGGGATTCCGATCACCTTTTCGGCGCGGCTCACGCGAATCCAAACTTCGGCGCCGGTTTTCGGATGATCTTCACCCACATATTTCAGCGGGTTTTTAAGAACCGTACCGGCCGCGAGTGCACCGATCAGGGCAGAAGCATAATTGCAGGCAAACTCCTGCATGAAAGGGTCGATCCCGCGTTCAAACCGGTAACTCGAATCGGAAGAAATCCCAAGGCGCTTACTCTGCTTGCGCACGATTGTCGGGTTAAAATAAGCGCTTTCCAAAAACACATTCACCGTCTTATCCGTAATTTCGGATTCCACGCCGCCCATCACACCCGCCACGCAAGCCGGGCGGTCGCCGTCGCAAATCGCGAGATCGGAAGATTTCAATTCATGATCGCGATGGTCGATAGTCGTGATTTTTTCTCCGTCGCGGGCGCGGCGCACCTTAATCGCATTACCGCTCAATTGATTCATATCGAAACTATGGAGCGGCTGTCCGATATCCATCAGGATAAAGTTCGTAATATCCACCACATTATTGATCGGCGTAAGCCCCACAGCGCTGAGCAAACGGCGGAGCCATTCCGGAGAAGGAGCAACTTTCACGTTTTCAATCACGCGCCCCACATAACACGAACAACCGGCATTCGGTACTACCTCAAGAGAAATGCGCGAAGCCGTATCATCTGCAGATTCTTTCAAATCAAAATCAATCGGTTTCAAATCGCGCCCGAATTTAGCCGCAAGCTCGCGGGCTACGCCCCGGTGAGAAAGTGCGTCCGGACGGTTCGGCGTCACGTTCAACTCAAAAACCGTATCGTAAAATCCGAGATTCACAAAAGGCGTACCCGCCGGAATCGAAGAATCCAACACCAAAATCCCGTCATGATTTTCCGAAAGCCCAATCTCATCTTCGGCGCAAATCATACCGTTGCTTTCCACCCCGCGGATTTTCATTTTCTTTAATTTCAGTTTCTCGCCGTTCGGCATCGGAAGCTCCGTACCGATAGGCGCAAACACGACGGTTTGCCCGGCCGCCGCATTCGGCGCGCCGCACACCACTTGGAGCGTATCTTTACCGTCGTTTACGGTGGTGACATGCAGGTGATCGCTGTCCGGGTGCGCCTCGCAGGTGAGGACTTTCGCAACCACCAAACCCGAAAACATTTTCCCGGGCTCTTCCTTGCCTTCCACTTCAAGCCCGGCGGCGGTGAGCGCTTTCTCAATTTCTTCCGCAGACTCCGGAAGATCAACATGTCTTTTTAACCAATTGAGAGAAACTTTCATTTAAAAATCCTTTGGGAACGTTTACGAGGCAAATTTAGTAAAAGAATTTTCCGGGCGGCTTCCTCCGCATACGCTCCGGAACCGGGCTGGCATTTCAGCGGCGGTGAAACCGCCTGCCGAAACGGAGCTCCCTGCGGGATCTCCGCCCGTTCGGGTCGCATCCCTGCCGCATAATTGCGGCGCACATTGAGAACACTTTTTATGCCGGATCGAATATACCGAAGCGCAAGATTCATTTCAAAATCTGAACATTTCGGTGAATAACCGCAAGACCCGGTAAAAAGGCATGGAATTTTTTAAGGAAAACGGAAACCGGCGGAAAGGAAAAATGTATTTTTCGGATGGAAAATTTTTCGGATGGATTTATGAATACACTGGATTGGAAAAATATCCCTTTCGGATACTCGGACACCGACTACAATGTGCGTTGCTATTACCGTAACGGCGCCTGGGGGAAAATCGAAACCTCTTCTTCCGTGATGATCAGCATGCACATGGCCTCCACTTGCCTCCATTACGGTCAGGAAGGCTTTGAAGGATTAAAAGCCTACACCGGTCGCGACGGAAAAGTGCGCTTGTTCCGTGTGGAAGAAAATGCGCGCCGCATGCAAAAAACCGCCGAACGCGTGCTGATGGAACCGCCTCCGGTTGAACTTTTTTGTGAAATGGTGCGCGAAGCCGTGCGTTTAAACGCGCGCTTTATTCCGCCTTACGGTTACGGCAGTACGCTGTACATTCGTCCGCTTTTGATCGGCACCGGCCCCGAAGTAGGAGTGCGCCCCGCCAAAGAATATCTCCTCATTATTTTTGTGGTGCCGGTGGGTCCTTATTTCAAAGAAGGATTTCAGCCGGTGGATATGATGATCGACCGCGACCATGACCGCGCCGCGCCGCTTGGCACCGGCGATGTGAAAGTCGGCGGAAATTATGCCGCCAGTTTACAATCCCTTGAAATCGCGAAAAAACTCGGTTTTTCATCCACGATTTATTTGGACGCCAAAGAAAAGAAGTTTATCGACGAATGTGGCCCCGCAAACTTTATCGGGATCAAAGGCAAAAAGTATATCACGCCGGCATCATCGAGCATTCTTCCGTCCATTACCAACAAAAGTTTACAGCAGCTCGCCGAAAGCCTCGGTTACGAGGTGGAACGCCGTCCGGTTCCTTTTGAAGAACTCGCCGAGTTCGATGAAGTCGCGGAATGCGGTACCGCGGCAGTCCTCACGCCCATCAAAAAAATCGTGGACCCTGTGGCCGGCAAAACATTCACTTACGGAAACGGCGAAGCCGGCCCTGTCTGTACCGAACTCTACAAAGCCTACACCGCGATTCAATGGGGCGAAGTTCCCGATCCGTTCGGCTGGACGGAAATCGTAGAGTTGTAAAATTCATTAAAGCGCGCGATAGCGCGCTTTTTGCTATTCTTTCCCTAAAAGCGGTTTGGGAACTTGCGGCAAACCGCACCATTGAGCCATGGAATTATATCCTTTGGCAATATCCTGAGCGATACCGATTCCGTTTTTAATTCCTTTAACGGCTTTATGTAGCTTGGAGTTTTCGTCTCCCAGAGCCTCTGCAATACGTTTAAGTTTATTAGCGAATCCTTTTTTCTTTAATTCTTCCGGTGTTTTACATTTTTCAACTTCGGATAAAGCATAGGCGGCATCTTCCAGTTCTTCGGCTTCTTCTGTGTTACCTTTTCTTTTTAATGAACTCACTAAATCATTTAAATGCCCCTGTAACTCAATATTGCAATTGTGAAAATTGAATTTATTATGAATTGAGTAGTCAAGAATATTTTCTTTGCCATTTAATAAATTATCTGTTTTGATAAAGTAAACATCTCGAACTCCACGTAAGTCAATCTGTTGTCGTGTTACCTCATCATAATAGGGAACTCCATCATTTGAATACCCTAGAATTTTATTAGCAGATAACCAAAGAGGATTATCTTGTTCTATTCTCTCGGGAATTTGTCCGAAGCGTTCAATCTTGTATTGCAATTCCGGTTTCTTACTTTGATATTGACTAAATATTTCATTCAAAGTTTTACGCAATTTATCTAAATAAGTTGTTTTATCCTTTCCTTTTACCGAAACACTGATTATATGTTCTTCTTTGGATTCTCTAACTAAAGCAATAGAGCCTTTTTCATCTTCCAATACAACGCCGTAACGCCATACTAAAAAATTATTTTCTTCTTTTTTAATATCTTCATTATGACGCACAATAAAACGGGAAATGGTATGGGGAGGTAAAGGTTGGTCCGCTTTATAACGGAGCATCAGGCTTTCACCTACCGGAAAATCAGGTAAAGCATCGGGACGGTCTTCATGTAATAAATGGGGAATGATTAAATTTTTGTTTTTCTCTGTTTCATAAGCCAGTTCATAACGTTTCATTAACTTAAAAAGAAACAAGTATTCTTTTTTCGGATAACGGTTACTGTCATCTTTAAATACAGTAGCAAAATCGGTGATGCCGATAGAATATTTGCCTTGATTGTGTACCCAATTGATGATCCGATAAATCCCATGACTGATCCATTCGGGGTTCAATACAAGGGTATCGAATTCCTCTAGATGATCATAGTGCAGGCAAATTCCCAAAGCATGAAGGTTATTTAATAAACCATCTATATCATTCACTTTATTTTGGATCGCAATTTGTTTAAAATCATCAATAGTGATGCATTCTTCTTTACTTTCGATAAATCGTTTTTCCAGTTTTTCTTTTACTTTAAAATAACTGGCAGGAAATGTTTCCTTATTCCAGGAAGGATTGTTTTTGATATAGGTTACCACTTTATTGCGGAAGTTTTCCAAATCATCCTTATCATCTCGAATTGAAAAAAAATAAACTTCGGCAATAGGATATTCGTCTTTTAAACTATTGATCGGTATTTCAGGTTTATGGCTATCTCTTGTATTGACCAGAATAAAAACTTTTGAATCGCCACCGTAGGTTTTTATATGGTTCAGCCAGTATTCTAACCGGTTGCGTTCTTCGGTGCGCCCGTCATAAACCAAAACGTACAGGCAGCGTTCCGAAAGGAAAAATTGATGCACAGCATGAGTCACCACATGTCCGGCAAAATCCCATATATGAACATTGATGTTTTCGTTTTTCGGTTTCCAAAGAGAGGTATCCACACCGGCGGTGCTCTCTTCATCGTTAGTCATGGGGGCATCGGGGGCTCTTAACCGGCGAGCCAGGCAAGTTTTCCCGGCACCTTTTTCACCTAAAATAATAATGCGCGCTTCATTCAGTTGTGCGGTACCCTTTTCTAATTCTTCTAGATATCGAGCAACAGATTTCGCTCCCTCATTTTGAATTTCAGGCGGAACGTTGATTCGTATTTCAAGCGCTTCTTTATCTAATTGAAAAGAATTGTTAAAAATATCCCGGTATAAATTCCCCCAGTAGGCACAGTCTTCATTTTCTAAAGCTTGCTGAAAATGGTTCCATACTTTTTCATACCATTTTATATCATTGTTGAAAATATTAGAGCCGTTTTGAATATTTTGGATATCTTCTAAAAGAATATTTTGGATATTAATTTTATTATCGTTGTAGGCGTTGTAGGCGTTGTAGGCGGCGTAGGCGTTGTAGGCGGCGTAGGCGGCGTTGTAGGCGGCGTTGTCGTCGTAGGCGTAGGCGTTGTAGGCGGCGTCGGCGTCGTTGTCGTCGTTGTAGGCATCGTCGGCGGCGGCGATATCTAACGCATGAAAAATAGCATATAGATGTTTTTGCCTGTCTTCTTTTCTCCAATAATCAAAATTACCTCTAGTACCAATAAAGGGCAATGCTCTGACGGCGCATAACCAAGCAAAGAACACTACTTGATCTCTTTGCATCGTTTTCAATTTTTTTTCTATTTGCTCTCTAAAATCTTTTAACATACTACCAACCGTAATTAACAAAAATTCAGTTATAAATGTAATACCATTTGGGGCGCTCCGATTTCGGTTCCTGGAAATAATGCGGTATTTTTCCGTTGATTCTTATTATTTTGTATTTATATTGTTTTCATGGTGAAAAGAATATGCCTTTTAATAACTTTCTTTTTAATGATCCCTTGTGCATCCGTTG
>JAISUZ010000076.1 GCA_031271785.1 Fibrobacter sp. | reverse complement strand
AGTATAAAAGAACCAGGATTCATACTGAATACTATAACTATCACCATGGGGCTTTGTTTGCCTGTTCATTAAGTTTATTAAAAACATACTTTCCGGATTCTGTCATATTATCGCTATTTTTTAAGTAATCAAGTGTTAATGAAGCAATATTTCCAAAAAAAGCGGTATTGTCTGTAGATGATCCTCTTTGATCTTTGATATGCCCTGCAATATGAGATATTCCCTTAGAATCAAGGTACTCCAACCACTTATCCGTGTTAGTAGCATTATGTACCTTAGTGCCCATAATAGTTGCTGTTATGTATTCTGAAACGAAAATGGGAATATTATTTTGGAGTACTTGTTCTATTACGACCCTAAAAGGACGCGACCAATCGGGCGGTGCGATCATATCCGGTGTTACATCCGCTGTAAATTGCAAGACATACGCCACATTTTCATAAGCAGTAATCTTGTTATTTATTACCTCATAGACACCTTGATTTGAATGTGATGTCCCCACTAAAATAAGATTATCCGAACCGGCACGAATGTATGAAATAACCTCGTTGGCATAATTTTTTATATTCATCCAATTATTATTCAGGGAACCGTCGAGAATTTCAAAAATCACGTGATCTTCTCTACCGTATTTTTTAACCATCGGGGCAAAAAATGTTTTTGCTGCATCTACATTGATGTCACCTGTTTTTTCAGGAGCCCAAGTGATAATGACATATATCCCTCTACTTATGGCTTCATCAATTACCTGTGTCACGATTGGTTCAGGAGGTACAATATTATTATTATAGGTATGTGTTGTTACACGGATCACTTCTGCTTTCCAATCTTCCGCCATGGCTTGCACGACAGTTTTATTATAAAAATCTAGCACTCCCGAAAGACTCACACCGCGTATTTGCACAAGCTGATTCGTTTTTGAACTCACAATATTTTTGCCGTTTGTTTTTAACTTGCCGTAACAATCGACCGGACCTGCACAAGCGCTTGATGAAACAGGTACGCTGGAAGAACTCCGGGCACTTGAACTGCTTGAAGATGTTACGGCAGAAGAAGAGCTGTTGTCCGTTACTGAGGATGAACTAGAGGCGTTTTCAGCCGAAGAAGAACTACCGGAACCGTTTGCCGAGGAACTGCTTTCCTCCGGCATATTTGAAGATGATAAATCCTGACCTGACTGGGTAAAGGAAGAGCTTGAAAAAACACTTGAAGAAGATATTTCGGCTTCGCTGGAAAAATCTCCGCCGACCGAACTGGAACCGGCTTCACCCAAAACATTACTCCAGTCTTCCGGTTTAAACTCGGAACAGGAAAGCAAGGCTAAAACAAGCATGAAAAAGAGGAGTAATTTCACAGGAAAAATATAATAAAACACCAGGGATTAAGCCAGAAATTTAAAGAAGGATTTAACTACAAATAACGTCTAAAGAAGATAAATAAATTAAATAATATGTAATATGTAATTAATATCGTACACTCATGATTGCAAGGAGAACCGGATCCAACACCGGTAAAAATGCGAATCCGTCTCTTTACAGGGCGGCGGATTTTGGCAAACAGGAACGGCAAACGCGCAGCGAGTGCGGAAACGGCAGCCGGAATCATAATCGGCGGGGCTCGGTACGCTCCCCGGAATCGCATGCAATGATTTCAGCGTAGAATTCATTTCGGGAATCGCGGCGAGAAGCCCGCGGGTATAAGGGTGTTCCGGGGAGCGTATCACCGCGTCGGTGTCCCCCATTTCTACCATCTGCCCTGCATACAGGACACCAACGCGCTGCGCATACTGCGCCACGAGCCCCATGTTGTGAGTAATCAAAAGTACGGCGGTTTTGGATTCCCGGGCCAGTTTCCGAAGCACATCCATCACTTGCGCCTGCACCGTCACATCGAGAGCCGTAGTGGGTTCATCGGCAATCAAAACCTGCGGAAGCGGGAGCAGCGCCATCACAATACAAACGCGCTGAAGCATCCCGCCCGAAAGCTCGTGAGGAAACGCCTTTAAAATCCGCGCGTGACCGGAAAATCCGGCGAGATTCAGAAAATGCTCAATCCGTTCAGCCGCTTCGGCCAAAGAAAGTTCGCGGAGAACTTCCCGCAGCTGCGCACCGATGGAAAGCACCGGATTTAAAGCAAGCATCGGTTCCTGAAAAATACAGGAAATACGTTTCCCGCGGTACTTTCGGATTTCAGACAAAGGAATTTTTAACAAATCAACGCCGTCGAGAATAACCTCTCCGGAAATAATTTTAGCGCCAGGGCGCGGGAGAAGCTGAACCAAAGTCATCGCCGTCACGCTCTTTCCCGAGCCCGATTCTCCGACCAGCGCAAAAAACTCGCCTTCCCTGAGTTCGAAAGAAACATGATCCGCGACAGGCACGCCAAAAGCAACGGAAACATTACGCACCTGCAGTACCGTCTTATTCATAACGGCCCCCCGATTTCGGATCCATCGCATCGCGAATACCCTCGCCCACAAACGTAGCGAGCAAAAGCGTCAGAAAAAGAGCGATCACCGTACTGACGGAAATCCATGGCGCATGTAAATTATTTAATCCCTGCGATAACAGTTCGCCCCAGCTCGGCGTGGGCGGATTCAAACCGAATCCCAGAAAATCAAGAGAAGTCAGGCTTCCGATACTGCCGATCAGCGTAAACGGAAAAAGCGTCACCACCGGCGACATCGCATTCGGAAGAATCTCCCTAAAGAAAATATGCCGGGAAGAAAGCCCTTGAATTTTCGCCGCCTTCACATAAGCAAGCGACTTCAACTTAAAAAACTCGGCACGCATATAATAACTGAGAGAAATCCAGTTAAACGCCGCCATAATCAAAATTAAAAGAATAAAACTCCGCCCGTAAATGCTTCCGAGCAAAATCACCACATAAAGAAACGGAAGCGACGACCAGATTTCAATCCCGCGCTGAAACGCAAGATCCCAGGTTCTCCCCAAATACCCCTGAATACCGCCGATCAAAATCCCGAGAAACGTACCGAGAACCGTCAAAAGCAAACTGAACGACATACAAATTCTAAAACCGTGAATCAAACGCGAAAGCACATCCCTTCCGTTTTCATCCGTTCCCAAAAGATGTTTCGCAGAAGGCGCAAACGGCGGCGCGCCCTCCTCGGAAGACAAATCGGCTTTTAGCGGATCATGCGGAACAGGCGGCATCAGCGCCCGCACACTTTTTCCGTTCTCTTTTTCCCGCTCTATAAAAATTTTGTAATCGGGTTCCGTTGGGTATTTCCCGCCGAAATCACTTTCGGAATAATGAAAAAATACCGGAAAATAAATGCGGTTTTCAAATTCCAAAATCAAAGGCTTATCATTCACAAGCCAGGGACTCGTGAGCGAAAGCAAAAATAAAACGCAAAGCACCACAAAAGAATACCACGCGCGCTTGCGTTTGCGGAATCGTTGAATTTTATTTTGCGTTTCCCGGTTCATTGATATTTTATCCGCGGATCCACCATAGTATAAAGAATATCGCTGAAAAGCCGCCCAAGCATCGCCATCAGGCTCGAAAGCAGAATCACGCCCATCACCACATTGTAATCCCGGTTCACCATGGAGTTGTAATAAAGGAGTCCCATGCCGTCAATATCAAACACTTTTTCAATCAAAAGCGCCCCGGCAAACATCAGCGTAAAAATCTCGCTCATGCGTGTAACAATCGGAATAAGCGCATTCCGCAGCGCATGTTTCAGTACCGCCTCCCGGAAAGAAAGTCCTTTCGCGAGCGCCGTTCTCATGTAATCGCGCCCGAGCTCTTCGAGAGCGGAATTTTTCATCAGAATTGTGAGAAACGCAAACTCGCTCATCATATAACAAAACATCGGCAGCGCCAGGTGATGAAGCAGATCGAGAACTTTCCCGAAAAAAGAAAGCTCCTCATAATAATCGGAAACAAGTCCGCCCAAAGGGAAAATATCAAAGAACGAACCGCCCGAAAGAAAAATAATGAGAAGCACACCGAGCGCGTAACCCGGCATCACATAACCGGAAAAAATAAGCCCCGACGTAACGGAATCAAAACGGCTCCCGTGTTTTACCGCTTTCAAAAGCCCCAGCGGAATACAGATAAGGTAAGAAATAAAAAAGGAAGTCAGTCCGAAAAAGAGCGACACCGGAAACCGGGTCACAATCACATCCCACACCGGCTTTCCGTAAGTGTAAGACTCCCCGAGATCCAAAAGGAAAACCTGCTTGAGCCAAATAAAATAACGCTTCCAGGCAGGTTCGTTAAACCCGAAATGTTCCCGGATCTGCTCAATCTGCTCCGGCGAAAGCGCTTTGGAAGCATCGGCCCCGCCCCGCATAGCCGCCGCACTCTGCACACGGGAAATAAGTTCCTCCACCGGCCCGCCCGGAATAAACTGAATCAGCACAAAACACACGAGCGTAATCCCGATCAGCGTGGGAATCATCAGCAAAAGACGGCGTAAAATATAAGCTTTCATTGGTGATGATACGGATGTCCTGCCATCACCATCAGGCAGCGGTAAACTTGTTCGGCAAGAATCACGCGGGCATGATCATGCGTAAAGGTGAGCGGAGAAAGCGAAAGCAGCAGATCCGCGCTCGATTTCAAAGAATCGTCGATACCGTAAGCGGAACCGATCAAAAACACGAGATGCGAAGAAGCGCGGGCTTCCAGCCACTTGGAAAGCCGGAGCGTATCCATGAGCTTCCCTTCTTCGGATAAAATAATACGGGTACTTGTTCCGGCGGGAAACCGTTTTTCAAACGCGAGAGCTTCTTCCGAAAGCCCCGAGCGCTTATCCTCCCGGCGCGACTCTTTCAGCTCCACTTCTTCCACCCGCGCCGCGCGCCGCAAACGTTTCAAGTAACGCGAAACCTCGTCGGAAACGAATGCCGAACCCGGTTTTCCGAAAGAAACGAGGGAAATCTTCAACGCCCCACCTCAAGACGGTCAATCAGGAATGCCGGCGAACCCGCGGCACGCATGCGCTCCTGCGTCAGGTGAATATCGTAAGGCACGCGAATCAACTCCACCGAACCTTTCTCCGAATCAAAAAGACACCAGCACGCGCGCGGGTCACGGTCGCGAGGCTGCCCCACGCTCCCGACATTCACCAAAAGCCGCTCGCCCGGAAGACGCGTATAGGAATTTTCTTCCACAATCTTCGGAATCTCTTCATCGTGCATCGCGACAATCACCGGACTGTGCGTATGCCCCACAAAACAGTAATGCGTGGAAAAATGATCAAACGCATCAAGCGCATCTTCCAAATCGGTAATGTAAATCCATTCCGCCGGAGACACCGGAGAAGCATGCACAAAACAAATATCGTTTTCCTCATGCATATAATGCAGCGTCTTCATGTAATTTTGCGAACTCTCGGAAAGGTGTTCCTGAGTCCACTCAATCGCGCGCTTCGCATAAGGATTAAACGCAAGATTCGATTCCCACCGGAGAGCCACGCTATCGTGATTCCCGATCAGGCAGACGTCGGTATTTTCTTTCGCGAGCTCCACGCATTCGTTCACATCCGTACCGTAACCGACCAAATCCCCTAAACAAATGCGCCGTTCCAAAGGAAAGGCGCGCATGGATTCGAGAACAGCCTCAAAAGCCGCAAGATTGGAATGAATATCGGAAAAAATACCGTAAAGCATGAAACTAATATAGAATTATGGACAAAGAGTCGCGGTACGGATTGCAAAAGAATAAAGGAGGGGGAGTATCCCCCTCACTTCAACCGGCGTATGCCGCAGAACCAATATCGGCTTCCGGCGGTCGCCGGGTTCTGCGCGCCGTTTTGGCCGCATCAGTTGAGTTCGCGATTTCATGTAAGACTTTCCAAATCTGCGGCGATACTTATTCCGCTACCCCCTCAAATCCGGTTCTTCGGATATGGAAATCAGGGAATGCGATGCTCATTGAAAAAGCTTTACATGCAAGCACGGTCTATGTCGATGTACAAATTGTTCCCGAGTCATCCATTTCCAATTCCCTATTTTCTATTTCATTTCCGTTTTCAGAGAATATTCCGCGCGGCTCCGTTGCACTTGGCAAAGAACCCGCCTTAGTGCAATACGGCCCGACCCGGCGCGATTTTTATGCACGCGGAACAGGAACGCGCCGGGGCATGCCCAAATCTTATTCCCGAACCACTTCGGAAAGAAACTCTTCCACGCCTTCGCGGATCATATCGAAACACCGGTAAAAGCCATCCGCGCCGCCGTAATAAGGGTCGGGAATATCCGTGCCGTCACTGCACAGCAAACGCACATCGGCCGTTCCTCGCGCCTGTTTTTTCAAACGTTCCAGGTCACGCAGGTTTTGGTGATCCATCGCAAGAATCACATCGAAATCAAAAAAATCTTTCGACTTCACTTGCCGCGCCCGCAAATCGTCAATGGGAAACCCGCGTTCGGTAGCGACACGCCGCATTTCGGAGTGAGGCGCTTCTCCCGTGTGCCAGTCCCCGGTCCCGGCGGAATCCGTAAAATAATCCAAACCGCGCTCCCGAATCAGTTTACGGGCAATTCCTTCCGCCGCCGGAGAGCGGCAGATATTACCCAGACAGACAAATAAGATTCTTTTCTTCACGCGGCGAAACTCCTTTTCTATATTGTAGGATAATGGATATTGTCTCAAAAAATACAAAAGTAAGCATTGCCTACGCGATCAAAAATACAAGCGGAAATGTGATTGAAGAGGTCTTCGAATCATTTCCGCTCGTTTATCTGCATGGTTTTCAGAATATCATCTCCGGACTCGAAGAAGCGCTCGAAGGGAAATCAATAGGAGATCAATTCAGCGTCACGGTAAAATCCGAAAAAGGTTACGGCCCTTACCGGAAAAACCTGATGATCGAAATCCCGAAAGAAGATTTAAAAAGCCTCGGCGAAATTTGGATCGGCATGGAAATCGAAGCAGATCAGGAAGATATTGATTTTCCCGAAATCCATATTCCCGAAGACCCGCGCGAAATTTACGGAGACAATTCTCTCGACGAAGGCAATCATTTTTACACCATCCGGGAAATCCGTCCCGACACGGTTTTGCTCGACGGCAACCATCCGTTTGCCGGTATGGATTTGACTTTTGAAGTTTCGGTTCTCGACATTCAGCCGATTTCCCTTATCGAACAGGAAATGGGACTCCCCGAAGAAATACTCGGCGAAGGCGACACCGAAGACGACGATTTTGACGAAGACTCCAAGAACGGGAGATTTTGGTAATGAAAACGATGGATGAGCTTAAAAAACTCGCCGGTGAGCGCGCGGCAGATAAAATCAAATCGGGAATGAATGTGGGGCTCGGCACGGGAAGTACCGCCACGTTTATGATCGAACGGCTTGCGGAACGCATTCAAAACGAAAATCTTGAAATCAAAGCCGTAAGCACCAGTTGGAGCACCACGCTTCTCTGCCGGAAACTCGGCATTCCGCTTATGGAAATGGGAGAAGCCTCGCACCTTGACATTGCGATCGACGGCGCCGATGAAATCGACGGCAAACGAAACTTAATCAAAGGGCGCGGCGCAGCCCACCTGCTTGAAAAAATCGTCGCCGCCATGGCGGACACTTACATCATCATCGCCGACGACAGAAAAAAAGTTTCCGAACTCGGAAAAAAATTCGCCGTCCCATTGGAAATCCTCCCGAACGCCATCGGGCTTGTGACCGCAAAAGTCGAAGCCCTCGGCGCTAAAGTCAAAGTACGCCAAGGCGCGCCCGGAAAAGACGGTCCCGTCATCAGCGACTCGGGCAACCTCATCGCCGATGCTTTTTTTGACGGCATCAAAGACCCGGAAACCCTCGCCCGGAATTTGGAACACATCCCGGGACTGCTCGGGCACGGACTTTTTGTCGGCATGGCCGACCGCGTGATTCTCGCCACTCCGGACGGAATCATCGAGTTTTAAGCGATCACAAATTTTCCGCCGGCGTAGTCGATCTTCACCGGAACATCGGGTTTTACTTGTCCCGACAAAATCGCGTGAGACAAAACGCGCTCGACTTCTTTTTGCAGGAATCTTTGAATCGGGCGGGCGCCGAACTGCGGGTCGAAAGATTGTTCGCTGACCGCTTTCAATGCCGCGTCGGTGGCCGATACCAGGTACCCTTGCCGCGCGGCGCGCCCGGCGAGCGCTGCAAATTTCAGGCGGGTGATCTCAAAAATTTCTTCTTTCTTCAACGAGTGGAACACAAGCACTTCATCCAGACGGTTCAAAAATTCCGGACGGAAGAACCGGCGGAGTTCGGGCATGAGTTCTTCTACGGTCACATCTTTGTTTCCTTCGAAATGATGGGCGCCGATGTTGGAAGTCATGAGTACGAGCGTGTTTTTAAAGTTCACAACGCGCCCTTTTCCGTCTGTGAGCCGGCCGTCGTCAAGCACTTGGAGGAGGGCGTTGAAGACATCGGGGTGCGCTTTTTCAACTTCATCGAGAAGTACCACGCTGTAAGGGTGTGTGCGTACGGCTTCGGTTAACTGACCGCCTTCTTCGTAACCGACGTATCCCGGAGGCGCGCCGATCAAGCGCGAGACGCTGTGTTTTTCCATGTATTCGCTCATATCCAAACGAATCATGGCGTGTTCGCTGTCGAAAAGTTCCGTAGCGAGCGCGCGGGCGAGTTCGGTTTTCCCTACCCCGGTGGGCCCAAGGAAAAGGAAACTCCCGATGGGCGCATTTTCGCGCGAAAGTCCGCTTCGGTTCCGGAGAATCGCTTCCGATACCGCTTCTACCGCTTGATCCTGCCCGATGACGCGTTCATGCAGGCGTTCGTCCAAATGAAGCAGTTTGTCCCGTTCTCCTTCGCGGAGGCGCGTGACCGGGATGCCTGTCCAACGGCTGACCACAAGCGAAATGGTTTCTTCATTCACTTCTTGCGTGAGTTCGCCGGTCGCGGTATCCTGATTGATTTTTTCTTCTTTAGCCCGGATTTCTTTTTCAAGTTCGACAATCGTATTGTATTTAAGTTCCGCCGCCCGGTTTAAGTCATAGCGCGCTTCGGCCTGTTCCATTTCTTCTTTGGCCCCGCGCAATTTCTGTTTCAGCTCGTGCAATTCCGCAAATTTTGCCCGCTGTTCCTGCCAGCGCGCCTGCATTTCCGAAACCGCCGCCGATGTCAGGGTGAGTTCTTTCCGAAGCTCTTCCAGACGGCGTTTGCTGTGCGCATCCGTTTCTTTGGAGAGCGCCTGTTCTTCGATTTTCATTTGGAGTTCGCGGCGCTGCAAGTTATCGAGGGTTTCCGGCACCGTATCGAGCTGCGTTTTCACCATACTCGCCGCTTCATCCATCAAGTCGATCGCTTTATCCGGCAGGAACCGGTCGGCAATATAGCGGCTCGAAAGTTTTACCGCCGCCACGAGCGCGTTATCATGCAACCGTACGCCGTGATGAGATTCAAAGCCTTCTTTGATACCGCGCAGAATGGAGAGCGCTTCTTCTTCGGAAGGTTCAAAAACGCTCACCGGCTGAAACCGCCGTTCGAGCGCGGAATCTTTTTCAATGTATTTCCGGTATTCCTGCGTAGTGGTAGCGCCGATGCAGTGAAGTTCGCCGCGGGCGAGGCGCGGTTTTAACATATTCCCGAGATCCATGCTTCCTTCGGTTTTCCCTGCGCCGACAATGGTGTGGAGTTCATCGATAAAAAGAAGCGTATTTCCGTCTTCTTCGAGAGCTTCGAGTACTGCTTTCATGCGTTCTTCAAAATCGCCGCGGTATTTCGCTCCGGCAATCAACGCGGAAAGATCCAGCGCAAATAACTTTTTGCCTTTGAGCGCGTCCGGAACGTCGCCGCGGTGAATGCGTTCGGCAAGGCCTTCCACAATGGCGGTTTTTCCCACGCCGGGTTCCCCGACGAGCACCGGGTTATTTTTCGTTTTACGCGATAGAATCAGGATTACGCGGCGGATTTCTTCTTCGCGCCCGATCACCGGATCCAATTTACCTTCGGCGCTGAGACTCACGAGCTCACGGCCGTAAAGTTTTAACGGAGACTGCTCATCGGCAACAGCCGCCGCGCTCATCGGGTCGGAAAGCCAGGTTTCCACGACTTCTGCCGAGCCTAATTTATCTTCAAAAATTTTCACTAAACGCCGGTTTTCCGCAAACCGCATGAGGCTTACCAAAAGGTCGCCGGGAGAAGCCGTTCTGGACGTTTGTCTCGCCGCTTGCACCGCCGCCCGCAACACCCGCGAAAGGTCGTTATCGGCGCGGCTATCGGGATTCACTCCGGAAACTTTCGGAACGGCATCCAAAAAAGGAACGAGCAAAGCCCGCGTTTCTTTGGTTTTCAAATTTTTTGCTTTATAAAGATTTTTAAGCCGCGCATCCGGATTTTCAAGCAGCGCGACGGCGAGATGAACTACGCCTAAATAGGAATGAGAACTTCTGTCCATCAATTCCTGAGCTTTCACTAAAATTTTTTCACTATCGTTATTATAATCGGACACTTTTTACCTCACTTTGAATTAAGCAAAAATCTTGCCAAAAAAATACTATTATTTCCAGGGTTTCAACAGATGAAAAACGTTTCAAAAAGATACATTCTCTGTTTTTACGGGTGGCTCCCTCCATTTTATTCCGGGACCGGGCTCGCATTCCGGGGGCGGTAAAACCGCCTCCCGGAACGGAGTTCCCTGCGGGATCTCCGCCCGTTCGGGTCGCATCCCTGCCACATAATATTGGACCCCTGCCATCGTTATTGCCGTGTTTAAATCAAAATGGATGTCATTAAACAATCGGATTTTTTGTTATGCTTGTCCGGGGTGACGATGGTATGTTCTTCGTGATTTCAATGACTGAATTCTCCATTTATGCATTCTCACAAGCGATGCTCTCGCCATGACAAATCCGGCATGAAAAACGTTCCTAATCTGCGGTGATACTTATTACCGCATCGGTTTAGTTCGCTAGGTTTTGTAAGACTTTTCAAATCTGCGGTGATACTTATTATCGCATTGTCATAGAGCAATCCGGCATGTAAGACTTTCTTCGTCTGCGATGATACTTATTTTCCCTGTTTGCAATTCCCGAGGAACTCGGTAACCATTTTTTACCGCAAAGCGCGGTTCTCAATACTTTTTTCAAAACCTTTAGGCCGGAAGCCGCTCCCATTTGTCCCGAAGCGTTGGAACTGCGCGAAAGTGCGTGAGGGATGGTGACCCGAAAGGCGGAGACGTGCGAGTAACTTGCCCGAAACGACCGGTAAGCGCGGCTCCGTTGCACTCGGCGGGTTTCCCGCCTTAGTGCAATACAGCCCGACCCGGCGCTCCGCGCCGGGGCACGCCCAAAAAAAGAAACCCGCAGAGCTGAAAATCGTTCTAAAAAGTCCAACGCGATGCTTCATATTCCCGGATATTTTTAAGATATTCGCGGTAAATCCGGCGTTTTTTTTCCGGAATTTCAGTTTCCGGCGGAAGGCGCGATAGAAAATGCCCGGCGGTTTCTCCGGTTTCCCGCTTAAATCCGAGGCGAACAAGTCCGCGTTCGGCAAGGTTCAGTTTTGCCTGAAGGCGGCGAATATGTTCCGAAAAAGCGATCGTTTGCTTTTTCCGTCTTTTTCTCCCGAGCGCCAAGCGAACACCAGACAAAGTCGCAAGAATCATGAGCAACACGGGAATAAACGCCCGGCTCGACGTGACGCGTTCGGTGTAAACCTGCCATTCATCGACTTTTTTACGCCAGGCACCTTCTTTGAGTTGGTGAAAAAGGTAAGCGATTTTAGCGTTCAGCTGTTCCTGATTCCGGTTCCAAAAACCGGTGATTTCCAATTCGCGGTCTATGGCGGGAGTCGGGTCGAAAATAATCCATTTCGAAGAATCTTTATATTCCACCCAGGTATGCGCGTGTTTCCGGCGGAATACCGCATAATCGCCGAGTATCTCCGGCTGCGCGAAACCGTTTACATAGCGCGCTTCCACACCGCGATACCGCAGGAGAAGCGCGGCAAGGGTCGCGTAATAATCGCAATAACCTTTTTTGTAATTCCAGAAGGTGTAAAGCGGTTCGTCCCGGTTTCTCCCTTTTTTCATGGGGAGCGTTAAGGAATATTCAAAGTTTTTCTGAAGATAATTTTTAATGGTTTTGGCAATAAGCGCCGGATTTTCAAGTGAATCCAGCCCCATTTCGGAAGAGACCCCGGTCAGAAATTCTCCTAATTTATCGGGAATTTGAAGCCAGATTAAAGAATCGGCCGTTTCGTTTTGAATGGGAGTTCCCCTATCCCAGTAAAACCAGTCTTTCTGCCGCGGGTTTGAAATGGCGCCGCCCGTATAAAGCGCGAGCGAATCGGCCTGAACCGCAGTCAGAGACGCCCCTGCCGGGAGAAAAAGAAATTCCTGATTCAAAGCGGATTGTACCCAAACCGGTTCACCCTCAGGGAGCGAATCGCTGCCGAAAGTGGCGTAGTTCAAATAATAAACGCCGGGATAAAGCATTTGAGCGGCATCCGGTTTTTTCCATAAACCGATTCCCGGAATGTAACGTTCATACGCAATGGCGCGCATGTAATACGGCGCTTTTTTTGTCCATAACCGAAGCACCACCTGTTCGTTGTACTTCGATAAAAAATTGGATTCAAAGCTGCCGAGCTGCGAAACGGCGTTAAAACCCGTTAAATTTCTTTTTTCATAATAATCTTCACCCCAATTTTTTTGCGGGGAACTCCCGCGGTAAACGTGCCGGAACCCAAGCGTCCCTGCCCCGAGTAAAGCGGTCACCGCTAAAAATACCGCAAAATTTATACCCCAGCGAATCGGAGAGCCGGGCGCACGAACGCTCCATAAAAAAACGGCAAACGCCGCGAGGGCGAGAATTATTGAAACGCGGTCAAAAGATTTGAGGGAAACAATACAAGCCGAAAGTGCATTCCACTGTACAAAAACAAGATATCCGCCGCGTTTTAAACTTCTCCATTGCATCAGGGAAAGGAAAATAAAGAACCACGCCGGAATAAAGAAGAGCCACGGAGAAATTCCGGATTCCACCTCGGGTGAAAACGTCCACCAAAGCGCAAACGGAATTACGCCTAAATACAGAAGAAACTTTTTAAGAACAACCGTTTTATTTTGCTTAACTTTCCGGTAGATAAAAAACGCCGCAAAAACCGAAAGGAACGCAAGCAAATGCACCCGGGATTGGTTCCAAACGCAAGCGATGGAAAGTAACACCAAAAGGAGCGTGCTTCGATTCATAAATCAAGCCCCTTTCTTTTTCCGGCAAAGACTTCTTTTAAAAGCGCCGGCGGTACTAAAAGTTTTTCATCCGAAGATTTTCCCGTATCCGAAACAATCACTTGTTTGGTAATGAACGGAGAGGCTAACTCATGGAGAGAAATACTGAGAACGGGACCCATGGGGCGCGCTTCGGGAGCCCAGGGTTTCGGGGTTTCCCATTTTCCAAGCCCGGCTTGAGGGATGCGGGCAAGCGCCGAAAGCAGTTCCGTATGAAAAGAACCGGATACATGGCGGAACGAAACTTCTTCGCTGCCGATAAAAAAACGACCGAATACGCCTCTCGATTCGAGCCAGAGTCCAATCCCGGCGCAAAGCCGGATAACATCTTCCACAAACGCCCTTTCCCGGAAATGTTCGCAAGAGACATCTAAAAGTAAAATCACTCCCGAACCGCGCTCTACCGCAAATTCTTTGGTGAACGGCTTCAAGTAACGCGCAAAAGCTCTCGCATGTAAATCCCGCGGAGAATCGCCTTCCCGGTATTCGCGAATGCCGATAAATTCCATGCCTCTCTGAAGAGACGGGTTCAGGAGATGCGCGAATTCGCGCCCGCTTGCGCCGCGAACCAAAAACGGAAATGAAAACACCTGAGAAACTTTCGGGAAAACGAGAAGTTCCAAAGGCGGGAGCGGCTTTCCGCGGCTCCGGTAAAAACCAAGGCTTTGAAGTTCGAGAAACCGCGCGCCGTGAATCACAAAGGAGCCGCGGCGCAACGTTTTCAGTGCGGCGGTAAGCGTTTCCGAAGAAAACGGCGGTAAAACACGCCACCGGATTTCATTTTCAAAAATAAGGGAACCCGGTGTGCGAAAAATCCCGAGCCCCGCGACCATCGGTGATTTCTTTTCCGAACGGATTCCCGCTTTCAGCGTGAGAGTCTCCCCTTCCGTAACGGAATGCGCCGAGAAAAACCGAGGTACGGCTTTCACTTTCCGGCGGCGGAAAAAAAGAGAAACGAGCGCGAGCGCCGCCGCTCCCCACAGAAAGAATCCCGCGAGAGAAAACCCGGGGAGCACCACCACAAAAAGCGAAAATAAGGCGAGAGCGGAGAGCGTTTTACCCGCGGGCGTAAAGGCTTCCGTCCACCAATAATAAATACGGATCAAAATCCCGTCACGGCGCGGCGTGCGGGGGATCGCTTCCCAAAACCAAAGCAAAAATGCTTTCAAGCACCCTCCCTATTTCGGAACCGGGAGTGATTTTTGAATTTCCAGAAGTATTCTTTCCGTTCCTCCGGCAAGGTTCGCTTCTTTTAAGAAAATACGGTGAGCAAGTACCGGAACGAGAGCTTCCTGAATATCGTCGGGCGATACAAAATCCCGGCCGGCCATAAACGCGAGAGCCTGCGAAACCCGCATCAGCGAATATCCCGCGCGCGGGCTCGCCGGAAGCCGGAACGCATGATGCGCGCGCGTAGCCTGCACGAGACTCACTATGTAACGTTCCAGCGATTCTTCTACATGAATCTCGCGTACCCGTTGCTGAATTTCAATTACTTTATCGGGAGTCGTTACCGGTTTCAGCAAATCCAGCGGGCGGCTTAAGCGATGCGCGCGGAGAATATCAAGTTCCGTTTCGGAACTCGGATATCCAAGGGAAATCCGAACGAGAAACCGGTCCATTTGCGCTTCCGGAAGCGGAAATACCCCATGAAACTCTACCGGATTTTGAGTGGCAAGCACCATAAACGGTTTGGGGAGCGCGTGAGAAATCCCTTCCAGCGAAACCTGCCGCTCTTCCATGGCCTCCAGGAGCGCGCTTTGCGTTCGCGGAGAAGCGCGGTTAATTTCATCGGCAAGCAATAATTGCGTAAAAACGGGACCCTGCCGCACTTCAAATTCCCCTGTTCCCGGCCTGTAAACCGCGCCGCCCGTCACATCGGCAGGGAGCAAATCCGGCGTAAATTGAATCCGTGAAAAATTCGCATCCATCACCACCGCAAGCGCTTTCGCAAGCGTTGTTTTTCCGGTGCCCGGAACATCTTCAATCAGCACATGCCCATCGGCGAATAGAGCCGCCACAAGCATTTTAACCGAATGCTCTTTTCCTAAAATAACCCGATTCAATGAACTTAAAAACGCCTCAACCATTTTTTACCTCTGAAAGATATGTCTATAAACTAATTTCCGGTTTTATAAAACAAAAGAAAAAATTATTTGAAATGAACTTTCGGGTTTATCTACATGAGATTTTTTCATTGCTTCCGTCACTCTTGATTCATGACACCGTATGGAATCTAAAATATTTTTCACAAAGAAAATAAACCAATTCATATAAATGAAAGTATATAATTTTTTGGGAAAATAGAATATCCGGTAAAATCAAAATACCGGTGTGCCGATTTGCACAAAATAGCGATGGTTTTTAAAATCCTTTAAGTCCTGAATTTCATCCAGTTCGGTAATACGCCCTAAACCGGCAAAAAACGAAACGGATTTCCATCGAAAGCGGAACATTCCTTCCAAAGAAATGCGGTTTTCATCCGGCATTTTCATGTGATTTTCAAAATCGCGGAGATAAGCGGCAAAAAGCCAAAATCCGGTTCCTTGAATATGAGCGCCGAGACTAGCTCTTGCCGCCACATAATGGTGGGAACTCAACTCCGACGGAAGTTCCTCAACGCTCCACGGGGAAAGCGCCGCATGAGCGCGGTAACGGGAGGTAAGTGCCGTCTCTTCCAATTCGTTTTTCACCAAATAAAGCGGTTCCGGATATTCCGTATTCCGCCGCACATTCAGAGCGCCGGTGGCTCCAAGCCCGAAAGCCATAAAACGGTTGAGCGAGAAATATTTCTGAAAATCAAAGCGGGAACTCAAATAAAGCGGCGCATCGGAAAATAAATCAAACGACAGGAAAACCGATTTCAATCCGCCTTCAAACTCAAAAGAATAGCCTTCGCTGCCGAACCAAGGTTCAAAATGTTTCGTTTGAAGCCGGTAAATAAAATGCGGGTACATTTGTTTTACCTTTAGCCGATCGTCGCTTTCGGTTTCAAAATTGCTTTGCCCGACAAGCACTTGGAACGCTAAAACGGCACCCGAATTTTGCCGGTGATCGAAACCGAAGAGATAATCCGATTTCTTTTCCGAATAAATTCGTTCACTTACCGGAATATCATGTAAAATTTCTTTAAGCGGCACCCAATCCGCCCAAGTCGCTTTAAAGAAAACATCCCATTTTCCTTCTCCGAGACCGAGAAGACGCAGTTCCGGAGAAAACCCGCGGGAAGTCACACCGTAAAACGCGCTCGCGGAAAGAAGATATTCAAACTGATTGATATAACGGAAAGAGACCGTTCCGAAAGCGTTCGCACCCCACAAATTAGAGCCGAAACCTCCGAAACGAATATCCAAAAGCGGATCCGCAAAAGCATCTACGGAAAAATCGCCGCCGGGTTCCAGCTGAATTTGTAAGGAATCATAAACCGGATTTTGGGAAATGCCGAAAAGGAAATTCCGGGGCGTATTGATACCGGTATCCGCCGGATTCCAGAATGTACGCACATGCGTTTGAATTTCGGAAGAAATGCTGTCGGCGGATAGATAAAAGCGAAAACGCGGGTAAATAGTTTCCGGTTTCTTTTTCGGAGCGTTCCTGTTTTCCTGAATCCGGCCGGCGAGAACATTAAATTCCCCGCTCTTTTTTTCGACCGCATTGTACCCCGCTTGCATCCAGGCTTGCGGAGCGTTTGTTTCCACACGGTAAGGCCTGAGGATAATCGATGAAGCCGAATCCGTATCTATTTTCCGGAGAACACTATCGCGAATAGCGGCTTTCCAGGAATAAACCGGCGGTTTTGACTCTCTAAAAGCGGCATTGACCGAAAGAACGGCAATTTCATTACCGGTTTTGGATGCGGGATACGGGATGGGGGCGCAAAGTTCCCCCGAACGCGGGTTATCGAAAAAAGGAATGCTTTGCAGAAGCGTGACATAAGCCGCCGTTTCATTGCCGGCGCAGGAATTAACAGACAAAGGAATAAAAGTCCCGGGAAGATCCCGTTCCAAACTTTCCTGAATGCGCAACTTAAAGAGCAATTGACGCAGGCGAAGCGTATCGGGAAAAACATTTCGCTGTTTCATTTGAACCCAACCGGCAGAATCGGGTTTTAAGGAAAACCGCCATTCGAGCGCCGGATTTCCGGTCTCGGCAAAAGCGAGCGGATACAAAGCCGAAGGCTTTCCTTCCAAAGATTCATCGGTTAAAAAAGGCGCGATTTCGGGTTCCAAAAGAAAACGCTGAATTTCATCGAGTTCCCAGCCGGAAGAAACGAGAGAACCCACGAGCGAGCCCCAAGATGATACCACCATGGAGTCTATAGGAATATGATAATCCCGAAGCGCGTAAAATACGCCGAGGTGATACCAGGCCGCCCCTTCTCCCCCGCCCAAATAAAGCACCGTACGGAGCGGAATTTCCGGAGGCAATGCCTGCCGGATTTCGGATGAATCATTCGTTTGTACGGAATCCGTAACAAATGATTCCGCCATGACGGTAAGAACCGAATCGTCATGAGCCTTCGCTGCATTTAAAACCGCTAAAGAATCTTCGAACGGCGGAATTTCTGCGGAAAACAAAAAAGTCCCTAAGAACAACAGAACTCCGGAAACTTTTTTTAACAAAGACATTTTGATACCGGTTACCCTAATTGAGACTCGTCAAAAGCAAAGCGCTTCGCTTCTTCGCGGGAAATTTGCCCGGATTTAACGGCGGCGGCGAGAGACAAATCCATGGAGTGCATTCCTTCCGCGGCTCCCGCGGCAATCACTTGCGAAAACTTGTAATGTTCACCGCTCCGAATCAGAGAAGATACCGTCGGATTATTATAAAGCACTTCCCAAAGACACACGGAACCTTCGCCGCTTGCCATCGGAACGGTACGCTGAAATACCACCGCTTTTAAGTTGTAAGCAAGAAGCGACCGGAGCAAAGATTGATTTGCCGCCGGTTCGGCCGCCACAATCGAATCGAAAACGCCCGCGATACTTCCGCCGTTTGCCGTTCCTACTACAAGAGAACCGGCTTCGGCTGCTTTCAGCGCGGCAATAAAAAATTCGGAACTCAAATTCCCCAGCCAGAAAAGATCGGTGCCGTTTAAAAGTCCTTGCTTGATTTCACTCGCCATTTCTATTTTCGGTCGGCGCATTTGTACCAAACTCTCGCCGAAATTGAGGTTATATTCCTGCAAGGGTTCCAAAAAAGCGGCGCGGCACACGCGAACTTGCGAATAAGCCGAAACAAAAGAAGAAGCGGTCATGGTTTTTCCCGACGCCGAAGGCCCCGCAAAAATCACAAGCCCGGAACCGAGATGCAATAGATTTTGTACCGAACCCGGCGCCCCAAGACTCGCGAGGTCGGGGCATTCCGCCGTTAAAAGACGAAAACAAGCCATTCTGCCGAAGGCTTCACGGGAATACTGCACGCGCCAGTGATAATGGCACCAGGGTCCGCCGCAGAAAACACCCGATTCATCGGGAAGCGGTCCTGTGAATTTTTCAAGCGTACCGAGGGGAATCACCGGAGCATCCGGAATCGCATAAGTATTCGAGGCAATACGCACCGCAGGAACGAGACCTTCGGCAAGAATAAGGTCGGTGGCCCCCGCCATAACGGCGTATTCCAAAAAAGATTCTACGGAAATTTCCATTTAAACACCTCTCTTTGCTTCGGGGCGGTACGCCGCAAAACGTTTGGTATCCCAAGCGCGCTGCCAAGCCTCCACACCTTCGATATAACCCGAATCCAACCAGTTTTGCAAAGAATTATCGAGACTGCAGCCAATACCCGGATTGGTGGCAATCATGGAAGAAACCTGCATAAAATCTCCCTGGCGAATCAGGAGAGAAACCGCCGTATTCACTTTCAAAACTTCGGCCGCGAGAATTTGACCCTGGCCGTCCGCAACCGGAACGAGATGCTGAACAATGATACCGCGCAACTGTTCGGCTAAAAGATTTTTAAACGCCGCTTTTTGAGATTCCGAAACCGAAGCCTCCCATTTGGAAAGGAGCGCCGCCACATGATTCCCTGTGGTGACGGCAATCACGAGCATACCCGCGCTCGCGGCATTCACAAGCGCGAAAAGTTCTTCGGGTGTTTCCAGCGAATCGAACAGCAAAACGTTCGCCCCGTTTTTTAAGGCTTCATAAATCCCTTGAACACCGGAAAGCGTGTGCAAATCCACTTCTTTTTGAACAACAATGCCGGCGGAATTTTTCAAAATCCGTTCGATCGGTTTTTCAACAGTCTGCAGGAAAATGGAACGATTCTCGGCAAGGGCTTCCCCAATGGCGGCGAGAGTTGTGGATTTTCCGCTGCCGGCAGGTCCCGAAAGCAAAATCAGTCCGCTGTCGAAACCGAAAAGTTCGTCTGCCACTTCCGGCAAACCGAGTTCTTTGAAATGAATCGCCTGATTTGAAATTAAACGAATCGCAAGATCCGGAACTTCTTTGTTCCACGTTACGGAAAGGCGCGCACGCCCCACGCCGGGAAGCGAAAACGCTTTGCTGAAATCTTTTCCTACCGCAGGCTTGTAACCGTCGATAAAACCGGCGGCCGCTTCCAAAAGCCATGCGCTTAATTGAGAAGGGTTAATTTCGGCTTCCGAAACACGGTGCAAAACACCTGCGGAACGAATCACAATTTGATAACCGTTTTTCAGATATATATCCGTTGCCATATACTTTTTAGCAAAAGCAATCATCAAATTCAAAGGCGTTTGAACGGTAACCGTTTCCGGAGCGGCAAGCTCGCGTTCCTCGCCCGGATTCGGCATGGCAAAACGGCGCGGGAGGGCGGAAACGGATTCTTCCTGATTTTCCTCTCCGGCAACCGGGTTGAAAGCAAAAAGATTGGTGGATTCAAGCCCGCTGATGCTTTCCACCTGAACATCGGCGGTATAGGAACTCCCGGAATACAAGTTATTTCCTTCAATATGAATTTCGGCGGGTTCTTCCGCCGCCTTTTTAGCGGGAGCAGCCGGAGGAACAGCGGCGGCCGGCGTTGCCTTAGTTTCTTCGGTGGTTGTTTGCACCGCCGGAGCGGAAGAAGTCATGTGAGCATATACTTTTTCATACATTGCCGGAGCGAGAATCCCGGCATCGCGGAGAAGTTCTCCGATATTGTGATTGGCATCTATTTTGTTCCAATATTCACGAATCTGTTCTTGCGTAGCGAGTTTATTGGAAAAAAGAACCTTTGCCATTTGCTGATTATTCATAAAAAATCCCTTCGGCTAAACCACCAGGAAGCCACAACCAAAAAAATACCGATGTAACCTAACGCATAAAGCGAATTCCAGAGAAGGTAATGATCGGGAAGCGGAATTTGATACACAACGTAACCCGAAACATTATAACGGTAAAGCCCCGGAAAAACCGCATGAATAATAGCGGCCGCCCGCTCCAGTACCGCACTTTCCGCGCCTTGAATTTCTCCCATGCGCTGCACAAAACGCACCTGTTCCAAAAGTTGATCGGATAAATGCCCGGCGATATAAATCCCGAGCGTAAAAAGCGCGCTGAGAACAGGACTGCTGAAACTCGAAAACAAAAGCGCGACCGCAATCACAATCGCCATTTCACAGAATATGAGATACACCGCCTGCAATAAATCAAGCGAAGGCGAAGAATGAGTGGCCCACAAAATCAGGTAAAAAATTCCGGTAAGAAGCGCAAGATTCACGGTAATCACCGCTAAAAGCCCAAAGTATTTACCGACAATAAATTCAATACGGTAAATGGGTTTGGAAAGCAGCGTAAGCACCGTACGTTTCTGAATTTCTTTTTGTACGAGACTGATTCCGATAAACACCGAAATCAAAAGCCCGGAGAAAGACATAATGGTAAGCGTGGTGGTTTTAATCACATGAGCGCGGTCAAATACCGACCACTCCCCGAGAATAATCGTAAAAGCCACAAGCCCGACCGCAAGAAAAATAATGTTGTACAAAATTTTATCGCGGATGGATTCCCGGAACGTATTTTGAGCGATAGTGAAGATATGACTAATTCCTTTCAGCACGGGCAATCTCCTGTGTCAAAATATCTTCCAGACTGGGACGTTCATGTTCCACGCGTTCAATCGAAAAACCGCGAGAGAGGCAAAACGCAAAAAACTCATTTTTAGATTTTTCCTGATCGCAGATAAACTCACCGTGGTGCGCCATCGAAGGAGAAACGCCCGCCGGTAAATCGGCGGCATGAATTTCTTCCCGCACCTGAATCCGATATTGAACGCCTTCTGCGCCCGTGACTTCGTTAATGGTACCTTCACGGACAATTTTTCCTTCTACAATCATCGCCACGCGATGGCTGATGGATTCCACATCCGAAAGGAGATGGCTTGAATAAAAGACGGTGATTCCCGATTGATTCAAAGTGTAAATCGCTTCACGCACATCCCGGCGGCCTACGGGGTCGAGCCCGCTCATAGGTTCGTCGAGAATCAGGACTTCCGGTTGGGAAAGAATCGCCTGCGCAAGTCCCACCCGCTGCATCATTCCCTTGGAATAAGTCCGGAGGCGGCGATCAATCCAGGGTTTGTTCGCACTCACCATCTCAAGCGCAAAGTCAATTCTTGAAGCAAGCGCGCCGTTCGGAATATCGGCAAGCGAACCGTAAAACTTCAAAAGTTCGCGCCCGGTAAGATAATCGTAAAAATAAGGCTGTTCCGGCAAATACCCGAGAAACCGGCGGCTCTTCACGGAACCGGCGGGAAACCCGTTAATGAGAACGCGGCCGCTGTCGGCGCGCAAAAGCCCCGTCAAAACTTTAATTGTCGTTGATTTTCCGGCGCCGTTCGGCCCGATAAAACCGTAAATCGAACCTTTCGGCACCGAAATTGAAACGCCGCCTAATGCCGGGCGCGATTTCAGCCAAAAACCGGTGCGATAGGTTTTCTTCAAATTCTCAATTTGAATCATTCGTCTTCATGATCCCGGGAAGAAGGTTGTTTGCGGTTTCTCGCCAGGTAATAAATTATCGCGCCGAACGCATAAAAAGCAATACCTGCATAAAATACCGGGTTTAGAGAAGCGCCTTCCAAAGCGGGGAACAAATTATAAAGAACAGTTCCGCCTAAAAAATAAGCGATCACCAAAATGGCACCCAAAACACGCAAAATGTAAGTCGCCATAACGACATATTTCACTTTTTCCATTGTAATCCTCCAAAACGGGTTTTCCGGTATTCTAAAATACTTTCATTTTAAGAAAATGATTCTTTTGAATGGATGGCAGCGGAAAATTCTTTCAGTAATCCGGGATCGCTCACCGTTTCCCATAAAGTTCCGGTGACAATCACCTGCGCTCCGGCTTTTACGCGCTCGTGCGCCGCCTGAGGGGTCCGGATACCGCCGCCGCAAATAATTTTGAGCTCTGTGGCCTTTCTCGTGTAAGCGATATGCTCCACCGCCACCGGATTTTCGGCGCCGCTCCCTGCTTCGAGGTAAACATAACGCATTCCCATCAGTTCGGCGGCCATGGAATGCACCATGGAAAGTTTCGGTTTATCGGCGGGAACCGGTTGAGTGCCGCTAATGTATTCGACTGCGGTACGTTTTCCGCTGTTAATAAGCTGATACGCTGTGGGGATCGCTTCCATCTGGAGGGAGCGTACCAAAACGCCGCCGCGCACTTGTTCGTCTATTAAATAATTCGGATTGCGGCCGCTCACGAGAGTTGTGAAAAGAACGGCGTCGAACCCGGGAACGATCTGCGAGGCGCCGCCCGGGAATAGAATGACCGGGAGGGAAACTTCTTTCTTGAGGGCGAGGACTTGTTTCGGGAGGTTAAAATTTCCCATGAAAGAGCCGCCCACGAGAAGCACGTCCGCGCCGTTTTCCGCCGCGAGCGTCCCCGACTTTAAAAGCGCAGTATCGTCGGAAGTGTCCGGGTCAAGGAGTACGGCAAAGAGCGCGCCCCGTCGTTCGATTTCTTCATTCAAGCGAGATTCTGTTTTTCCGAGTTTTATCATGCGAGTTTTTCCTGAATCCAAGGGAGCGCCATAGCGAGAGCCGCCGCGAGTTTGCCCGGTTCGCGAGTACCGGCTTGCGCCCGGTCGGCTCTGCCGCCGCCGCGGCCGCCGGCCGCTTCTGCAAGTACTTTTACCAGGTCCCCCGCCTTAACGCCTTTATCCTGCAACGCCTTTCCGGCAAGCACCGCAATGCTTCCCGATTCGGGAAGTTCATTGGAAATCACCATCATTTCTTCGGGAGCGAGGCGCGATTGAACGCCGTCCAAAATATTTTTGAATTCGTCTTCGGAGAGTTTCAGCGCTTGAACGAAAACCTTAAAGCCTTTTACTGTAATTCCATCCAAAAGAAGGCTTGCCGCCGCCTGAGTCGCGAGTTTCAATTTTGCTTGAGCGAGTTCCTTTTCAACGGTTTTCACACTTTCGAACACGCCGTCAATGCGCCCGAGAATATCTTTATCCTTGCAGCGCAAACGGTCGCGGAGCGAAGATAAAATCGCGGAAGATTCCCGGAGTACCGCCAGAGCGCCGCGCCCGGTCACCGCTTCCATACGCCGCACACCCGCGCTCACGCTCGTTTCCGAAAGAATCTTAAACATCCCGATTTCTCCGGTGTTTCCGGCATGCAAGCCGCCGCAAAGTTCTTTCGACACATCACCTATTTTCACCACGCGCACCCGGTCTTCGTATTTCTCGCCGAAAAGCGCCATCACCCCCTCGTCACGGGCATCGTCCAAATCCATCACGGTGGTTTCAATAGGGAGGCACGCCATAATCTGAGCGTTCACCTTATTTTCCACATCCGTGATCTGCTCGGCGGTGAGCGCGCTGAAATGACTGAAATCAAAACGGAGTTCTTCCGGTGAAACAAAACTTCCCTGCTGCACCACGTGAGTTCCGAGAACTTCACGGAGCATCGCCTGCAGCAAATGCGTAGCCGAGTGATTACGGCGCGTGTCGCGCTGGGCCTCGCTTTGAACGGTAGCGGTAAAAAGTCCGGCCATCGTCTTTTCATCGGCGTTTCCTTCCAAAACCATGCCGCGATGAATCACGGTATCGTTCACTTTAACCGTGTCAAAAACCTTAATCTTAATGCCTTCGGCGATAAGTTCCCCTTTGTCCCCCACTTGTCCGCCCATTTCCGCATAAAACGGAGTGGTTTCAAGCACAATGGAAAGCGTGCCGTTATCTTCGCGGTAACGCAGAATTCGCGTTTCGGTACTTGTGAGCGAATAACCTACAAACTGTGTGGAGCCGTCTGCGAAAACCGTCCAGCCTTCGGTACCCATAGTGTTAATGCCCTGCTTGCGCGCGGCGCGGGCGCGGGATTTCTGTTCTTCCATACTCGTTTCAAAACCGGCTTCGTCGATAGCGAGCCCCTTTTCTTCCGCAAGAATCCGCGTTAAATCCGGTGGGAATCCGTAAGTATCGTAAAGCAGGAACACCTTATCGCCCGGCACCGTTTTTTCATTTCCCATTTCGGCGACAATTTGGTCGAAACGGTCAAGCCCCGCATCCAAAGTCCGGATAAAGCGTTCTTCTTCCGCGCGAATGACTTCGGCGACAAAATCTTTCCGTTCGCGGATTTCCGGAAACGCATCGCCCATAATTTCCGAAAGCGTTTCCACCAAACGGTAAATGAACGGTTCCTTTTGTTCCAAGAGTCTCGCAAAGCGGCTCGCCCGCCGCAGAATGCGGCGGAGAACGTATCCCCTGCCCTCGTTACTCGGGAGCGCGCCGTCGGCAATAGCAAAAGAAACGGAACGCAAGTGGTCGGCAATCACGCGGTGCGGCACGCCGGCGACTCCTTCATCGTATTTCACGCCGCTGAGGGAGGCAATGCGCGCAATGATCGGCTTAAAAATATCCGTATCGTAATTGCTGCGCACACCCTGGAGAATGGCGCACACGCGTTCAAAACCCATACCGGTGTCCACATTTTTGGCTTTAAGCGGTATCAGCTCCCCGGTAGAGATGCGTTCGTATTGCATGAACACATTGTTCCAAATTTCAATATAACGGTCGTTAGCGCCGTTCACGCCGAGAATCGGGTCGGCAAACGTTTCCTTTTGAGTGGCGAGATCGCCGCGGTCGTAATGAATTTCACTGCAGGGACCGCAAGGTCCCGTGTCCCCCATTTCCCAGAAATTGCTTTTCGCATCAAAACGCATAATGCGTTCTTCCGGAAGTCCGGAAACGCGTTTCCAAATCGCAAACGCTTCGTCGTCGTCCTGATAAACCGTCACAAATAAACGCGCTTGATCCAGTTTCCAAACTTCGGTAAGGAGCTCCCACGCCCAAGTGATCGCTTCTTCTTTGTAGTAATCGCCGAAAGACCAGTTACCGAGCATTTCAAAAAAAGTATGGTGATAAGTATCGCGGCCGACTTCATCCAAATCGTTGTGCTTTCCGGAAACGCGGATACATTTTTGGCTGTTCACCGCCCGCTTTAAACCTCTCGGATTATCGCCGAGGAAAATTGCTTTGAATTGGTTCATGCCGGCATTCGTGAACATGAGCGTGGGATCGTCGGCGGGAACCACAGGCGCACTGCGTACAAAAGTGTGTTTTTTCGATTCAAAGAAACGAATAAAGGAAGATCGTATTTCGGTCGAGGTCTTAGGCACAAAAGTCATAGTATTTTCACCGGTTTGAAAACTTGGAAAAAAGGAACATTGGCGGAAAATCTAAAAACTTTAAATAAACTCAAGCGGATTTCTGCGACATCTATCCGCAATTTGAGTTTCTTTGTCAAAAAAATGCGTTTTTTCCTTTTCAAACAACGACTGTTTTCTACCTTTGACGGCGAATAGAAGAATAATATAACTCCCTAAGGAGACTTACATGCCAAGATGCTTCACAATTCCCATGACCTTGATCGGGGTAATGGCGATATTGTCCTCGGCTGCAGAGAGTTACACTCGAGAAGATGTGATTCGGATTGCACTTGAAAAATCATCCGATGTTCAAACCGCAGAGCAAGAATACATAACGGCAAATTCCACGGTAAACGGCGCCTATGGAAATGCTTTCCCCTCCATTGATCTCAGCGCGCAATATGCGAGAACTTTCGGCGTTTCCGATGTGAATCAATCCGATGCGATCAGTTCCATGCTGGATAACACTGCCGATATGAACGACCGGATGCTCGCCGGTACTTTGGATAAAATGGCTTACGGGCTTTCCGCGCTAAACGGTTTCCGCTGGGGCACACAGGTAGGGCTCACCGCCACTCAAATTCTCTATGCACAAGGGAAAGTAAGTTCGGGAGTCCAAATCGCCCGGTCTTACCGCCGCGTTGCCGAGTATTCCCTTGAGAACGCAAAAGTCCTGGTTCGTTACACAGCGGAAACGGCGTTCAATTCCGTGCTTTATCTGGACAGCGCCGTCGCCATTTACGAAGCAAGCCTCAACCAGGCGCAAAAACACTTTGACTACGCCAAACAGGCTTACGAAAGCGGGCTTGTCGGAGAACTGGATCTGATCCGCGCCGAACTTCAAATCGATGAACTCCAATCGGGGCTTGAAAAAACCAAAAAGGATCAAATTCTTGCAAGAAACGCGCTCCTGAATACCATGGGGCTCCCTTGGCAGGAAGACGTCGCTTTTACCGGTGATTTGCGCGACCCGGCATCAAGCACGCTTGCCGAACCCGATACCGCCTTAAAAAACGTACTCGCGCGCCGCAAAGAGATTCTGCAGTTGAACGAAAGTGAAAACATGCAGAACCTGAACATCCATATTGAACAAGGCGATTACAAACCGTCTTTGATTTTGGGCGGCTCCATTGCTTACGCGAACGGCGCGAATCGCTGGAACAGCTGGGAAAAGCCGGATTGGGATAAAAATATTGACAAAAAAGTATATCTCGCGCTCACCATGAATTTGTTTAACGGAATGCAAACCAAAGAAAAAGTGGTTCAAGCAAAAAGCAGTCTCCGTAAAACTCAAATTCAAAAAGAAACCGCCGAACGCGGTATTCAACTTGAAGTGGAATCTTGCGTAAACACTTGGGAAAATGCAAAAAGACAAATCGAAATCCGCAAACGCCAAGTTTCCCTCGCCGAAAGAAATCTGGAACTTTCGGAAGCAGCTTACAGCGTGGGAAAAATTCCGCAGTTGGATTTACTCGATGCGAACATGAGCCTTCGCAACGCCAAACTGGACTACATGTCATCTATGGTGGATTGGAATAATGCTTACAGCGCCCTGCTCAAAGCAACCGGAGAATATTAAGAGGAACATCATGACAAAAAAAATCATTGCACTTGCCATCATTTCTTTAATGTTTGCAGCATGCTCGCAAAAAGAAGACAAAACGGCCCAAAACTTAACCATGGAACAAGTTCAGGCGGAAAAAGGGAAGCCGGTACGCATCACCTCCGTTTCTCAAACAACATTGAATGATGTCCGTTCTTTTAGCGGCTCTATCGAAGGAATGCAGCAGACAAACGCCATTTCCAAAATGTCCGACCCGATTAAATCCATCAAAGTGAGCATCGGCAGCACGGTTCAAAAAGATCAGGTTCTCGCAGAATTTCTCTATACGGGAGACAACACGAGCTACCAGCAAGCCGAAGAACAGGTTAAACTTCTGGAAGCTTCTACCGAACGGCTCCGCGAAGTTTACACGAAAGGCGGCATTTCCAAACAGGATTTGGAACAGGCGGAAACTCAGCTGAAAATCGCGAAAATGAATCAGGAAACCGCTCGCCGCGCCACCCTCGTTCTTGCTCCGGCGAGCGGAGTCGTGACCGATGTGAAGTTTAAAGAAGGGCAAGTGCCTGGAATCGGCGCCACTCTCTTCACGATTGCAAAACTGGATCAGGTGATCTTAACTCTCCCCATCACCTCTCAGGATATCGGTCTTATAAAAAAAGGCGCAAGCGCCACCGTTCGCCTGAACGGCGAAGACATTACCGGAAAAGTGACCATGGTTCCCATGGCCGCCGACCCGGTCACGCGTTTTTTCCCGGTAGAAGTTACTTTCAACAACAAAGAGCGAAAACTCCTGCCGGGGATGTTTGTTTCCGCAGAAATTAATGCAAGAAACGTCACCGGACTGACGGTACCGAGCGATGCGGTCGTGTATCAGGATGGTTTCTACTATCTCTGGACGGTTCAAGACGGTAAAGCGCTCCGTAAATCCGTTGTTCCCGGAATTTCCGATAAAGACAATACTCAAATTGTGAAAGGGATCGACTCAACCGATGTGATAATGGTACAGGGAATGTCCAAAGTGAATGAAGGCGATAAAGTCCTGATTGTGGACTAACCGGAGGCTCATTGCATGATTAAAGCGAGTATTTATAAACCCATCACCATGTTGATGGTGATTCTTGCGGTGGTTGTCTTCGGTATTTACACCTACCGCATGATGGCAGTGGATATGCTGCCGAAGTTTGAAGTGCCGGTGGTGACCGCCACGGTCATTTATCAGGGCGCAAGCCCGGAAGAACTTGAATCCACCGTGATTAAACCCGTCGAAGAACAGGTCGAGCTGATTGACGGCATCGACTACGTTCTCGCCTACGCCATGGAAAACTATGCGATTTTCGTGGTCATGTTTAACATGGGCGTTAATGTGGATGTGGCGGCAAACGATGTCCGCGATAAAATTGCGCAGGTTCAAACCAACTTCCCGGACGCCGTAGAAGACGCCATTATTCAGAAAGTCGATATTAACGGAATGCCGATCGTCGATCTTGCGTTTGTCGGTCAAGCCAATTCCACGGAACTCCGCCAAATGGCCGACGAAGTACTGAAACCGAAACTCTCCGCGGTGTCGGGAGTAGCGAGCGTGGATCTTTTCGGCGGAACGGAACGCGAAATTTCCATTGAATTCAATAAAGAAGCCCTGCAAGCGCGGAATGTGGATATCGCCACCGTCATGTCGCTCATTGGGGCGGCAAACCTCAGTTTTCCTTTCGGCGACTTGGAAGGAAAAATCAAAAACACGAGCGTACGCGCCGATTCCAAATTCCGGTCGCTGGATGAAATCCGCAATCTCGAAATCCCGACTTCCGCGGGGCGCATCCGTCTGAGTGAAATTGCCGTCGTGAAAGACACCGTAAAAACCATCACTTCCACCTCGCGTTACCAGGGAATCAATTCCATCGGTATGTCTATCAAAAAGAGAACCGACGCTAACGTAGTTCAAGTGGCAGACGGTGTGCTTAAAGCAGTAGAGCGTATCAATAAGGATCTTCCCGAAGGTTATGAACTCAATCTCGTTTACGACCGCTCCGACATGATTCGTCAATCGGTGGACGGCGTGATCAGCAATATTTACCTCGCCATTATCTTAACGGCGATCATCCTCCTGCTCTTCCTCGGAAAGTTCAGCACCATGTTTATTGCAGCGGTCACCATGCCGATTTCGGTGGTCGGAGCTTTTACCTTCATGTATTTCAGCGGATTCACCATCAATATCATGACTTTGATGGCGCTTTCTTCGGCGGTGGGACTTCTCGTTACAAACTCCATCGTGATCCTCGAAAATATTTCCGTAAAACTGGAAAGCGGGTTAAAACCCAAAGAAGCGGCATTAGTCGGTACCAGCGAAATTATGATCGCCATTATGGCCTCGACCCTCACGAACGTCTGCGTGTTTGTGCCGATCGCATTCATGAAGTCCGTGGCGGGAATCATGTTCAGAAGCTACGGGCTTACCATGGTTTACGCCACTTTCGTTTCGCTCCTCATCACATTTACCTTAACACCTCTCATGGCGGCTTACCTCTTCAAAGCCAAAAAAATGAATGAAGACGGCACGCCCGTAAAACCGAAGGTGACTCTTTTCAAGAAAATCGCCGATATTTTCCCGAAAACACTGCTGTTCATTCAAAATCTTTATTTGAGATCCCTCGCATTCTGTTTATCGCGTGTCGGAACCATCGTTCAGGTTCTCATTGTCGGCGCCTTGATTATTCTCACCGCCCTTACGGCCTTAAAATTTATGACCGTAGAAATGATGCCTAAAACCGACGAAGGTTTTATCAACATCACGCTTGAAATGCCGAGCGGAACGAACATCGAAACGACGGACAGTGTCGCCAAAACGGTGGAAGCCCGGGTAAAAACAATTCCGGAACTCAAACTTTACTATTCCTCTATCGGCGGAGATCAAGGTTTGACCGCCGTCAATCAGGCAACCGTCAAACTCTCGCTGAAATCAATAGACGAAGGCCGCGTGCGCACAACGGATCAAATTGTGGATTCACTCCGCGTTGTCCTTGCCGATATTCCCGATGCTTACATTACCATCAAAAGTTCGAGCGCCTCGGAAATGGGCAACGGGCAAGAAGGCGATGTCGTGCTTGAAGTACGTTCCCTTGACGGTGATTCCGCCGCAAAAGCGGCCAACATAGCCATCAGCTACATCCGAAAAATTCCGGGAGTTGTGGAAGTGAAATCTTCTTATGAAGCCGGAAAACCGGAAATGGTGTTCCACCCGAACCGCGCCGCCCTCGCCGATTACGGCATGACCGCCCAGGCGATTGCGAACATCGGTTACTTTTATGTGAGCGGCTATCAAGCGAGCACTTACACGGATGCCGGAGAGGAATACGATATTTATATTCGCCTCCGCGAAGAAGACCGTGCCGACCGCGAAGCCATTTTGAACCTCCCGATTCTCACGCCTAAAGGTTATATGCCGATTCAGGCGCTTTACGATGTGGAAACACGGCTTGGCCCCACCATGCTCACGCGCAAGTATAAAAAGCGGCTCGTGGAAGTAAGCATGAACCTCCTTCCGGGTTACACAACGGGCGGAATCATGGGCGAAATCGGAAAAATCATTCCGAGTTTTGAAAACGTGCCACCCGGTGTGGAATTTGCTTTCGGCGGAAATGCCGACATGCAGCAGGACATGATCACGGAATTTATCGCGGCGATCATTATGGCGATCCTCCTCACTTACATCTTGATGGTGGCGCTCTTGGAATCGTTCTCGCAGCCCTTCATTATCCTGACCACAATTCCGATGGGTGCCATCGGGGTGATTTTCTCCCTCGTCATTACCCGGAAGAGCCTTTCCATGATTGCATTTATGGCGATCGTGATGCTCATCGGTGTGGTGGTGAACAACGCGATTCTCTTACTCGATGAAGCCAACCGCCGCTTCCGTTCCGGGAATGTAGGCCGCCGATCCGCCATTTTGAAAGCCGCTGAAATAAAATTCCAGCCGATTTTGCTTGCCACGTTTGCCGCGATCGTTGCTCAAATACCCCTTGCCCTCGGTATCGGCGGGAGCGTTGCCGCCATGACACAACCGATGGGTATCGCCTCGGTCGGCGGGCTCTTGATTTCGGCCATTCTCACCATGTATTTGATTCCGACTTTCTTCTGGCTCCCGAATGCGCTGTTCAGCAAAGCGAAGAAGCAAACGGACAAACTCAAAACCGCGACTTCAAAAATCGTAAAACGATTCCCCAAATAAAAACTCACCCCACCGCCGTCCGGTGGGGTTTTTAGTTAGCGTGCCCCGGCGCGCCGGGTCGGCGTGGCTACGGGCTACCCGCCGGTCGGTACCGGATATTTCGAGAATCCTGCATAAAATTTGCAGTAAAAATCCGGTACTGCGCGTTAGCGCGCACCCTCCGCCTGCCTCACGCAATGTTCGCACGGTTTCAACGCTTCGGGACAAATTGGAGCGGCTTCCGGCCTGAAAATTTGTCCCCACCAAGTGACGGCGCACACTTGAAAAACTTTACATGAAAGTACAACTTCATTGATGCGCAAAACATCCTGATTCTGAAACAAGTTCAGAATGACAGTTTCAGGATCGGTACGGCGAAAATTCCAATTATTCGATGATATTAATTTTGATTTGAACAGGACAATAATGATGTCAGGGGTCGAATATTTTCGACCCGGTTTTAGGGCGGAAAAACCGGTTTCCGTCACTGCGAGCCGAAGGCGCGGCAGTCCATTTTCCTGTCATGGCGAGAGCATCGCTCGCGGCCATCCAAACACGGATTGTTCCTCCCCGAATCACCACGCCGCTGCGTGGCTCGTGATAACGGTGAATGTGTTCTTCGTGATTTCAATGACTGAATTATCTATTCCCTATGCCCCATTCCCATTTTGCACACAAGTTAAGTTCGAATCGGCGTGTAAGATT
>JAISUZ010000062.1 GCA_031271785.1 Fibrobacter sp. | reverse complement strand
GCCGCTTTTCGAGAAAGCCGGAAAACGGGATTCATCGTTTCCGGCGAAAACTTTGCAAACGCGCATATTCGCTTTTTCCGGATTATCAGAGGGCGTGTCCCGCGTCTGCATCTCCGTATTAAAAGTCTCGCGGGTCGGCGTGTCTCCGGGCTACCCTCCGGTCGGTGCTGCGCACTGCGCGCCAGCGCGCACCCTCCGCCTGCCTCACGCAATGTTCGCACGGTTCCAACGCTCCGCGACAAATTGGAGCGGCTTCTTCCAGCCTGAAAATTTGTCTCGGAGCATTCAGGTTCTCTTTAGGTATAAAATGCAGGGGCGCACGATTGCGTAAAAACGCAAGAAATGCGGAATCACATGGCAAAACCGAATCAAAAGCAAACCACTCTCAAAAACTTTTGCATCAAAATTTTCTTTCAGGTTGCATTTCTTGAATATTAAAATATATTTATTAAGCGTGTTTTGGATTGCATAAAAAGGAAGGTTTATGAAAAGCGCTTTGAAAGTCTTTGCCGGTGTTTGTTTATTGCTTTTTTGGGGAGGACTCGTTTCCTGCTCCAATGATACGGAAAGCGCAGTTATCGATATCACTCCCATTATTGCTTATGATACCACTACCGTTACCGATGATTCTCTTTCGCCGGAAGAAATAAAAATGCTTTATAAAATGCGGGAACCGGATCATCGGATAAGCGGCGCAGAAATCGTAACACTAATTGATAATGTCATCGGGATTTTAGACGAAGAAACCGGATTGAAATCGGGAGACGGCAGAAAAGTCCGCTCTATTACCCCGCTTGTTTCCGAAAATTCAAAGGCCGTAGCCCTGAAATCCGGAGGAGAACCGGAAATTGAAATCCCGGATACTCTCGCTTATGTAGTGAACTTTGAAGACAGTTTGGGTTTTGCGATACTTGCGGCCGATACGCGGGTGGAACAGCCGGTTTTAGGTTTTGTGGATCAGGGATCGTTAATAGACTCAACGGATAATCCCGGTATTGCTCTCGTTTTGGAAAGCTTAGAAAATCACATATTAAATTCCATTATTGAAACGGAAAAATTGAAGGATTCATTACTGAATGAAATTTTGGAGAAGTTGGAGACGGAATCCGGTACCAAAGCTATGGGTTTAGCTCTTTCCGTAACAGAAAGTCCATGGAATACGATAAGTAAGGTTAGTCCGTTAATTCCTGTGGAATGGGGGCAAGGACCTCCCTATAATAATAATGTTGGTGGAAAATGTTCCGGCGATGGTACGGCGGAGAATGGGAAATATTGGGCTGGTTGTGTTGCCACTGCAGTAGCTCAAATTATGGCTTATTGGAAATATCCGGCGAAAATAAGTAATTATTCATTGGATTGGAATACCTTGATTCAATACACAGGTATGCAAAATTCTAATTCAAGTGATGGTAGAGCAAAAAAAGATATTAATACGGCTCCAGCTACAATAAAAAATCAAATTGCCACTCTATTTCGGCAAATCGGCAAAGAAATATATATGGATTATGGGTGCAAAGGAAGTAGTGCGCAGCGAATTTCTGCCTTAAAATTTTTAAGAAAACATGGATTCAATATGCCGTTACTACCAATTGAAGATGTTCCTATAACATTAGATTATAATTCAGATGATGTTATTAATTCCTTAAATAAGAGGCGGCCATTGATGATAGAAGGTTGTTCGGAAAAAATAAACCATAAATTTTTAGGGATTACCATTTATACCACTCATGATAATTGCCATGATTGGGTAATGGACGGTTATTTAAAACAGAAAAAAACAATCACTCTGCGAATTGGCAGTAAAATTCTTGTAAACGAAGTTTATACCGATTATCTCCATAATAATTGGGGGTGGGATGGTGATAAAGATGGTTATTTTATAAGTGGTATTTTTGATGCAAGACAAGAACCTGCACTTGCTTCTAATACAAAATCCAATGAAGATTATAATTATCAATATAAGCTAAATGTAGGCTATATATGGAGATAAAGAATATGGCTATTAAATATTTATTCTTTATTTTTTGTTTGATTTTATGCTCATGCGAATATTCAGAACCTGCGGGGCTTTGTCATAATCCTCCCGAATTATCCAAAGACACATTATTTTTTAATGTGCTAGGCGGTACGGATAGCGTATTCGTAAGTGATTCTTTTTGGTGGCTTACAGGCGGTACTGGTGGTTATGATCTTTTGGAGAATAGTTGTGAACAATATCGCGGAACCATTTCGGAATATTGTGCGGAAGACTCTTGTCGTGGTGAAATTGTAAAAATAAGATGTTCCTGGTTTGAACTGCAGAAAATAGATGCTTACGTGATCACAGTTTCCGTAAACCCGAATGAAACAAATCAAGAAAAGCATTTTGGAATTGGCATACAAGCCGGCAATTGTCATTCAGGTTTCACTATCACCCAATCGGCAAAATAACCGAATGAAATATTTATTTATCTTTTTTTGTTTAATCCTATGCGCTTGCGATTTTACTCGTCAGGAATCACTCGGTTATTGTACGCCGCCGGCATTATCCAAAGATACATTATTTTTTAATGCGCCAAGCGGTACGGATAGTGTGTCGGCAAGTTATACTCACTGGTGGTTTAGCAGTTATGGTTTTTCAGAGAATAATTGTGAAGAAATTTATGATTCGAATACCGATTATTGTACCGCTAATTATTGTAGCGATAAAGGTGAAATTATGAAAGCCGAATGTCCTTGGTTTACAGTAATTAAAACCAGTACACAATCCATTTCTGTTTCCGTAAAACAAAATGAAACGGGAGAAAAAAGGAAATATGGTGTTCATATAAGCGCCGGTAATTGCGCAACCGGTTTCACCATTACTCAATCCGCGGAATAATTGAATGAAATATTTATACTTCATTTTTTGTTTGATTTTATGCGCTTGCGAATATTCAGAACCTGCAGGGCTTTGTCATAATCCTCCTACATTATCCAAAGATACCTTGTCCTTTAATGCGCAAGGCGGTACGGATAGCGTAATAGTGAGTGATTATTTTTGGGTGATTGTGGAGTATCCTTTTTGGGAGAATAATTGTGAACAGTATCGTGGTTCCATTTCGGAGTATTGTGCGGAAGAATTTTGTTACGGTGAAATTATAAAATCAAAATGTTCCTGGTTTGAACTGCAAAAAACAGATGCATATACAATCACGATTTCCGTAAATCCGAATGAAACCAATCAAGAAAGGCGTTTTCAAGTTGATATGCAAGCCGGCAACTGCGGCGCCGGTTTCACCATTATCCAATCTGCGGAGTGATGAATTTAAAGCGTTTGAAGGTATTCGTTTAATTTTCGAATTGCAGCACCGCGGTGGCTCATGGATTTTTTTTCAAGGGCATCCATTTGCGCAAATGTACGGGAATGTCCGCTCGGGATAAATACCGGGTCATAACCGAAGCCTTGTTCTCCCATGGGTTCCGTGGTAATGGAACCGCGGCACTCGCCCTCAAAAAAACGAACCGAATTCGGAGCGTCGATCAAACAAAGTACGCAAACAAAGCGAGCGTTTCTGTCGGGGGCGCCTTTCAAATCGTGCAGGAGTTTCATGAAATTCGCGCGGTCATCGCCATGAACGCCGGCATAGCGAGCGGTGTAAATACCGGGTTTTCCGTTGAGGGCTGAAACTTCGAGTCCCGAATCGTCGGCGAGAACAAGGGCCTCCATATTTTGTTTTTGAAGGAATTCCGCCACGGCACTCGCCTTAATTTGTGCATTTTCCGCAAACGTTTTTCCGGTTTCCTCAATGGAACTCTTAAAACCGATGTCCCGCAGGGAAAGGAATTCAAAACGTTCGTCTTTCAAAATTTTGGAAAATTCTTGAATTTTCCCGGTATTTTCCGTGGCGATCACCATTTTTTTTCTCATGTCGTAAATGTAATTACATTTGAAGTATGGGTTATTTGTACGCACTTATCGCCGTCTTTTCTTTCGGGACTTACATGATTCCGTTAAAGCGGTGGCCCTCGCTTTCGTCTTGGGCTTATTTAGCGCTCGCGGCAGTGGGAATTTTGGCGAGCGCCTTGGTGCCTGCCGTTTATTTTGGAACGATGTCTCTAAATCTTTTAGGAATTTTTTCCGGATTCTTTTGGGTCGCGGGCGGCGCGCTGTGTTTTTGGGCGGTGCAGGAAGAAGCGGGACTTTCCGGTTCCGGAACACGTGCGGTCGGTACGGCAATCCTGACTTCTTTTTTGTGCGCCGTATTGATTCTTCGGGAAAAAACGCACCTTTATTTATCTCTTCCGGCGATTCTTTTGATTTTAGGCGGGCTTTATACTCTTGACCCCATCCGGCAAAATCCTTTGAAGAACTGGCGTTCTTTCGGCGCGGGAATTGTTTTTGGAACTTACCTGGTGCCTTATCAAATGCGGGCGCCTTCGTCTCAGGAATTTATGTTTTCGCTTTCTTTTGGAATTTTTATTGCTGCTTCCGTTTTGTTCCTTTTTACAGTAAGTATCGCGCGTCCCAAAGGTAAGGTTTCGCCGTTAAAACATCTCACGCCGGGCCCCGTATTGGGGTGCCTTATCGCCGGCATTGTTTGGACTGTCGGACAGCAGGCGTGTCTCGTGGCGCTCTCGCGTCTCGGTTTTGCGATCGGGTATCCGATGACTCAGCTGAATCTGCTGGTAAGTCTTTTTTGCGGTGTGGTTTTTTTCGGGGAGTTTCCTTCCGTTAAAATGCGAATACGCCTTTTGTGTGCTTCTTCTTTGATTGTGTCGGGCGCGTTCGTACTCTCGTTTTCTAGAATAAATGTATAATGAAAAATTTGAAAACGACTCTCGAAAGTTTCTTGCGCGGAAAACGCTGGTTTATGGGAAAGAACCGCGTGTTGAAATCGGTTTATATTCGGGAATCCGTTTCGATTTCGCCGGAAAGTCGGGATTGTTTCTTGTGGCTTTTGGAAGTCCGGTACCGCGATAACCATCAGGATTTTTATTTGCTTCCGGTTCGGCTTTTGGAGAAAGGAGTTCAGGCGACTTTGCTCCTTAAAACGCGTTCCGGAGAGTTTCACGAGGCCTTCGGCGATGCGGATTTTTTACGCAGGTTTTTGAAAACCTTATGGAATGGAATTCCTCTTCCGGGGAAAAACGGGAAAATGATCCCGAAAATTTTATACCCGTTCCCCAAACCGCGCCGGGAAATTGAGGTTTCCGGCGAAAACCGCGAACAAAGCAATTCTTCTTTACTTTTTCCGGGTCTCGGCTTTTTAAAACTGTTTCGCCGGCAGGAACCGGGTGCGCACCCCGAAGCGGAAATGAATGCTTTTCTGCAAAGAAAACATTTTCCGTCGTCGGCGAAAATCTACGGAAGCTGGACTTACCGAACGAAAAATGAATCCTGGATGTTTGCTTTATTGCAAGAGGATCTTTCCGCGTTTCCGAATGCATGGGACCGCTTTAAGCAAAATAACACACCCGTTTTTTTCGTTAAACTCGGTAGTGAGCTCGCTCGAATGCACCTGGCGCTTTCGGAGACAAAAACGCCTGCTTTCCGTCCGCAGAAGATAACGCGTTCTTACTTGTCGGAGCTTCTCGAAAATATCCGGTCTCAGGCAAGGGAAACTCAAAAAGATATCGAAACCGCGCTTTTGCAAAAGACATTCCCGCACCGGAAACTTGCGGAAAACTTGTGTTTGCATCTCAGGGAAAATTCGGAGGAAGTTCTTTCGGCGGAAACGCTGAATTCCGTGTACGGAAAACGGATCCGTATTCACGGCGATCTTCATTTAGGGCAAATCCTTTACCGGAAACCCAAACTTTATTTTATCGATTTTGAAGGGGAACCGGCGCGCCCTTTAAAAGAAAGGCGAATCAGGCAAAGTCCGCTGAAAGATGTGGCCGGGCTGTTGCGGTCTTTCGATTACGCCCGCGCTTTTTTCAAAACGGAAACCCGCGGGTACCCGGAAAAATTCCTCGAAGCGTATTTTCAAACGATTCAAAAATCCGGCTTGCTTTCCGGGGACTCAGAAACAAACAGGAAACTGCTTGGGCTTTTTGTTCTGGAAAAGGCGCTTTATGAAGTGCGCTATGAACTGGCGAACCGGCCGGACTGGTTTGAAATTCCCGGGAAAGCGTTACTTGAACTGCTTACCGCCTCCGCCTCAGGAATGAAAAAAGAAACCCGAAAAGCAGGGCGAGCATTAAAATCCCGATGAACGAAGGCGAGTTTTCCGAAGTGCCGGCGGGAGCGAAGGTCTCTTTGGCGGCCGTTTGGGGTTCGGCGGCGGGAATACTGTCTGCGGAGATTTCTTGAACGGAAATAGCGGCGAGACCGGTATCGGCGGTTCCCGGAGCAGGAACCGCAAACGTGAACGCAAGGAAAGCCAAAACGAAAAACAGAATACTTTTTGTGATCATGGCGGTTTCTCAAAATGAAACAGAGGTTTGTAAATCTACATTTTCATGCACTATTTTATACCGGGGTTTTATGATTGTCACTTGTGCGCTGGTGGAGAGGGAAGGGAAATTTTTGATGTGCCGGCGCTCTGCCGGGAGTTCTTACCCCGGATTTTGGGAGTTTCCCGGCGGGAAACTCGAAGACGGCGAAACGGTAGAAGAGTGTCTGGAGCGCGAACTTTTCGAAGAACTCGGGATACGCGCGCGGGCCGGTCGCATTTTAAGCGTGGTTTCCATTCCGGGAAAACCTTCGGATTTTCGGTTGGTAGTCATTCAAACGAAGATTCTCGGCGGCGATCTTGCGCCGGCGGTTCACGATGCCGTAGAGTGGTTTTCTCTGCAAAAACTTCCGATTCGGGATATTTTACCTGCCGATATTCTTTTTATTTGGAAATATCTTCAAAAATTCACAAAATAATGTTAGCTTTCTTTCATTGATATATCTAACAGGAGAACCATATCATGAAAAAATCTCTGATGGCCTTGCTTTTGGCAGCTTCTTTTACTCTGAGCGGTTGCTATGGTAGTTATGCCCTGTTTCACAAATTTCACAAGTTTAACGGTGAAATAGGTGGTAAGTGGATCAACTCTGTGGTTCATTTTATTGCCAACGTAATCCCGGTTTACAGCATTGTGATCTTCTGTGACCTCCTTGTTTTCAACACGATTGAATTCTGGACAGGCTCCAATGTTCTCGCTTCCGGTGATACTTACCAGGAAACCGATGCGAACGGCAACCAGATTTCTGCGGTGAAGAACGCCGACGGATCTCTTTCCGTGAACTTGGTGGATGCGAACGGCAACAAAGCCGACTTCACTCTCGAACGCGATGCGGAAGTAATTCGCGCGATTGATGAAAAAGGCAACGTGATTGCTCAGTATTCCGTAAACCAATAAGAATACGTTTTATAAAACAACTGCTCCCGGGTTCGGGAGCAGTTGTTGTTTAAACCGGAATTGAAAATTCCCGCACGCCGAAGGCGTGCGGGTGGTATGCAAACATCACACGAGTTTTGTCCCGAACATTTCCTGCCACGGGAGGCCCCATTTCCCGATTTCCGCCATGAACGGATCGGGGTCGAACTGTTCCATATTGAACACGCCTTTCCCTTTCCAGATACCGCGGAGAATCATCGCGCCGCCGAGCATGGCCGGAACGCCTGTAGTGTAACTGATGGCCTGCGCCTTGACTTCTTTATAACTTTCGGCGTGATCGCTCACATTATAGACAAAGTAGGTTTGCGGCTTACCGTCTTTTTCGCCGGTCACCTGGCAGCCGATACAAGTTTTCCCGCTGTAATTCTCGCCGAGGGAACCGGGTTCGGGGAGCACCGCCTTTAAAAATTCGAGCGGTACAATTTCAACGCCTTTGAATTTTACCGGGTCAATGCGGGTCATGCCCACATTTTGGAGAACGTCCAGATAGTTCAGGTATTGAGTGCCGAAAGTCATCCAGAAACGAGCCTGTTTTAATTCCGGAAAATGCTTCACGAGAGATTCCAGTTCTTCATGGAAAAGCACATAACTTTCCTTGTCGCCGACTTCGGGATAATTGATCGCCTGATGCTCGGACATCGCCGGAATTTCATGGAAAGCACCGTCTTTATAAAACCGGCCGGGCTGCGTAATTTCGCGGATATTAATTTCCGGATTGAAGTTTGTGGCAAAAGCTTTCCCGTGATTCCCGGCGTTGCAGTCCACAATGTCGAGTGTATCCATACGGTCGAAGTAATGCTTTTTTGCGTAAGCCGTATAAACGTTGGTCATGCCCGGATCGAAACCGCTCCCGAGCAGAGCCATGATACCGGCTTCTTTAAAACGTTCGTGGTACGCCCATTGCCAGCTGTATTCGAAATGCGCCACGTCTTTGGGTTCATAGTTGGCGGTATCCAAATAGTTCACGCCTTCTTTCAGGCAAGCATCCATAATCGCAAGATCTTGATAGGGGAGCGCCACATTAATCACAAGCTCCGGTTTGAAATCGCGAATCAGTTTTGCTACTTCTTCCGAATGATCGGCATTTACCGCCGCTGTCTGAATCGGAATGTTTTTAATATCTTTCGCAATCGCGTCGCATTTGGCTTTGGTACGGCTCGCGAGTAAAATCTCCGAATACACTTCGTGATTTTGGGCACATTTGCGGACAACCACATTGCTTACGCCGCCGGCACCGATAATGAGAACTTTTGACATAAAATCTCCAAAAGGGGAATGGTTTCCCTGCAAAGATAGAAATTTATATATCGGTAAAATAGTCGCTTATTCTGTTTAACTATTATGGATTTTTTTTGGCGTGCCCCGGCGTATTCACTGTCATCCCGGCCTCCGAGCCGGGATCCAAAAAAACATCCGCCCGCCGGGTCGGCGTATCTTCGGGCTACCCTCCGGTCGGTGCTGCGCACTGCGCACCTTCGGCGCGCACCCTCCGCCTGCCTCACGTGTTTTCGCGCAATTCCAACACTTTTTGCGCATCAATACAGTTCGCTCCGGTATAAAAAGTATTCTCAATGTGCGCCGCCACCTGGTTTCAAAACCGGAACGGCTTCCGGCCTAAAGGTTTGGAAAAACCAGGTAACGGCACAAAACTTTTTTCAATATAAAGTAATATTTGTGTGTCCTGACAAATTAACAGGAGGGATTCAAAAAGATACGGACATACTCACCATGCCCGTATCTGTCTTCACCCTTGCAAGCGAATCACATTGGCGCCGAGCTGCGCCATTTTTTGTTCGAAAT
>JAISUZ010000005.1 GCA_031271785.1 Fibrobacter sp. | reverse complement strand
ATTTTTTCTTTGAATTTTTTATCCAGTTTTTCATACTTGCGAAAACCATGAATATGACAAGGTAAGCCGACAATCACAAATTTCCCTTTGCGTTTTTTAATTTCCTGAATAGCATGATTAAGTGTTACCGGTGCATATTTGGAACTTTTTGCCGATAAGATTTCTTCTTTGGTGGTCGCAATAAAAGATTCTACCAATAATTCACCATTTTGGGAAAACTTTGTTACCACTGCACCATCAATATATTTTTTATCCAACAACCAAATCAAAAACTGCGATAGCATTCCGCCGGAAGCCGAGTGATAACGAATCTCATAATCGGTACTGAATCCGGTGAAGCATTCCAAATACCGCCCGATTTTTTCATTTGTTTTGGTTTCCGGTGCATTGAAAGATTCATTGGCAATTTCATTCAAGGAAATGCCTATACCGGGGCAAGCATCAAAGCAACGGTGACAACCTTTTTTATTGGTACAAGTGGCCTCGTTAATCACAGGTACAAATTGTCCGTTTTGCACAATCGTTATTATTGATTTTGTAGGGCAAGTGCCTTCACAAACGCCGCAACCGAGACAGAGGTTATGACGGATGGTATAGCTTATGTTAGGTTTATTATTTTCTGAAATAGTCATATCTTCCGAATTTTACATTATATTCATGTTCTATTATTTCATCAAAAATCCGCTCAAAACCATCCGCTATTTTTTTGGCAGGAATCCCTGCCAAAAGGGAATAGTTCCCTAAAGAAGAATAATCTTTATTCAACAAACTATTGCTGCCGACTATTGTAAAATCGGGAGTCACAGTTCCTTTTGCGATAGTAGTACGATTTCCTATCCAATTATTATTCCCTATGCGAATAGGTTTCGTACATTTTTCAACACTTCCGTCCATTATATTTCTGATATAATGAAAATTCGAATCGGTTAACTGGCACTCGTGCGTAAGTCTTACATTATTACCAATAACAATATTCTCTTCACATAATACTCGAGCTTTGCCCATAACTTTAACATTATCACCCAAAATAATTTTAGCGCATTCACGAACATATAATACAGATCCAACACCAAAATCTACCTTACCTGTAAAGATAGCCTCACCTCTAATTTCAATACGCCGCCAATGATACCGCCCAAGATGATTTTCCGAATTGTTGTTGAATTGTATCATTCCAGTTTTGACTTTACCTAAAATTTTGATGATCCCTTGCAAACTTGCGATCTCCGTTCTATGATAAATAATAATAGGAAGTTTTATTGCCTGAGAAAAAGGCAATTTTTTGAAGTTGACATAAAGTGTTTTGAAAATAGAAATATTCGTAAATTTCAAAAGTTTTTTTAATTTCATAAATCAGGATCCCTTCAACTTAACTAAACAAAATAAAATATCAACCAATCGATATTTAACTGCAAAAATATAAGCTTTTTTTCGCCATGACAAATGTTTTGTAAAATAATCATTTTTAAGAAAAGATAAAATCGGCTTACGGCATTCTTCTTTTAAGATACGTCGAATTGAACAATAAGAAACATCAACCCGACTAATTTCATGCATAAAAATAACTTTTTGAAATCGCAATAATTGTCCATAATAATAATCTTTGTAGAAATCAAAAGAATAATATTTTTCCAAATAAGATTTCAAATTTTTCATCGCTAATTTAATTCGATTATATTTTTCTTTAGAATAATTCTTTGAAATACTATTCGTATTAAAAAAATAAAAATGCATTTTTTCATTCAACCAACCAACTTTACTTGCACAACTCAAGTAATCGATATGAAAAAATAAATCTTCGGAAGCCATTTCTTTTTCAGATATAAATAAAATATTATTTTTTTTGATTAAATTCATTGAATAAATTGATTTCCAAACGGAAACAGCATATTTCATTACACCAAATGCATACTCCTTACCACCGATCATTTCCATAAGAAAAATATCAACTTCATTTCTTCCTTCAAATACTCTATTTTCTGCAAGTTCCGTAATTTGTTCAACTTTACCGGAAGGATAATATTTTTGTGTACGGCAATAACAAGTGTCTAATTGATTTTCCTCCGCATAATTGAGTAATGTTTCATACATCCTGATATCAATAAAATCATCGGAATCAAGAAATGCAATATATTTTCCTGTAGCGATTTCTAAACCGCTATTACGGGCAAAACCAAGTCCGCCGTTTTTTTTATGAATTACTTTAATTCGGTTATCTTGCTTTGCATATTCATCGCACATGGCAGGACAATTGTCCGGTGATCCGTCATCCACCATAATAATTTCAATATCTTTCAATGTTTGATTTAATAATGAATCCATACAACGCGGGAGATATTTTTCCACATTATAAATCGGGACAATTATACTAACTTTGGGTTGATTCATAATTCTATCTTATAGTGAAAACTTTCTAAAACATCCTTAAAAATAGTATGTAAATATCCACCTGTCTATGATTGAATCGTCATTCAATTTATTTCCGTAGTCACACAAAACGTATTTTAGCAATACCTCGAATCATTAATAACTTTGCTTGCATTAGTTTGCTTACATTTCTCCAACATTAGTTAATATTAATTTAATCATCCTTTTACCAAGGAAAAACCATGAATATTCAAAAAGAGATTTGGCTGGTTTTCTTTTTGCTTTTATCTATTGGTTTAATTGCCGGTTGTGAAGGAACTACCCCACATAGCGCTTCTTCCGAAATCGAACCGATAGATTATTCTAAAGCGGAAGCTATGAATAAACGACTCGGTAAAGGGATTAACTTCTCAAATTCCTGGGAATCTCCGGACCAAACCGGACGTGGTTGTCTTGACAGTTGTTTGAACAACCCTATTCGGGATGAAGATTTTCTCATTGTAAAAGCCGCTGGGTTTAATTCCATTCGCCTTCCGGTTCGCTGGGCCTTAACCGCCAGCAATGAATACCCCTTCACCATTGAACCGGCACGGATGGAAGGAGTCAAACGTCACGCACAAATGGCGATTGACCTCGGTATGCCGGTGATTATAAATGTCCATCACGATACTGAGTTGGATACTTCCACCGGCTTTCAACAGGCTTTCCAAGAATTAAAATTTACCGGGATTTGGATACAAATCGCGGATGCTTTCAAGGATTTTCCGGATGATATGCTTGTATTTGAAGTCTTCAACGAACCCCACGATCAGATCACCGATGATATTTTAAATGAACTATTCGCTACCGTTTATAACATTATCCGCGAGAAAAACCCGGGGAAAACCATTACATTTAACCCCAATGGTTACGGTTCATTTAATAACATGAATAAAATGAAACTCCCCAAAGACGGTAACCTGATTATCACCGGACACTATTATCAACCCCACTCCTTCACTCATCAGGGGCACGGCAATCCATGCGGAGATACTACTTGGGGAACTCCACCCGATAAATTGACACTCAAAAAAAATTATCAGGCATTTGTAGATACGGCCAAAAAATACTTTCCAAGTTTAGACGGCGGGCATATTCCGCTCAATACCGGCGAATTTGGAGTCAGTAACAATAACAGCGCCACCCATTGCGATCAAGGGCAAGTACTCCCTTCCGACAAAGAAAAAGCCAAGTGGATACAGGCCGTTATGGAAATGGTCGAAGGGGCCGGTATGAGTTGGCATTATTGGGGTTTCAAAGGGGCCGGCGGATTTGAGGCTTATAACAAAACAACCGGGAAATGGTATCAACCGGTTCTAAAAGCTCTTCTTCCGAATTCACCTTCTCTCACTCCTTGATTATTTACCGGATAAAATAAGATTCATACCACTTACTTTATTCCAGCGGCTTTTAAAAATTCATCAAAACTTTTGAAAGGGGCCTTATGATTTTGTTTCCAAATTTCAAATTGCTCTTTATTAAATACTCTGTGATACGGAAAGTCATATTGCTCAAAATTACTACCATCCACAAAAGCAGGATAATCGTCATAAAACTCTTGGACTAAAGGTTTTCTACCAAACCGTTCTTGAATACTGCGAGCATAATCCATGATTTCTTCAATGTACTGTGTTTTTCTTTTGGCATAATATTCATCAATGGTACAAATCACTTTCGCCGGAATACCGACAGCAATCGAATTGGAAGGAATCTCTTTATTTACCAGCGAATAAGCTCCGATAAAACAATTATCTCCAATTTTTGCTCCGGATAACACAATACATTTTGCCCCAAAACGAACATTATTCCCTATTTCTACTCGTTTATGTGCAGGGATAAAATCATTATATTTTCTAATAAAAACACCTCCTGCAAAATCGTGAGTAAGTAACTCAAAGTCTTTGTTAAAACTTACATCATTACCTATGGTTATAAGCGAAGGCCGAGAAATATCTATTCTGACCGTACGAAAATGCCTCATTGTACAGTTAGAACCTATTCGTATTCCTTTTTTTCGAAGATAATTGATATAAGCAGAAACACTTCTTTTATGCCAATATTCCAAAAATTTATTAAAATATTTTTTTATCATAAATTTAATTCTTAATTAAAAAGTTACAACCACCAAATTAATAACATTTTTGTTAAAATTCAACACTCAATGACAACACAAATACAATTAATTATTAACAATATAAAACTCATATTAAATTTTATTACTTATTTTTCCCAATAAAACATACAACCAATTTGTTTTTAATATAAGTTGTTTCATCTCTTTATACTGCTTAAACCGGAATGCTTTTTTAACACTCGACCATAATATTCTACTTGCATATAATTTTACAAAAAAATTATTGATTGAATACCATTCCCAGTAAGGAAAAGATGTCTTATAAGAAAAATATTCACCATTATACCCAGCCATAACATTATTTTCTGTTTCCACCAAATATAATGCTTTCGATTCATTTTTCCAAACAATTAGTGTAATTAAACTTAATCTTAACCACATATCTAAATCTTCTCCTCTTTTAACTCCAATTCTGAATCCACCGGTCTTACTAAATAATTCTTTCTTTATACATACTGTACCCGTCCATAATTGCCTTATTTCCTTTTTTAAAAGAGATTTACAATAATTCTCAATTAAAATTATTTCCCCTCTAGGAAAACGTGAAAGAATTCTATCATATTTTTTATTAGGATATATACTTGTATATCCGGTTCCAAAAATACCGACTTGCGGATATTGCTGTATCATTTCTTTTATGGTTTCCAAATAATCAGGCAACCAAATATCATCGGCATCAAGGAAAGCAATATATTCATATTGTGCTTTTTCAATACCAAAATTTCGAGCCGAGGAAACACCTTCATTTTCTTTTGTGAAAATATGAATACGAGGGTCACTTATTTCACGAACAACCTCTAAACTGTTATCGGTAGAACCATCATTAACAATAATAATTTCAAAATCCTTAAAAGTTTGACTTAATACACTTTCAATAGTTTTTCGGACAAAATTAGCTTTGTTATAAAGTGGCATTATCACTGAAAATCGAATCATTTTTCAAATCTCTGATTGATCTGACTTAAAAACTGTAAAGAATGTTCTCTCATTTGAGTTAATACATCATTTGCAATCGGAAATTCTTTTGCATTGATACACTTATCAATATCATGGTATTCGTTAATAACTCTTGATTGCAGTCCTATTTCAAAAAGTAAGTCCAATACCCTGGAATCACCGGCTTTACCATTTGGAATATATAGAAATTTTTTTCCTAAATTAATGGAAAAAGCAACTCCATGAAATGAATTTGTATAAACACATTCGGCATGATGTAATAAATTCACCCATTCCGAAGGGCTTACTCCTCTTAAATTTTTATCAGCATCGCCAATATAGTCGGGACCAATATTAATTACCGAAAGTTTCAAAATTTTCTTTAAATATTTCAATTTATTTCTAAAATTCGAGTTATTTACCACATAGTAAACCAAAATATAATTTCCATTATTATTCTCTCTTATAAATTCCGAATAATTACTCCACAAGAATGTTGGATCCAGTACTACTTCTGAGTTGAAATCCTTTTTACTCAATTCATCCCTCAACGATTTTTCCCGAACTGAAACTGAATTAAAATCCCGTAATAAACGAAGTTTATTTTCATCGTTTAAAAAAGAATAATTTCCGCCACAACTTGCCGCATAAGCTATTTTCATTATCCTTCCACCCCCAAAAGAAAGAAAAAATGTATCACTATTTCCTGAAAGTCTAAGGTTCCATACTTGATCACTGCCTACTACGTAAGCATCTGCGGCAGGAGGATTATCAATTAATTGCTGTAATGATGTATAAACAATCCCCTCGTTTAAATAATTCCCAATAAAGCATTTGAATGGCCTAAAAAGGAAAAAACGGCGATACCACTTTAACAAATAATCAATCTTTCGCAAATATTTTATTTTTATTGTTTTATATGGCTTTATTAGTTCTTTAGGTTGATAATTTATAAGGAAAACATCATGCCCCATTTTCTGCAACGTTTTTTGTAATGCATAAGCTTGAAGCACAGCACCATAATTCAAAACCTTATAAAAGGTTAGTATTCCTATTTTCATGATTTGCACCTCAATTTTAATTGATAAGACTTATTTACTTGAACAACTAAATATAAAGCCAATGCTTGAACCGCAAAATTACCAAATCTATAAAATTCCATAGTAGTAACCGATATGGCAACTAAAAATAAAAACCAAACTCCAGCATACAAATAAGACTTAGGAACTTTGGTCACAAACGCAAGTAACGAATAACCAATCATACATAAAACAGGGAAAATACCAATCATCCAGGAAAGTCCAATTAATCCCCAATCGACCCAAAATATCCAAGATTCTTGCAAATTTTTATCATATTTTCCATAATCAGTACCGCCTCCAGGCATCCCCGAACCTAAAAGCATTTCCCAATTACTTTTAAAATGATAATGCATAAAATGGTCCCATTCTCTCCAACGAGCATAATCTGCATTAACAAAAGTTTGGTCGCTTAGTTGTTGTTTTTGGACCATATAAAAGAGCCTGTCATTAACTTGAGGAATGCAAAGCAAAACAGCAGCAATCGCAAATGAAATCACTACCACTTTAAAACTCTTTTTTAAAGTAACTCCACAACGTAAAAATAATAAAATACTAAAAAGAATAAGCCCCGCCAAAAGAGTTCTAAAACCCATTAAAACAATCGTACCACCGGTTAAAAAAAGTCCAATACGATGAATTAGAATCGATTTCCCTAGAATGACTTTATTTAACGCTAAAAAAAAGACCAATGAAATCACTCCGCTACCCGCAATCCGGAATCGACTGCTACCAAACTCCGTTATTTCCGAAACAGGAATGATTCTTATACCTAACGGAAGCAAAAGTGTTTGTAAAATATAAATACAACTTGCCAAAATACCTAAAATCAAAATAGTTTTTTCAATGGTTAAGATTGAAAATTTCCGATTCGTTAAAAAGAAGTAAAATAAAATTGAAAAAAATGCGATGGAAGCCTTAAATGTTTCAACAACCGGCTGATTACGAAAATATAAACTGGATACAAAGCTGACGCAAATTCCTAAACACATTAAAATAATCAGTCTTTTAAATTTTAGCGACTTAGGTATTTCAACAACAGTAAACAAGAATAAAAGAGCTAAAAATATAAAATATGGATATTTGAGAGAAAATATTTTAAAGAATTGAAACAATACAAGTACATACAAAGTGACTAGTATAACATTTTTTGATAGATTGATTTTTAAGTTTGATAAACCCATTTCCTTTATTTTCCTATCAACTTTTTAATCCGATTTTTCATACTTTTTTTCACTCTAACCAAAAACGTTTTGCTTGGATCTTTACAATACTTGTTCAGAACATACTCAAATCCTTTTTCACAGTAATCGCGTTCAAAATTATTCCTCTCAGGGTGTATCACAGAAGGGTGTTGTAAATTCGGTTGTAAACAACTTTCGGTATTGGTTTCTATATAGTTGATGTCACTCTTAACGGTCTCAAACCACGCCTTACCTTTTTCAGAATTCACTAATATCAACGAAACGCCTTTATCATCTTTGCCAAATTCTTCGCCAACTGCCTTTTGCCAACCCCAAAAATCACCAATAGTAATATCCGAAGGGCGTTGAAAATTGGTAAAAGGGCACACCGCACAAGAATTACGGAACATGAGGTCTTTATAGAATTTATAATCATATGTATATGATTGATTATTAGTAAAGGTAAACGATTCTTTATGGGCTTTCCAACCAAAACGGTTCTTATCACGGAAATCCACTTTAATCACCGTATTCTTTTGTTTTTTCTCAATCAATGCCAAATAATCTTTCCAAAATCGTGGACTGGGTACACCATGACAAACAATGTCGCAAAGATATAAATTCGTCATATCTGTTTTCAATAAACTCGCCCGTAAACCGGAAGTTTGGCAAGGCGTTCCGGAAAATAAAACTTTCAAACCCGCTTTCAAGTCGACTTTTATCCGCTTGAAAACATCATTCATATCGCTTTGCACATACTTCGAACCTTTGAACTCGTTGCGTTCTTCTTTCGTTGTTGCTCGTTTATGTACCACACGAAAATGATCCGCATATCCCGCACCGTAAACCACACCGCCATGATCTAAAATCCAATCGGAGAGCGCGATAAACATGGCTCCGGAACGGCTCGTTTCAATTTCCTTAATCTTTTTATGCCGTACCGCATAAACAAGCGACGTTTCCAAATTTTCTTTTTTGGAATAACCGGGGTGAAAAGTGCATACTTTTTCACACAAACCGCAATCATTACACTTTTCCGTATCCACCGTAGGATATGGAAACCCTAAATCATCCGGTTGCATGCGGATGGCATTACGAATGCATACCGAAGCGCAAGCCGAACAGCCGCAGCATTTTGATTTATCGGTAATTCGAATCATCTTTCTCCAAAATATCTTCTACATATTCATATTCAAGCGCATCATCGGCAAGATCCCGCCATATTCCCTGTTTTTTTACGGTTAACGGATTCCCTGCCATTAAAATATGAGTCGGATTGGAGCTATAATCCTTATTCAAAATAGAGCCTGCTCCAAAAATACAATAATCAGGCGTTTTTGTCCCTTGTAAAACAAAACAACGACTGGATATCCAATTATTTTTACCGAATAAAATGGGAGCAAATCCTTTGCCGACTTGCTGGTTATTCATATCCTTTATCTTATGAAGCGAAGAATCCACCACAATACTATCCCAACCAAAACGTACTTTTTCTTCAAATACAATTTGATAACAAGAATAAAGTTTAAATGAACAGGTAGCCATAAAACGATTTCCAAAAACAATATTCCCGGTTTTTCGAACTACAATCGCAGAAGCATTACCGATAGTACACCTCCCTCTAAACACCACTTTTCCTCCGTAATTATCCCAAGTAATCCCACTATCGGGGAACAATGCGCCTTGTCTGAAACCCAAACGAATCATACCGCGCCGAATATAGTCGGACTCTATGATAACAGTTCCTTTGCAGCGCCTTAATTCGGGCTTATACAGTAAAACAGGCAATTTTAAAGCCTGCTTCAAAGGTAAGTAATGAAAATTGAAATAAATACTCCACGGCAGATACCTTAAAACAGCTAAAGTCCTTTTTATTTTCTGTTTCATTGTTTCCTCAATTTACCAGATATTTTTCTAATGATCACTTTTCTTTCATTTTTATTAAATCCAACCCCAAAGACTAAAGTACCGATCAGCAATGTTGAAACGGCCGAAAAACACAACAAACCAATAAAATCTCTTTCCATGTGTATGTTCACAAAATAACAAATAATGACAGAGACCAGTGTGATACCCATGCACGGAAAGAGAACTTTCAGTAAAAATCGAATTACAGGGAGATCTACCAAACGTTTCCCTATGTATAACCGGATAACCAATACTAGCACATAAAAGAAAATACACACATAATAAACGGTTTGGGGAGGATTCCCCATCCGGAGAAAAAGGTAAGAAAACGGCAAAATCATTAAATTGCAAGTACCGATCAACAGACTGTTTATTTTTAATTTTCCGGTAGCTTGCACAATGGTTTGTAAGGGGAGCGTGATGATATTAATTAAAGAAATCACTAAAGCCAACCGGGAAAAAAGAACCGCATAATCAGGCACATTTTTTAACCAAAGCCGCAGTACCACATCCATATAAAATTGAAGAGGAATACACAGCATCAGCAGCAGGAAAAAAGAAAATTTACAACTCCGGAATACCAAGTTAAACATTTCTTCGTTCCGCTTTTGCGAATAGTATTTGATAATTTGCGGATTGGCAGCCATTTGAAAATTGGTAATAAACTGCAACACCGCATGCTGAATCTGTACCGCAATTCCTCTAGCCGCATTGGCTACCACTCCGAAAAACAGATTTAATAAAATACCGATCCCTTGCAGATAAGAGGTGTAAGATAACTGGATATATAAACTCCAGCCAACATAACCGAACATTTTTTTAAACAAATCGCCGTCAAACAAAAATTGATGTTTCCGGCATTCTTCAAAATGTTTTTTACAATACCTGCTGTAAATCAAACGTAAAAGCACCGAAACCAAACACATCAAAACCGCATAGAGTTTTAATTTATCAAAATCAATCCAGTTCAACAGAAAAACAATAAACAACTTTAATGAAACTTCCAAAATAGAGATGTAGGCAAATGCGCTCATTTTTTCATGCGCAATAATAGCGGCATTATAGGGTACCGAAATAATCGTAACAAAAAAACTAAATATGGCGAATTGAAATACCCAGTTGGCTGCCCCCATTCGATCGGGAGTAATATTCATTTTATAATTCAAAAACCATACGCCAATAATTTCCAATAACAAAACACATATTATGGCAATCAAAAAATGTAAGGTACAGCTAACCGAAAACACTTTTTTTAATAATTCCTGATTTCCGGTTCCCAACTCGAAAGTGATAAACCGGGTGGAAGCCGATGCCATTGATGAGTTAAGGAAGGATAACATCATAACCACTCCCCCCACCACATTATAAATACCAAAATCTTCAACCCCAAGCGTGTTAAGCACTACACGCGAGGTGTAAAGAGTTACAAACATCACCAGAAGTGTCCGGAAATACAGGAACATGGTATTCTTGGCGATGCGTTTATTGTTTTCGGAAGTTGTTGTCATGAATTATTTACTTTTTACCATTATCCCTATTTTCATTTTAGCGCTCTCCTTTTTATAAACGAAACCCCTCTCCCGATTATCGATTTTCTATACCATTCTTTCAATGCAAAATGTTTTCGATATATTTTTTCCAATGTTTTCTCGCCTTGCAATTCTTTTAAAATCGCTTCTCGTTTCTGGTTGGGTACATTGAAACGTTTCCCTTGAGAATTCTGTAAATCATCAAAATTTGCGGCTTCTATTTCTAACTTAGGCTTAATCTCATCAAAAGTTTGTTCCCCTTTTTCGGTATTCGTAATAACAAGACTTACGCCCCATTCGTTTCCGGCATATTTCTTTCCCCAAAAATCGGCGATACGAATATCGGAGGCACAATGATCCAACCGTAATTTACACTCATAGCAGGCTTTATTCTGGCACGATTCATTGAGAAAAAACTTAAAGAATAAATTTTCGGAAAAAGCCCGGTTTTGCACCCATTCCTTATCCGAAGAATCTTGAGTTAAAATCGCATTGTTTTGCCATTTCGATTCCACGTTTTTTTCTCTGAAATTCACATTTTTTAACGTTAACGAAAGTCCGTGTTTTCGATGAAGATATTCTTTATACTTTTTCCACAAGTTAAAACTCGGCGTTCCGTGGCAGAAGAAATCCACTAAAATAAAATTTTCTTCCCACTTTTTCAGCCGGATATATTTCCGTAACCCGTAAATTTGACACGGCGTTCCAATCACAAGATATTTTTCATTTTTTTTGAATCCGGAAAATGCTTCAACGGTATTGCTTTGCAGATATTTGGAGGTTTTTATTTTTTCCAAATCTCCTACCGTTTCCACAATAATATGTTTACAATTGTCACAGGGCGCATCAAAAATACATCCGCATACTTTGTAACCCTTTTCGGAAAAATAAGCCGTTAATTCATAACCGACTCCGCCGGAGCTTGAAGTTTTGACCGTTTCAATATTCTTACTCCACGCGCCGTAAACCGGTTTTTCTTGAAACGTATTTTCAAACGGTTCTTTAGCAGGCAAATATTTATAACAAACTTTCGTGCAAATACCGCAATCAATGCATTTTTCAGCATTTACAACCGGTTCATAAAAACCATCCGTATTAAGATCAAAAGTAATGGCGCCGTAAGGACACGCCGTGACACACACGCCGCAACCGGAACAGAGATTATAACCCGCTTGATTGATATTCATCTTTTCACCTGTGATTGAGCAAAGATTTTTTTCCGAATCAGGGGCAGTTTTTTCTTTAAAGTTTGAATTAAAAAAATCTTCAAGACTCCAATATTAGCATTTTCTTTTATTGTTTTTGCATCTCTAAAATGTACGCCGGTCTCAAACCGCAGCTTCGCATATTTCAACCGAATCACACGTTGATATCTTCTTCTTTCGGTAACCGGCATATTCTCAATTTTATCAATCGTAGCGAGGATCGTATTTTCATGAGTATTATATTTTAACAATAGCTGTTCCAATGACGAGTACTGTCCCCGAGAATGAGAATCGGTTCTCACTAAATAATTATATAAAAAATTTTCTATCGTTAAACATTTATTTCCATAGAGTAAAGGCAGCATCAACTGCCAGTTTTGCCCGGCATTCTGATCCGTATAAATTTCTTTACCGGGAATCGTCTCCTCTATTTTTTTTGCCTTCGCCATATATCCGCCAGGAGCAAACCAATATCCGTTTTGCTCAAACAAGCAATCGGTAAATAAATCAGTTTTTCCTTTTGTTTGCTCGTTTACTTCATAAGTTCCGAGTTTTTCCAATGTATTTTCATCCAAAATACAGTATTCGCACCGAACCATACTTACGGAATCATCACTTGCCTCAAGAACACCAACCATCTGCTGTATGGCATCGCTCACGGCATACCAATCATCGCTATCCGGCCACACGAAATAATCTCCGGTAATGAGTTTTAATCCGTTATTGATCGCTACCGATTGTCCCGAATTTTTCTGATAAATATAAGTCAGAGAATATCCCCTGCTTTCAAACCGGGGAATATAAGATTGAATGACTTCCGCCGAACGGTCCATAGAGCCGTCGTCAATGATAAACATTTCAATACGGGGATAAGTTTGAGCGAGAATGGAATCCAATAAACGCCATATAAGTTTTTCACCATTGTAACAAGGGGTGAGTATGCTGACTAATTTTTCCATTTTCGAGCAATCTTTTCCTTTACCAATTGTTTGGTTTGCTTATCTATAGCGATAAAGTAGGTCATCCCGGCAATTATAATCGTTGAAACTGCCGAAACAGTAAAAAACCGTAAAAAACCTTCCGGAAGTTTTTCCCTGATGCCGTAAGAAGCAAGAAAAGAAACAAATGAGATCAATAAACAAACGCTTAATACGTTTAAAATAAATTTTCTAATCGAAAATTCCGGTAAGTATAATTTCAAGGTATAAACGTTGGACAACATCCCGATAAATATAAACAACACATTGCAAAGGTAAGGAAATTCGGGGATTCCGTTGAACTTAAATGCTGCATACGAAACAGGGATTACCGCCAAATATAAAGAACCGTTAATCAAACTCGGTCTTTTAATGTTTCCGGTGGCGTGTATGGCGCTCACTACCACAAATGACATCGTGGCAAAAAAATTAAACAGCAAGGTTAACCGGCAAAAAGAAACCGCATGAGGCGGCACATTTTTCAGCCAAAGATTCAAAATAAAATTCATTTCAAGTATCAACGGCAGTGACAAAACCAATAACAACAAGTAAATGTATTTTGCCGCGTTCAATACTAATTTGATGGTATAAGAATAATTCCGTGCGGCATAGCTTTTTACGATTTGCGGGCGAACGGCGGTAATAATATTATTGGCAAACGCCATTACCGCCCCCTGAACCTGAACCGCAATGCCGTTCGCCGCATTTAATACCGCGCCGAAAAAGAGATTTAAAAGCACATTCACGCCTTGAGTTCTGGCAACAACGCTCATATTTCCGTATAGATCCCAGCCGGAAAAGGAAAGCATGGGATAAATGTATTTTTTATTCCATTCGAATTTATATTTACAAACCGTAAATTTTTTCAAACAATAAATCCGGTAGATCATCGCAATCAATACGGATACAACGAATATTAACGCCGCGTATAAAATCAGCTTATCAAAATTCCCGATAACCAATAAATATACAACGCCCAATTTCAGGCTCACGTTTAAGATTTCCACATAAGCATAAATATGCATCCGTTCATGAGAAATAATAACGGCATTATAGGGAACCTGCGTAATGGCAATAAGCGTACTTAAAACGGAAAACTGATACACCCATCGCGCGGCAGACATTCGATACTCGGGGATCACCAATTTATTTTCTAAAAACCATAATCCGATGGTTTCCGCTAAAATCAAGATAACGAACGCGATAAGGATATGAATGGTCAATGCCGAAGAAAATGTTTTCTTTAAATCTTCCGTATCACCTTTACTCAGAGAAAAAGTTAAAAACCGGGAAGTGGCGCTGCTCAAAGAAGAATTGATGAATGAAAACATGGCTACAACGCCGCCGACCACTCCGTAAATACCGAAATCTTCCACTCCGAGCGTGCTTAATACCACACGGGAAGTATAAAGACTGATCCCCATGGTGAGCAGCATCCGGAAATACAAGAATAGTGTATTCTTGGCGATGCGTTTATTATTTTCGGAGTTGGCCGTCATTTTCACCGCACCAAATATAATTATTCCTCGTCCGTTTCTACTTCTTCGGGTTCTTCCACCGTCCAATCCCTGATTTTTCGGGCAAGTTCCGTTTTTCCGCAATTTTCCAGGCGTTCCGAATACTCATTCAGTATTTCCGCCGGAAAAATAGTGAGCGTTTGTGCGTAACGGTCTAAAATTTGAGAAAGCCGTTCAAAATCTTCTACGGAGATCAAAAGATCAATGTAAGGGAGAACAGCATCGTCATTTTCGGGAAGCATTCGATTTTCGTAGTTATCCAATAATTCTTTACGGCGCGGAGCCGGGACTATTTGCGTTAAGCGCGCCAGGTTAAAAAGTTCCGGGTATCTTTCGTACAAACGTTCGGCAAGTTCGATTGCCCGGGCGACATTCCCGGTTTTATAATAATAACCGGCGGAAAGGTCTAAAAACTCTCTTTCGTCTTCCGGATCCGGGTTTTTAACTTCGTCCAAGAGGCGTTTGGTTTCGGAGAGATTTCCGGAGGTGAAATAAGCATTCGCTACATCTAAAAGCATGTGATTCGAGCGTTCCGGATTTTGCATAAAGCTCGCGCGCGCGTATTCCTCGGGGATGTTCAAGCCATCGGCGACGTCGCGGATCGCTTCCAATATGGAATGAGAATTTTCCGGTGTCTTTCCCGATTCGAAAACCTGAAAGAGGGATTGCAAAAAGCCGAGGTTTTGCTTTTCATCGAACATTTCGGATAGCGATAGAAATACAGCCGATCTTCCGTCCTCTCCGGAATGGTTCATGATCAAATCAAAGATAAGATCCATTACCGTTTTTTTATCTTCAAACTCTTTCGCGAGTTCGATAAAGAAAGCGGATGTGTCGGTATAAAGTTCTAAAAAATCATCGTAATCGTCGTCATCCAGCGTTTTGAGAACGGCGTCCGTGCCGAGAAGAAGGGCGAGTAATTTTAACTGCGTTTCGGCGTTTTTTACATTCTCTATTTTGTTTAATTGTTCATCCAAAGCTTCGTACAGCACATCCGGTTTTTTCATGCCCGGGTGTTTCCCTTGAGCGATGGATTCCAATACGGCGTGAATGGTGTCTTCCGCAAATAGATTAGCGGTTTGTATTGCCGGTGTTTTCCATGATTTCTTTTTTTTCATGTTCGTCCCTACTTTTTTTCTCGAATCCGTTGATAGACCCGTTCGGCGCGTTCCAAATCGCCGGCGTTATACCAAATATTGCCGACATTTTCCGCGCCGAGCCGGCCTTCCGCACTCCCTTTTCGGTAAGCGGAAAGGAAATATTCAAAGGCTTCATCGTAACGCTTTTGCTCAAAGTAAATCAAGCCTAAATCAACTTCGAGTTCACGCACGTTTTTTTTATAGTTTAAACCTTCTTCCAATACAAAAATAGCCATCCACGGCGATTCCGCACGCAAGTACATTTGCGCCAAATAACGGCGGGCATCGGCGTTTTCCGGTTGAATCAAGAGGCCGTCTTCCATGGCGTTTAAGGCTTTCCGCGTGGAATCCATTTTTGTGTAATAGTGGGAAATGGTGAAATACACATCCGCGCCCGCGCTTACCGTGAGTTGAAGCGCGTTTTTCAGGGTTTTCAATGCGTATTCGTAATACCCGAGTTTCTCGTAAACTTCCGCAAGTCCATACCAGGCGTCCATTCTGTCGGGGTTCAGGTAAACGGCGCGCTCAAAATGCTTTTGCGCGAGCGTAAAGTCACGCCCTTTTAAATAACATTCCGCGAGCGCAAAGTGCAGGTGGTCCGAGTCTTCGCCGAGTTCGAGCGCCCGGTGGTAAGCGACCATCGCTTCTCCGAGATTGCCGCCCAAATAATAGATGTCTCCCATGAGCTGCCACGCTTTGGTGAGGTCCGGCATGAGTTCCGCGGCGCGTTTGTAAGCCGTGAGCGCAACTTCATTGCGCCCGAGGTGTACGAGTGTGTTGCCTAAATTAAACCACGCGAAGGGTTCGTATTGTTCTTCACGGATGGCTGCCCGGTAAAAGGCGACCGCTTCCCGGAAATTCCCCCGGTCGTAGAGTTCGTTTGCTTTTTTAAAATAGTCTTCGGCGAATGACGATACGGCAAAAAGAAGGCAGAGTAGTACGCTTGGGACAAGGGATAAGGTACAGGATTTGGTTTGGAGTCTGGATGTTGATCCTGAAACAAGTTCAGGATGACAAGTGCGTTCAGAACGGCGGGAGCAGTACTGTTCCCGATCAGGTTGCTGTACCTGCTTGGAAAACTCGACCATGCCGGTATATCTTTGTACAGGACCGGACAGGAATTCCTGGTAAACCGAATCGTCTTGCCCTTTGTCCATTCCCCATTCCCAAATCCCTATTCCCTGTTTACCATTCCTGGTTTTCCGAAGTATGCGTGAGGGATGGTGACCCGTACGGGCGGAGGCGCGGAAAGCAGATTCCGGTGAAGAGCCGCGCGGCTCCGTTTTTGCAGGCCGCTTGCTGCCGCAAAAATACAGCCCGGCCGCCGCAAGGCGGACACGCCCCAAATCAAAAAATTTCCGGATTTTATTGTACAAAACGGAACTCCTTTGTGGCTTTTTGAGCTACCGGGAGGTTCCCGAGTTTTGCGGGTTCGAATTTCCATTGCCGGATGGCGGCGAGCGCTTCGGTTTCAAAGCCGTAACCGGGCGGATCGACTTGAATGACTTCCGCTTGCGAAATATTTCCATAGACGTCGATTACGAGGTAAATTTTGACATAGCCCGAGACGCCCATTTTTTTGGCGCGATCCGGGTAATTGGGGTTGACTTCTTTGAGTACGCGGGCGTCTTCATCGACTTCGCCTACGTCGTAAATCACATTTTCAAGTCCGCCGCCGCCCACCGCCACACCGTCTCCGAAATCGCCGCGGGCGAGGGAGAGATCCATTTGGAACCCGCGGGAGCGCGTGTTTCCCATGCTTTGATTCGCTCTAAAACGGTTCGGCTGCGAGATTTGGCGGATCACTTTTTGAGGTTGTTCCTGTTTTTTTTCCTGAACCACGACTTCTGTTTCCGTGAGTTCGACCGTAACCGTTTTCTTTTCCGTTTTCTGCGAAAAAAAGAGCGCGTTTACGACAGGCACCGCGAGAAAAAAAGCGGCGTTCACCAAAAACGCAAGTACGAGTACCGCCGGAAACCGAGCTGCCGTCAGAATTTTCAATCGTCCCTCAACGCAGATACCGATACTTTCCGCACTTTGGCCTGGTTACATTCGTCGAGCACATCGACAATGCGGCCGGAGGGGGCGTCACGGTCGGAGACGATCACGACCGGGCGATCCGGAGATTCCGCCATCATTTGTTTTAAGATGGTTTGAAGTGAAGATAAATTCACTTGCGTTTCGTTGATGTGAATGGTCCCCTGCCGCGAAATGCCGATCATTATGCTTTCCCGCGCGAGTTCTTTGGAGGTGCTCGCTTTGGGTTTGGTGACGTCGATGCCGGTTTCCCGCGTGAATGTGGAGGTCACGATAAAGAAGATGAGCAAGATGAACACCATGTCCATCATGGGAGATACGTCGATAAAGCTCGTATGTCGTTTGCGCTTTCGGATAAAACTCATACCGGCTCCTCAAAAATCATGGATTCAAAGCGAATGGCATCGCTCCAAACCCTGTCTTTCATTTTTTCCATGGAACTCACCAAATGATTGTAAGCGAGCATGAGCGGGAACGCTACGAGAAGCCCCGCCTGCGTGGTGAGGAGCGCTTCGGAGATGCCGTCGGCGAGAAGCACCGGGTTTCCGAAACCGAACCCGCGGATCGTTTCGAAAGTCGTAACCATGCCCGATACGGTGCCGAGAAGCCCGAGCATCGGCGCGATGGCCGTGCAAACCGCGATGAGTTTCAGCGACCGGGAGAGCGAATCTTCCACATCATAGCGGATTTCATCCATGGCGTTTCTCACGGCTTGCGCTCCCTGATGCCGGTGAAGAACGATGCCTTCCACCAGCCTTTTTAAAAACGAAGACCGGCGGCTGCCCAAATAAAGGAGGGCTTCCGTTTCGCCGGAACCGTTCCATTTCTGAAGAAACCTGGAGAAAGAGGCGCCGCGCAGTTTTCGGTAAAAAAAGTAACGTTCGAACAATAGCGTCCAGGCAAACCATCCCAGAAAAAAAATCGGGATCATGACCCAGCCGCCGCGGCGCGTGAGATCCAAAGTCGTTTCAAGAACGGACATTTCAATCATTGGAGTCCTTGATCCATAAGGCGTTCAATAAGGCAAGTCCGGTTTTTTCCATTTTCGCCACGAGCCTGTCCGCTTTATTCGTGAGGAACGTATGCAAAAACTGGAGCGGAATCGCGACCATCAAACCCGCTTCGGTGGTGATAAGAGCGATTGAAATACCGGAAGCGAGGAGTTTCGGGTCGGAAGTGCCGTGCATGGTGATGACTTCAAAGAGTTCCACCATTCCCATGACGGTGCCGAGAAGCCCGAGTAAAGGGGCCGTGGTGGCAAAGACGGAAATCGTGGAGAGCCCGCGCTCAATGGCGGGAACTTCCGAGGCAAAGACTTCTTCCATGGCTTTTTCCGCGGCCGCACGGTTCGGATAATCTTTGGAAAGCGTTTTTTGAATGAGGAGCCCCACCGAACCGCGAAGATTCTTTGCCCGCTCTTTCGCGGCCGCAATGTCTCCGGCTTCGCAAAGCATAAGCACTTCACGGTAACGGCCGGTTCTGTTTTTCGCCGAGAGCCGCGCGTAGCGTTCCGCCACAATGAGAAGCCCCACAACGAAAAGAAACGCGATCGGGTACATTAAAAGCCCGCCGTTACGGAAAAAGTCGCGCAGATTCTGTTTCCAGGAAACGGTCGTCTGCGCCATTTCCGAAGAAAGCGCCGTACTTAAAAGCGCGTCCACCGGCACCATGACCCAGGCGGAATCCGCATAAGAGCGAAAAGCCGTTTCCACCGCTTCACGGATTTCCGGAGCCGCGTTCACCTGCCAAACAAACTTCCGCCCTTTTTCACCTGCGGTCGGGAGCATGAGCGCCACCGGTCCGGCGTTATCGGCTTCCTGAACTGCAAAAATACCCCCTAAGCGAAGGCGTTTGCCGTAAAGCAAAGAATGATCGAAAAGGAGTTCGCCGGTTTCAAATTCCACCGCCCGGGTAAACCGGATTTCTTCTTGAGTAAGCGTGAAAATTTCCTGCGCGACTTTGAGCGGATCATCTCCGTAGCGTTCGATATCTTTTTTGACCTGATTCACACGTTCGAGGCGTTCCGGAATGCGGAACGGAATCCCCTGGTCCTGCGCCTGCGTTAAAAAATTAAGGCGTTCCTGCTGCGAAGAGAGAGCGAGAAATTCCGCGCGCGACCGATCGGCGGCTTCCCGAAGCTGCGACAAATCTTCACGCCCCATGCGTACTTCTTCCTGAAGGCGCGAACGTTCCGCCATAAGAGCGTCCAGCTTTTCTTTGTTTTCGCTGTAACGTTCGTTAAAAAGTTCGCGTTCCTGGTTCGCCGTTTCACGGTCTTTCCAGCGAGCCGCGACCGCCATATCCCGTTTTTTGCGCGCATCTTCCAAATCCGCCTTGGCGCTGTTCAATTCAGCGCGGGCTTTCACCAAAGCATCTCCGGAATTCTGCTGGGCAAAAACACCGGAACAGGCGATCAAAAGAAAGAAAAGAGCCGAAAGTATTTTCATTTTACTTTCCCTCCTTCGGCACGGAAACCGGAACTTTTACAAGACGCGGGGCGGACTTCCCTTCGGCCACCCGGAGCGACTCTTTCAAAGTATTCCGCATCAGGAAATTCTCACCGGCGCTGACCCAATGGAAATCCCCTTTTTCATTGCGGGAAAGCCAAAACACATCGTTACCGTCTGCGCTCACGAAAATCCCGGCAACAGCGCCGTAACGCAAAAACTTTCCGGAATAGGATTTGCCTTCCGCATCCAAAAATCCCGACCATACTTCGGCGGAATAACCCATTTGAAGCCGTTCCCGAAGCACTTCGAGCGCTCGGGAGAGCGCATCGTCGGCATGAATCACGCCTTTCCTGAGCTGCGCGGCGATCTCCGTCATGTTTTCCGCCGCTTCGGTATTCCGGTAAGGATAATCCGCATTTAAGAAAGGCACGAGAGAATCGATCACCGAAGCGAGCGCTTCCTGATATTTCACTTTCCGCGACTCATACCAGCGTGCCGTGGAAACCGCTTTGGCGCGCGCATCGGAATACCGGGAAAGTTCTGCCTTCAAAGAATCAAGTTCCTTTGAAAGAACACCCCGCTGCTCGTTTAACATGGAAACTTTTTTCCGCCCGGTTTCCACAAATTCCTGATGACGCTTTTTTTCCGCGTCATGCAATTGTTTTTCCCGCGCCGTTTCCGCTTCCACCGCTTTGATTTGCCGGCGAACACTTTCGGGAGTTTCCTGCGCCCACAGAAAAGCAGCGCCAAAACAAAAGAATACAATCCATTTTTTCATGGGCTAAAAATACAAAGAAAAGACACTGCAGGCGAGGGAACAAAGTCCGTCAGGCGTGTTCTTTAGAGATACTTGGCGTGCCCGCGCCCGTTTTCAACGGGCGGGTCGGGCTGTATTTTTGCGGCAACAAGTTGCCGGCAAAAACGGAGCCGCGCGGAACCAACAGGAACCGGAATCCTCGATGAATCCGCGCGTCTCCGCCCTTCGGGTCACGATCCCTCACGCGAAGAAAAGGCATATACAAACGCCTTAAAAATGTAAAATGCCACTCCCGCGCAATTCCAAGGCTCCGGGACAAATTGGAGCGGCTTCCAGCCTAAAAATTTGTCTCGGAGCATTGAGAACCGCGCTCATGGGTAAAAAATTGCATTGAGTTTCTCTTTAGGTATAAAATGCAGGGGCGCACTAAGCTGCGGTGCAGACTTGGAAAGTTTACATGAAAGTACAGCTTAATACAACATTCTTTTTCTGTCATGCTGAATTCATTTTACACACCGATTAGTTCGCGCTTGTATATAATGTCATCGCGAACGCGGAACGCGTGCGGCGATCCGGTAAGGGATAATACAGGGTCCGGATGGCCGCGGGCTATGCCCTCGGCATGACAAGTTCATCGCTACCTGGTCCCGCATCCCTTATCCCGTGTCCCCGTTTTCCATACCCGAAGATCATGTATTTAAGGGGGTAGCGGAAGACCTGCCGCGCGTCCCGGCGACGGGTGAAGCCGATAAAGGACGCGCGGACAAGCAGGGCTGAAGCGAGGGGGATTCTCCCCCACCTTAGGTCTTGCGGTCATTCACGCTCAACGCCCATCTTTTAATGGATTCGGCGCATTAATGCAGTTCAATCCGGCATATAAAACTTTTCAAGTGTGCACCGCCACCTTGGTTGCGCCATACGTCGTTAAATTTTCTTGAAATACCACCGGTATTCCTGCGAAAATTTGCCTTGTCCGACACAAAATCCATTTCAAAACCTGAACATTTCGATGAATGACTACAAGACCTGCTCTTCTACCGCGTTCATGGCTTCTTTTAAAACGCGGAGGTCCGCGCCTGCTTTGGAGGCCTTTTCGCTCAGGATCCTGCGGTAAGTGCGCGCGCCCGGGAGTCCGTTAAATAGTCCGAACAGATGCCGCGTGATGATATTCAGCGGGCAGCCGTCTTTCAATTGTTCTTCCACATAAGGGAAAAAGGCTTCGAGGAGTTGTTTACGGGTTTTCCATCCCGGGTTTTCCTTACCGTATATTTCGGCGTCCGCTTCGCGGAGCATCCACGGGTTTTCATAGGCTTCGCGCCCGATCATCACCCCGTCGAGTTTTTGAAGCAGTTCTTTTGTCTGCGCTAAGGTTCGAACGCCGCCGTTAATCGAAATATTCAGATGCGGTTTCAACGCTTTGAGGCGAAACACAAATTCATAATTCAGCGGCGGGACTTCGCGGTTTTCTTTGGGAGAAAGCCCTTTGAGCCACGCTTTGCGCGCGTGAATGATATAGGTGTCGCAGCCGGCGCGCCCGGTGGTTTCGATAAAGTCCAGAAAAAACTCCCATGAGTCGTCGTGATCGATTCCGATGCGGGTTTTAATCGTTACCGGAATTTTGACGGCGGCCTGCATGGCGGAGATACACTCCCCGACAAGAGCGGCTTCTTTCATAAGACACGCGCCGAAAGAACCGCTTTGAACGCGGTCGGAGGGGCAGCCGCAATTCAGGTTGATTTCCGAATAGCCCGCGTCTTCCCCCATTTTGGCGCAAAGGGCAAGGTTTTGAGGGTGGCTCCCTCCGAGCTGCAACGCTACCGGATGTTCCGCCGGATGATGCCGTAAAAACCGTTCCGGTTCTCCGTGCAAAAGCGCCGGAGCGGTGATCATTTCGGAATAAAGTAAAATATTCCGCGAAAGCATTCTCAAAAAATAGCGTTCGTGTCTGTCCGTATAATCGAGCATCGGCGCTATGGAGAGCCTGCGGTAAAAATGAAGATCTTCCATGAGCCAAAAGTAAATTTTGTAGTTATATATAAGGCATGCAGGTTCTAAAAAACATCTTGATTGTCGGCGGAACCCACGGGAATGAACTGACCGGTGTGAAGCTCATAGAAAAGTGGGAAAAACGTTCCGAAAAAATCCGAGACTTGTGCCCGAGCGCGCAAGTGAAGCTTTTACTTGCAAACCCCAAGGCGGTTTTGCTTGGCCGCCGCTATAAAGACAGAGATTTAAACCGCAGTTTTTCCGAAGATTCGCTCGCCTCCGCCGAGTCTCTCTACGAAACTCAGAGAGCGCAGGAAATCAACACGCTTTACGGTGAAAAAGGCGAAAAAACCAAAACCGACTTTATTTTCGATATTCACAATACCGAATCGAATATGGGGTTTTGTTTGATTCTTTCAGCGCGCGATCCTTTTGCCATGCGGGCTTCGGCGGAACTCACGCACGAATTTCCGAAAACCCGCATTTATTTTCAGCCCGAACCGCGCGCCGCGTCTCCTTACCTCGGAACCATTGCCAAGGCGGATATTTGTTTGGAAACGGGACCGCAAAGCCACGGTACGATTCAAGCGGAAATTTTTGAAACCACGGAAAAAATTCTCCGGCGTTATCTGGAACTTGCCGAACTGTGGAATCAGGGTACGCTGCAATCCATGCCGCTCAGGAAAGTAGATGTTTATACGCAATTCCGGGATGTGGATTTTATCCGCGATGCCGCCGGGAGTATTCGTACCATGATTCACCCGGCTTTACAGAACCGCGATTTTGAAGAACTTCGCCCGGGAATGCCCCTGTTCCGCACCTTTGACGGCGAAGACATTCCCTATGAAGGCGCTCAAAGCGTTTTTCCGATTTTCATTAACGAAGCCGCTTATTATGAAAAAGGAATCGCCATGAGCCTCACCCTAAAAACAGAAGAGCTTTGGTAATGCCCGCCGAAAAATCAAATAAGAATATTCAAAATTTTTTGAAGCTGATCGAAGAACAGAAAAGCGTTCCCTGGACTCCTCGTTTTCATGCCATTTTAGATGCGTTTGAAGATTTTATGCTGCATAAACCGGAGCCGCCGGCCGCTTGGAAAGCTCGCTTTGGGGATAACCCGAACAAATTCGATTATCATCAAATCGTTCTCCCCGATGATTTTCAAGACCCTTACGAAGACGATTTAGGGAACATTCGCCGCCTGCGCGATGAATTTGAAAACTCCGCTTCCATGGCGCTCGAACATTTGCTGATCAGCCGCAATTACTTTATCTTTGAAAACGGGCACGCCGAACCGATCCCGGCGCCGAAACCTCTTTTGATGCTCGAAAGTGTGGACGATCAAAATTCAAAGATTGACTGGGATTGCTGTATTTCGATTTTCCAGGACGGGAGCTATTACGCTTATAATCTGGATCACGATGAAGAGGAAGAACTCGGGGAAAACTTCCGAGCTAGCCTTGAAAAAAGGATTCCGCTCCTTTCGGAAATGGGGCTTGTGATTCCGGTGGAAGGGCGCGATTACGGTTTTTTGAAAAACTGAGAAAACTTATGAAAACGCTGCCGCTATTCGTTTGTATGTTGCTCTCCTTAGCAGAAGCGTTTATTCAAACACCCATACCGCCGTCTTCGCTTAAAAATTATTTTCGCGATACCGACGGCGATTCCCGGATGGATGAAGTTCAAATTACGTTTCTCGGCTCACTCTCTCCGGAAACTCTCGCCGAAATCGACAGCCTCACCGTTTCTTGGGTCAATTCGATTGGGCATCCCATTTTGTTCAAAGCCCTTTCTCATGATTTGCAAATAGACCCGGCTTCTGCCAAAACATTGCTTTACCGCCTCCCGGAACCGGTGAATACGCTCCAGGGGCTCACTTCCCTCCGGTCGGCGCAGTTTCCTTTTTCTTACGGGAAAGTACACCTTTATGCCGCCGGCGGAAAACCGGTCGAAATACAAATGCAAGACGCGATACCGCCGGCAGTCCTTACCGCGGTATTAACTTCTTCCGAAACGCTTTTCGATACGCTCGCATTATTCTTTACCGAAGGTATTTCGGAAACGCCGCTCTCTCCCTGTCCTCTCGAGTTTAAGCCGTTCGGGGAAAAAACCGTGCATGAACTTTGCCCGGGTTCTTTGGAATGGCTCTCGGAAAATCACGCGCGCCTGACGATCCACCGTAAAGTTTCTCATTCGCTTCATCCCGGAGATTCCCTGCGCCTCTTGCCTCAAATGTTTAAAGATTCTCTCAAGAATGCGGCCATAGCAGTTACTCCTTTCATTGCCGTTACCGGAACCACTCCGTTTTTGATTCACACCGTTTCCAAAGCCGAATTTACCGCAAGTGCGGCGCACAAGTCTCTCCCTGTGTTTCAATTTTTCGTGACTCCCATCGATTCGGAAGTTCCGAATATCCAAGAAATGGGAATCTCGCTTGCCGTCCGGGGAGCCGCCCTTGAAAAAGCGATTCAAAATCAAATCAAATCCGCAGCGATTGACCCCGCTAAAATCAAATTTTCCATAAGTTTCCAAGCGTTTACCAACTTAGGCGGATACGCCGCTCAAACGCATTTTGATATTTCCTGTACCGACAAACGGTTTTCGAGCCAGGGCAAAGGAGATTGCCTCCGGCAAGCGCAAAAACTGTTTCTCCGCTGGAATTTAATGTCTGCTGAAAAGCGCGCGGTCGCTACCGGAATTTATATCGTTAAATATTCCGTCGCTATTCTGTACGACGGAAACGTTATTTTTCACCGGGAACCGCCGCCGCAAACCTGGGGAGTTCAGCACCGTTGATATGACTCCCATTGAAATTGAAATCTACAAGTCTTACGCGCAAAATATCGCTCGCCCGCTTTCTTGCGAAACTCCTGTTGAAATCTCTGTTGCGAAAATCGCAAAGCGTTACGATGCGATTTTCTTCGATGCGTTCGGTACTTTGTATGCTTATCAAAACAAAGTGTATCCGGGCGCGCTTTCGATGTTCCGGTTTTTCAGAGAACAAAAAAAACAAATTCGCCTGATTACCAATGCCGCCACCAAAGCCAAAGAAGAACTCTTGCAGGAAGTGAATAGCATGGGGTTTGATTTTTCCCTCGAAGAAATCTTTTCCTCGGGCGAGGTTTTCAAAGACCTGAATCACGAATGGAATTACAAAAGCGCGGTTTTTATCGGAAACGAATCCGGCAAATCTTATTTGAGAGCGGCGGGAATTACGGATTTTTCAGACCGGGAAAATGCGGTTGTGATTACTTCACTCCCGGGAGAAGATTCTTTACGCGAAACAATTCTCAAAATTTTGAGCCGGCCGAATGCGCACCTGATTGTGTTAAACCCGGATGCTTATGCGCCGCGCATCGGAAGCGAACGCGTGCCCGTGACCGGGACTTATGCGTATAAACTTCATCTGGAAACCGGTTGCCGTATTTCTTACGGCGGAAAACCATTCCCGAAACTTTTTCAAAACGCGCTCGCAAGCCTCCCCGCCGGTTCCCGTACCCTTATGATCGGCGATACCCTCGGAACGGATATTCTCGGAGCGCAAGCGGCGGGCATCGATTCTTGCCTGATTCCCGGAAGAAATATGGAAACGGCGGTACTTACTCGCGATGAGGAACTTCTGGGACTGCGCCCGAATTACTACTTGAATCCGTAACCGCGGAATCGGGCGCGCACATCCAAACCGTATCGCGGAGCCAAACGGTGTCCCGGATCAAAACCGTATCGCGGTAAACCAGCGCGATTTCAGGCTGTTTCACAGGCGCTGCGGCGGAAGAACTTACGACTACGGTAACCGAACTCGAAGAGGAAGAAAGCATCGCCTGTTTTTGAATTTCGATCACAAGCGCTTCACGGCGTATTTCCAAGTTGTCCAAATTCATCCGGATTCTTGATTTTTTCTGCGGACGGCGCTCCCGGTTATAGGCGAGCTTTTCCGACCGGATTTGATTGTCCAAAGCGCGAAGTTCTTCATGAAGCGCCCCTTCTCCCTCCGGTTTGGACTTCGGCGTAAAAAAACTCACAAAAGAATCCCAAAGCGATTTTTCTTTCGCTTCTTCGGCAATCACCGGGGAAAGAAGAACAAAACTTAAAAGAAGGATGCACTTTTTCATACTTCAATGATAAGAAAAAAAATGTTTCCCAAGCGGGCTCTTCCTTTTTTCTTCTTTTTTTATTAGATTTTGCCTGCAAACTCGCGGGAATAGCTCAGTTGGTAGAGCGTCAGCTTCCCAAGCTGAATGTCGAGAGTTCGAACCTCTTTTCCCGCTCTTCAAAAGCCGTTTCTTTTTAGAAACGGCTTTTTTGTGGAGTATTACTCCATCGTAATCTGCGGAGAGGTGAGCCGAATTAAATAATCCCATTCCTCTCTGATTTTTTCGTATTCGGAAGGATCGGCATACAGCGCGAAAGTAGTCCAGCGAATCCGATTTCCTTTTTTCTCGTAACTCACATAATCCATTTCGCGGGAAAATGCCGGCGGATATTCCACCTGCGGAGTTCCCGTTTGAGAAGAAACCGTGAGGATACTTTCAAACTGCGCCTCGTGCGGCATCCGGATCGGATGATGGCGTTCATTGACTTGCGGGAGCCGCATCAAAGAGCGTTCCCACACATTCGGAAAATTCCCTTTCACGTTTTGCGTACTCTGCCCGAAATAAAGACTGCTTGAGAAAGTAACCACCACAATAAAAGGTTTATTGAAATCGCGGAGATTTTCGGTTTTCACAAGCGAAATGGAAACATCGGGAATCCCTTGCGAGAGAAGGCCGGCAAGCAAAACCTCCTGCTCTTTTTGATCTTTCCCGAGAAACTGATTGCGGAACGCCGATGCGAATTTTCCTTTCAGCGTGAGAGAATCTCTGAATTCCGCGACTCCGTTTTCACCGATAAAGAGCTGATGATGGAAATGCGCCTGGTGCTCCTGATTATCTTCCAAAATCGGAGTTTCGACAATGCGGCTTTGATCGCCGTCAATAATCAACGCGTATTTCCCTTCCATATCGAGCGGCACCGGGCGGTCATTGCCCGCTTTATCGGTTGGATCCACCCACATTTCCGGATAATTTTTTCCGGCCGGGATATAAACAAGCATGTGATTGAACTGCTGAATAGTAGGCAGATTTTCATATCCCATTTCCGACAAATGAATCGCCGCCAAATAACTCGGCACGCCGATCGTTGCAAGCATTTCTTTCAAAAGCAAACTTTGATCTTTACAATCGCCGCGATACTCTTTGAGCGTCACTTCGGAAAGCTGAGGAATCAGGGAATGCCCTCCGAACGGAACATCCCGGTAACGAATATTCTCACGCACCCAGCGCACCACTACGAGAACCGCTTCTTTCCCGATTTTATTCCCGCTCACTTCAAAAGCTTTTTCACGCACGGCGACCGCATTTTTGAACTGGTGGCGAATCAGATTTTCATAATCGCGCCCGACTTCCGCCCATTTTTCCTTTCCGGTGAGCATAAGCCCCGCGCCGAAATCCCGGTAAACCGGCATAAACAATTCATTGCGGATCACCACCGGATTTTCAATGCGCCATTCTTTTCCGTTTTCAAAAACAGTGCGTTCCAAAGGCCCGTATTCTTCGGCGACAAAGCGGGATGTGTCCGCGTAAATCCGGAACGAAGAAACGCCCACCGGAATTTCCCGGCTTGAAACATAATCCGTAAACGGAATCACATCGCGGCCGTCCAAATTGGTTCTCGAAAGATGCAGATAAATGAAATCTCCGGGAGCAAGCGCCGGGAGCGGGAAATGCGCTCTCTGCGATTCGTTGCTTGTCCCGAGTTCCGTTGCATAAGTAATGTAAGCGTTTTGCAGAGAAAAGGAATGTTTGAGTTTCAGGGTAGAATCGTAAACGTTCAGCGCGTTCAAATAAATACGGTCAAACCCCGGCAGGAAAGTAAAACCGAACTCGCTGTAAATAGCGGCTCCGCGCTCATCTAAAACTTCCATGAGAAGTTGTTCGGAGCGCACCCAGGGCTTTCCTTTTTCCGCGCGAAGCGCTTCGCGTGTCCAATGCACCGCCGCCGGATACCCTTTTTGACGCGCCTCGGCGGCGGTATTTTTAGAAAGAAGCGATTTCAAATTTTCCGGAGCGGCTTCTACCGGAGTAATGGGTTTTTGAATCGCCCGGTTATCGGCTTTCCCGAGAAACGCCTGCGAAGCGGAGAGAAAACTTCTCGCGGTTTCATCATCGGGTTTTAAATCGAGAGCACGCGTTAACGTTTTTTCGGCTTCCTTGAAATTTTTCAGGTAAAACTGAATTTTTCCGCGCAAACTGAGTACGCGGTAATCTTTCGGCGCCATCCGGATTGTTTCTTCACTCGCCGCGAGCGCTTCTTCGTAACGCCCTAGAAAAACGAGAGCGGACATAAGCGTGAGCCCCAAATCCGTACTCATGGAAAACCGGCGGCGCACATCGTACAATACTTCCACGCCTTCCGCATAATGGTCAAGACCCATATAGGTTTTCGCCAAATAAATACCGAGACGGGCGGAGGGTTGCTTTTGATATAAATTCCTCACCACAAGAAGTGAACTGTTCCGCTGCCCGAGCCCCCAAAGCGCATCGCTTAAATTGATGGTGTATTCGGGTGCGTTCGGTATAAATTCGAGAGCCGCTTCGGCGTACTTCCGGGCGTTTCCGTAATCGTGAATCACTTCATACATCGCGCCTAAAATATACAGGAGATGCGCGCTTTTTTTCACCAGTTCGATTTGCGCCTGAAAATGACTGATACCCGGGCCGTAAAGCATTTTTTGCTGATAAACAAAACCGCAGTTGATTAAGTACAAAGGTTCTTCCGGGTCCAAACGATTTGCCTTTTCAAAATAACTCAAAGCCACGAGAGGTTCGCCCTCCACGAGCCGCAAAAGTCCGATTTGATTCAGCACCACAGCGCCGAATTTCTGCTGTTTTTTGGTTTCCGCCGCCGACACCGCCGTTTCAAGAACCACTCCCTGCACCGCATTTTGAATTGCTTTCCGGTATTTGGAATAAAGAACCGCCTGCGTCCAACCGGCAGCCAAAACACCTCTCCCGTTGTCCCAGAAATAACGCCCCTGATAATGAAAATCAAAACCGCTGATATCAAAAACAATCTCAAAATCCTGAGTATATTGCTGCGGCGTGCCGCCGCGCAAACGGTTCGTTTTCAAGCGCGAATCATTGGGGTCTATCCCAAGGCGAATCAGGAACACCTTGAAAAGATCCTGCGAAGAAACTTCATCCGGAGAAACATAAACGCCGTAAACGGCAAACGCCGCCTCTTCCGATTTATCGGAAAGAATTAAATCCGGATCTTGATTCTGATGCGCGACACTCTTCCAATGATACCAAAGCGAATCCTTAACACTCCAGCGGTAAGCGTAATCCGCCGAACGGAATAAAGTCACGATCTCTTTGGAAAGTTCCGAAGACGGCGGCGTTCTTAAAGAAGCCTTCAGTTCAAACGCCGCAAAAAAATCTTTCCAGATTGCCGCAAAAATTTCGGTACTCCGCAAAGAATCCGAAGTAGAAAGCGTTAAATAAAAAAGTTCATCGCCGGCGGAAAAAACAAAACCCGCCGCTTGCGTTACCCCGCCGGTATTCTTTCCGGAAGTCTCCCACCAAACACCGAGAACGCCGAAAAGTTCCCGGGGAACCACTTCCGAGTGTTTCATATCTTCTACCGAAGATTCATACGCCTGCATTTCGGCGCGGGCGAGCTCCACTAAAGAAATATCATCGTTCCCGGAAAGCTTCACGGCATTGATCACCGCCCGGAGTCCGTTTTTTTCCTGATAAAATTCGAGAGGAGCGAGCGTATCGGCATTATCCCCGACGCTTTTCCAGGAAAGGTCTTCGACTTTAAAAGAGAAGGCGTTACGGTGAAACGCAAATACTTCTTCACTTTCGGAAGGTAGATCGGAAATACGGAAAGCGGAAACTCCGGCATTCGGCGCCGAAGAATGATTAGAAGGCTCCACCGACGGGATCGGACTCCCGGATTTGGTACAAGAGGAAAGGGCGAGCAGGAGAAGCCCCAAAAAAGGGATCGGTTTTAACTTTTTCATACCCGCTCCATTATACAAATTATTTCTTCGGCGCATCTTCGAGCAACCGAATTTCAATACGGCGATTTTGAGCGCGCCCGGATTCGGTGTCGTTGCTTGCCCGCGGCTTGGAATAACCGTAACCGGCGGCAACCACGCGGTCGGCGGCGATTCCTTTGGAAATCATGTAATCGCGGACGCTGTTTGCACGGTCCTCGGAAAGTTTTTGATTAAACTCTTCCCCGCCTTCGGAACTCGTGTGTCCTTCCACTTCAATACGGAGATTCCCGTTGCGTTTCAATCCGTCGATCGCCTGATCAAGCGTTCTAAGGGAACTCGGCACGAGAGTCGATTTACCGGCTTCAAAAGTAACCCCTGTGAGTTCGGCGCGCGTATCGTCAAAAACAACGGAAATGCCGCCGGTGGAAGCTTTCAGAGAAACATAGGGCGTGGTACCGCATTCAAAAGGCCCTGTGAGACTCTCGCACAAAATCGTGTAGGTATCTTCCCGGGGAATCAGGAAAGAAACTTCGCCTTCGGAATCGGTTTTCACCGTTATCTTTTTCTTGGGATTGTTCTGCCCGACAAAAGTGAGCGTTTTATTGCGGTGCGGCTGGTCTTCATAGTTCGTATAAGTGACGTTCAGAAGCGCATGAGTTTTATTCGGCGCGAGGTCCAGCGCGAAGAGAGAAACCGCCGAAAACAACAGAATACAGAAAACAGATACAATCGCTTGCATAGATACTCCGGATTTTTGCACCCATTATAGAAAATTCCTGTTTTTTATTCTATATAAGGCAAAACCTTTTGAATGTAAAACCCGTGTAAAGTGCAAGAAAAATCTTTCCTTTTCCTGCTTTTTGCTCTTTAAAAACGATTGTAAAGTAAATAATTTTTCCGCAGTTGTTTTATTACGAACATTTTTACAGGAGAATCCGAATGAACAACACTTTCAAAAAATCCGTCGTTTCGGTTTTTGCAGGCCTCTCTCTCTTGAGCAGCGCTTTCGCCGCTGACGGAGACTTTGCTTTGACCGGAAACATTCAAACGCAAGGTGAAAAAAAATTCTACGATAACGAAAGCGATAATCCGCTGGATAATTTCTGGTTCCGCGGCAACTTCGGCGGAAAATACAGTTCCGACAATTTTGACGCTCAAATGGTCATTCGCCTCTATGCTCCGAACTCCAACAAAGGATCGGACAGATTCCAGGCAGATACCTACTGGGGTAACTACAAATGGAAACTCGACGATCAGGTTCTCAGCCTGAAACTCGGTCACTGGAAAACCGACTGGAGCGTAGGCGGAAACTTCGGAACCTACCTTGATCCGAATCTCGGCACTCGCGGCTACCTCGCTCGCGATTTTGCGCATGACGGTTTCGAACTCGGCTGGAAAGCGGGTATCTCCAACCTCCTCGTGATGGTTGCCACAAACGATAACACCGGCGGATTCTCCACAGGTTACATCCGTGTGGAAGAAAAACTCAAGTTCGAATTTCCGCTCGAAGCGACCATCGGTTACCGCGTGAATGCGATCGACCCGATTGCTCACACGGCGGTACTCACTCACCGCGCCGCTCTTAAGCTCGACTACAAAATCCTTCCGAACTTCCGCGTTTACGCTGAAGGCGGCTTGATCATCACCGGTAAAGACGACAATGTGAATGATAACGTGGCAAACGCTGTTCTCCCGGAATACGGACAAGACACGAAATACTTCCCGGTTTACGGCGGTATCGACATTCCGACCATGGGTCTCTTGAACAACCTCCTGGTAGAAGTCGAATACATCAAAGACCGCAGTGAACTCACCAAAACCAAAGTACCCGGAAACACCGCCGATGACATTGAAGACCTTGCCTGGGCTGTCGCTCTTGTCAAGAACATCGGTTCGAGAACCAAAGCTCAGCTCAGCTTCTTCAGCGAAGACGGCTTAGGCGATGTGGCTATGGGTCTCCGTTTCACCACTACGATCAAGTAAGAATTTATAAGAATCCAAGGAACCACTCGCTCGCGGGTGGTTTTTTGTTTTAAATAGAAAGGGGGAAGTCTCCCCCTCGCTTCAGCCCTGCTTGTCCGCGCGTCCTTTATCGGCTTCACCCGTCGCCGGGACGCGCGGCTGGTCTTCCGCTACCCCCACAAGGCATGATCTTCGGGTATGGAAAACGGAGACATGGGATAAAGGACTAGTAGCGGCGCCGATTTTTTTTGCTTTATTAGAACGTTCATTTTTGTCATCGCGAACGCGGGACGCGTGTGGCGATCCGGTAAGGAATAATACAGGGTCCGGATGGCCGCGGGCTATGCTCTCGCCTGGACTGCCGCGCCTTCGGCTCGCAGTGACAG
>JAISUZ010000020.1 GCA_031271785.1 Fibrobacter sp. | reverse complement strand
CGAGAGCCCAGGCAAAGTCATCATTATTAAATTCGCCAGAGATCATCGCATTACCGGCATAATTAACTCCGCTTCCTACAGCGCCTGCCGCTGCACCGCTCGCTGCAGTAGCTCCAATGCCGGTACCAAAAGCTCCCGTCACGGCACCTCCCGTGGCCGCCGCGGCAGCCCCTGCTGCAGAACCTACGATGTTCCCGCCAACAATCGCTCTGCTGCAACTCACATCACTGTAAGCACACTGAATAGCGCCACCTACCGTGCCGATCACTCCGCCGACAATGGCACCCACCAAAATATGCACCCATTCCCCGTTAGGGTCCACATAGTTCAACGGGTCACCGCCGTAAGTGTAGGGGTTCGCAAATTGTCCTGCAGGGTCCGGAGTCATCCATAAACCGAATGCAGGGTCAAAGAAGCGAGCGCCGAAGTAATACTTACCGTGCCTCCCGTCAAACTCTTTACCCTGCCAGCGCTTGGTATCGCCGGACGTATTCTCCGCAATCTCATCAACAGTCCCGAACGCATAATAACCATAAGCGCTCACAAGACCGCTCTTGCCGGCATAACCGCGAACATTACCCTGAACATCTTTCACAGGGAAAAGCGCATCCCCGGTTTTGCCTTGACGGAAACCGCCGCCGATTAAATCAAGCCGATCAAGTTCAAATTCGCTTGTGAAATCCTCTTTCACATAAACGCCCACACCCGAAAGAGTGGCTTCCGTACGGTTCACATGACCTTTATTCACCACATTCTGCCAAATCCGGCTGCCGCTCTCGTCATAAGCCATGGAAATGCGTTCATATTCTTCTTCTGCCGTAACGCCGTTATCCACGTCCTGTTCGGTAAGGGTACCGGGAATCTGCGTATGCCGCCGCACCATCTCGGGCAGGTTCCTTGAATTGTACTGATACGTAGCCTGCGCAAACTCATCTTTCCACAAGTTACCCGAAGCGCCGTAAGTGTGAAATGTTAAGGAATGCAGGCTGTTATTCATGCGAACACTGCTTGGATGATAATTCGTTTCATCATAATACAAACTCACCGTATTCTGCTCCGCTTTGTGTATAAGCCGACCGATAATGTCATACTCATAAGTACCGGGAAGACTGCCGCCTACACTAGCGAGCCGGCCAAGATCATCATAAGCGTAAGTATGGGCGTGGCTTACATTACCGGTACCCGAAATGGAATTCCAGTTATGATTTGCCGCAGCAAGCTGTCCCGAAGCAGGGCTTGTATAAGTAAGCTCCTGCGCATAGAATAGCTGTCCGTTTTTTGTGTAGTTCACTTTCAGCGGCCGGCCGTGAATATCTCGTTCCGTATTTTGCGTATAAACTTCTGTGCCGCGGTCATAGTAATGCTTTGCTTTCACATTCCCTTTATCGCTGTATTCATAATTCGCAAGGGGCGCGCCGTCCTCATTCGTGTTCGTGAGCCGGCCTTTGCGGTCGTAAAGGCGCGTACGGGAAGATTGAATTGTCCAAACACCTTCACTCCATTCGCTAAAGTTGCTGGAAGTCAATTCATTGGCATTATTATAGCCATAGCTCAGTTGAACAGCCGGAGTGCCCACTCCGTAAATCACCCAACGTTTGATGGTACGCCCAAGCCGGTCAAAACTTGACATTTTAAGGCTCACGGCATTGCCGTCACCATCGTAGGCAATCACAGCGCCGATATCGGTAGGGCGAATTCCGGTCATGGATTCTAAAATACTAATAAAGAGGCTTGCATCCTGATGAATGCCAATCGAAACAAGGCGTTCAAGGGTCGGTTTTCCGTAAATAGTCTCACTGGTGAGCGTCAGGGCGGAAACGGGAATGTCCGCATCCGGAGTTTCAAAGGAGTGCGTGCCTTTTACTTCGCCCGTGTGGGTGAGCCGGCCGAGAACATCATAAATATTTGCGGTGAAGTGGTTCTCTCCTCTCGCCTTCTGCCGTGCATCACGTACAAAGCGCGCCCTGCCGAGACTGTCATAACGGGTGTCGATTGTACCCCGGTCGGGGCTGCGCGTTTGAATCACGCGCCCAAGAGCATCATATTCATAATAAACCGCCAAAGCCATACCGCCTGCATCAGGGTAGCTCATGGTCAGTTGCCCGAGGTCATTGTAAACGTAACGGGTGGTAACCGGCGTTTCACCGTCATAAACACGGGTAGCAACCATCTGCCCTAAGGCGTTGGCGATACTTTGGCTGTAACGGTGCTCACTGTCCAGGCTCACCGTCAGGAGATTGCTGAACTCCCTGGCACGCCCCTGTTTCAGGTCCTGCATGCGCAACCGATATCTGTCCCTGATCTCATCCGTGTTTAAGTACTCTTTCGGAAAAAAATCTGTTTCCGAACTGACGGGAATCTGCCACATTTCCCCCTGATTATCCGAGAGAGCAAAAGCGGCATCGCCCACTCCTGCCGTGGAGCCCAGCAAACCGGACGCGTTACCGTAATACGCATCATGCTCAATGTAGGCTCTGCCGAAAGCATCCGGGCGGTCCAGCTTATCGGAGCCGTTATGATAGGCATTCGATCGCGTAATGCAGTCGGAACACGCCATATCAATATAACCGAACCCGCTTGTATCACGCACAAACGAAAGCGGGGTGTAGAGAGGGTTACCGAGCTCGTCATAGTAAACGCTGCCGATCAGGTACTTGCTGCTTGAAAGGGAATCCTGAGTCTGAACCGTTCGCCCGAGCCCATCCTGAATCGAAACCCCGGCACTCTTTCTGCCGGAACCATCCGGTAAAAACTGCTCCGTCTTCACCATCGCCGGCGTTACCGGTGGCAGCGTGCGTCCGGTACAGTCTGTGAACGTGATGGCCACCATAATATCTTCGGTAACAGGGGTCGAAAAAGTCACACTTGACCTATCCGGGCTTAATCCCGAGAAAAATCTCGCCAATTGGGATTTAACAAATTCACCGTTGAAGAATACTGCATTACCATTCACCGCAATCATCTCAATTTCCTTGCCCGGATCGGCAATAATTTCCGCTCTTGCCACTTCGTTACGGTAAATCGTATAGGGGGATCTGCCGGAAAGTTCGGGTGCGCGAACAATACCGCCGCCGAAGGTATTGAATGTAAGTTTGTGACCCTGAGGAGCCCGGAACTGAACAGAGGGGGGCTGAGAGAGCCGATACTCAAGGTTGCGGACACGAAGTACGCGGTTCTCATACTGATTGCCGGTCAGCTGAAGCTTGAACGCAGGAGCCGCATGAATGTCCACCATACTGTAAAGAGAACTGCCGTAACCCGACTTGGTCCAGGATGCGTGATAGTCCGAAGCATGAACGTATCCCCCGCGAGGATCTTCACAGTTCAAAATAAGGTTCGTATCATAAATACAGACGCGGTCACTGCCGTCCGATTCCCTCTCACCCTGAATATTCGGATAATACGCGAGATCCGTACGTTCGATGAAAAATTCATTAAAATACCAGAAGTAAACGGGAGTACCTACCCCATTAGCACGCTGGGTTTGAAAAATAACAGAATGAATCCCCCCCACCGTCGGGTGTTCACGCGAGTAGTCATAGGCAAGGAGACCGCCAGGATCAATGGTGAGACCAAAATCAATCAGGAGATTTTTTTTGCCATCCCCCTGAATTTCTTCCCGGAAAACAACACCCTTGTTGTTAAAGGATTTTGCGACCCAACCTTGGCGAAGACCTGAGGATTCACTGTAGATGGAATAAAGATTTGAGACATGACCTTCCAGAGTGCGTTCGAATTTACCATCGAAAAATCTGGGTCGCATCCATTCGTACCAGGAGGAGGCCGGATAGGTGTATGAGGTCAAACTGAAATTGCTTCCGCCAGGGATCCACATCTGAATCTGAATCTCGCCATCACTGTAAAAGTAGATTTGACAGATATAAGTACCCGATGTGGATGGTGAATGAGAATAGGGGCTAAAAAAAGGCCCGATCTCTATAACGGTATAGTAATCTGTGCGGTTATCAAACTCTTCGGCAAAATGTTTTACCTTAACCTCATTTAACATAAAATCGCCGGAAAAAGGTACTACATAAGGAGTAAAGCGGCGATTTAAATCGACCGGTGTTGAACCGAAGGCTATTATACCGGTCGAGTAAAGAGTGAGTGAAGAATAGGTTTTTCCCGCATAGTTGATGACGTGTGTTGCAGGGAGTTCAATCACCGTGATTTGATCATCTACAGGGGCGATCACTTCCTCTGAGCCGAGCATATCCACAAGGCCGGGCAAGCCAAAATGAGTGTCCCAATCCTCTACGCGAGGACTGGTTACTACCTGAGCGATACCGCTCGAAAGCAAACTCAGAAGAATCAAAACAAATAAACTTTTACGCATAAATTCTCCTTAATTACTTAAAACAGCCGGTTGAAGAGTGATTTTCTTTGCCCAAACAGAACCGCTCCAGCGAGAGTGAGGGGCAAGATTTACGCTGCCGTTCGGCGCAACAAGTACCGCCGAAATCTCGGAACCCACACCAAAATAAAGGATATTCGAGGTGTTTGTGTAAAAGAATAATTTGGAAGGGGTATTTGTATTCTGTAAATTCACACGGTCGGCAATAGTGAAATCTCTTTCGACCCAAATACGAACCGCTCCGTTGGAATTGTTAAAATAAAGCTGCACATCGGGTTCCACAGCAAACGACTCGAAGTAGTAATCTCCCGGTTCAAAAGTAACCTTTGCATTGGAATAAGCGCGGAAATCTTTGTAACTGCCGGGGCTTACGTTTGCCGTTTGATTGTTTCCGATGATCTGGTCTGCTGTCCCGTAAGCAACGGAAACCTGAGGAATCGCCGGGAGCGACACTTGTGTTTGCACCACCTCGCCATGAGAAGCGCCCGCCTGTTTATCCAAAACACCGGAAAGCGTAATATTTTCTGTGGTAGCATTACTGCGAAGCTGCACATTTCCGGAAGAAATCAGTTCGCCGGTCAACGAAGCCCGGGCGCCCACTTCCACAAAGCTCCCGCCGAAAGTACCGCCCGTAACCGAGGCGTTATCGGCAAGAATCAAATCACCCGTCGAAAGCAAACGGTACTTCAAAAGCGGTTCAAACTCTTGAGGAATATCTCCGTTACCGGAACCGCCCGCGGAGCTGCTGGAAGACCCCGGCAAAGAGGAACTGCTGCTACCGCCGCCACCAATTGAACTCGAACTGGAACTAATTGTTGAAGAGGAACTCCCGCCGCCAGAACAGGGAACTTCTATAAACCACCAGGTTTGCCCCACCTGCGAACCGTCCCAAAGCCAATCCGAATTACAATCATTGCCCCGGGCAGGGTTGCAGATGTAACATTTCTCATTTACAGTAATGCAGGTATTTATGCCGTTCGGAGGAATTCCTTGCCCCGGCGGAGGGATACAAACCCGGGAACTGTCGGAACCGCCCGCAGAGCTGCTGGAAGACCCCGGTAAAGAAGAACTGCTGCTACCGCCGCCACCGATTGAACTCGAACTGGAACTAATTGTTGAAGAGGAACTCCCGCCGCCCGAACAGGGAACTTCTATAAACCACCAGGTTTGCCCCACCTGCGAACCGTCCCAAAGCCAGGGCTGGTTACACTCACTCTCACGATCAGGGTTGCAGATATAACATTTCTCATTTACAGTAATACAGGTATTGATGCCGTTCGGAGGAGTTCCTTGCCCCGGCGGAGGAATACAAACCCGGGAACTGTCGGAACCGCCCGCGGTACTGCTGCTGGAGCCGCCGCCGATTGAACTCGAACTAATTGTCGAAGACGAACTCCCGCCGCCACCCGGCCGGATAATAATGATCGGCGTGTAGGTGGTATCTCCTCCGTTATTATCGGGAGGTGTTATAATATCCAACTTAACCGAATCTTTCAAATCTATATCCAGGCAAACGCTACGATAATAAACGGAATCCCGATAAGTTAATATCTGACCGGCGGCAAGCTGAACGCAGATATTTTGTGAAGAATCCGGGCAATAACTTGTATAAACAGCGGTATCTCCGATTTGAGGTTCCAAATGGCAATCACCGAAAACCGTAGAACCTCCTTTCGGTAAAAAGGCGCGGTTCAAAGCCACTCGATAAGAAAGCATGGAACCGTCTTTACCTATGACCGTCACTTTAATTTGGTTTAAACCCTCGGCAAGGGGAATAGAGATAGGTCGGGTTCTATTTCCCGTAAAGCCGGGGATAATTTCCGGCAGGTATCTTCCCGTTTCCATAGAAGAGGAATTGATAACCCAAGTAGAAACAAGTTCTTCGTTATTTTCCACCCGAACTGCAATCACATCCCCTATCGTTTTCGGAACGGGCGATAAAGTAATACTGTTTACGGAACTAAGCACGCTGGCGGAATAATTCAGTAAATACTGCCTGAATCCGGAATTCAAACTCGTGACGTTACTAGCATTCAAAGAAGATAAGGTTAAATCAAAATCTCCGGTTTTTACATACTTTTTTGGAACGATCTGATTTCGCCGGGTTGTATTTTGAGAAAATTTAGTCTCTTCAAATGCCACTACCGGCGTGCCGTTTTTCCCAATCGCCATATCTGCGGAAGCTGTTCCGTAAACCGGGTGAGCAAAAGCCGGACTCCCGACGGAAAGCCAGCGTTTCCCTTCATACCGGATTACGGAAAGTTTATCATCATTCGCCTTATTTATAAACGAAACATAGGGAACGCCGTTCTTAACCGTAAAATCAAAATGATCGGATTCATCCAAATACAAAATCGTTCGCTGTTCTTCGGCAAGGCTTGCCGTAAAAAGGGTTTGCTTTATGGATGTATCCGGCAGGGTCTCAAACACGAGTTTTCTTATTTGCCCTTCATTTCGATAACTTCCCTTAAACACACTTAAAACATTTCTAACGCTGATCGTATCGTCGGGAATCTGATAAACCACGGCGGCATATAAATTTTCCCCATCACCTGCAAGGCGCACCCGGCGCGCCTGCATCACGGGCACGGTATCGAGCATTAAAATATCGCCGAAATAATTCGGGAAAACCTCTCCATTGTTATTTGCCAATTGTGAAGGACCGGCCCAAACTTCCTGATTTGCTTTCGATTCGGCGGCGCTGTAAAGCCGCTTGATCACCACAAACTTCGGGGAATATCTTACGGTATCTTCCGGTTCTTCAAAAAGATTTATTCCCGAAACGGAGCCGATATAAGCCGTATAAAGACGGTTATCCGCTCCGAAAACCAAATCGGCATCGGTAACAGAAGCATCGCTTACAGTACCTGTCGTAAATTCAAGCGGCTCGGTTTGTTCGGCGCTTGTAAAAAGAAGAGTGCCCCCGACCGGTTCCCACTTTACCTGTGCCGCATTGTAGCGAAGTGCTTTTAAAGGTTCTCCATAATTTTCATACAGAGCATAAACATTCCCCGAAGCATTTGAACTCAAACGAAGTTTCCGGATATCGCCCATATCTTCGGTAATATACCCGAGCGAAGACCATGCGGAAGCATTCTTACTGTAAGCAAGAGAATTTCCGCGGGCGGTGGCATCGTTCATGATCAGCGGCTTATTTAAAACGTAAGCAGCATTGGTTGAAGAAACCGCAGCGAATTCTTCCGGAGTACCCTCTGAAACCTTTGTTTGTGTCCATGTATTTCCGGTAAACGAAGCCGAAGCCAATCCGTTTTTACTTTCACTCATAAATACAAACTGGGCGGAATCATGATTTGCGAGATAGCGGGGAGTCTCGCCGCGCCCGAGAGGCATACCGTAATCCACCCAACCGGCGGAACGCTTTTGAATATGAACCGTGTAGGCAGATGAAACCCCGAACGGCGCCACATCTACTTTTAAAATCCAAGCCGTATTCGTTCCTGTTTTTTCAGTGACTTCATCGGTAACCGAACAACAGGAACTGATCCAGGAAGGGTTTTGCACCCCTGCCGGATAAAGCTGATAACGAATGGCATCCCCGTTACGCATCGGTATCGCGTTCACGGAAATAAAATCATCTCCGTCCGGTAAAGTATAATACAAAGTACCGTTTATCCCTCCCAAATGAACGGAATTACCGTTAATCGTGAGTTTCGAAAGCCTATCTCCGGCGACGGTATTGTCCCGGCAATCGCTTTGGATATAAGTTTTGCGCGAAACTAAAAGAACATTCCCGTCCACATCTTCGATGTAAGTTTCAAAGGGTCTGCCGATTTCATCTAAAGTAGCATAGCTTGCTTTTCCGAGATTATCTACCTGAACTAACGGCACGCCAAAGCGGCGATCCCAGAAAGAAACTGCGGAAACGGCATCGGAAGGTAAAAACCGGATATCTTGCAAACGAAGTTCCGTACCCGAAGGGAGCGACAAGGAAAGTTCTATTTGTCCGGAAGCTACATTTCCTTCCCATTCCACATATTTCCATTTTCCCGATTCGTTCGCGGCAAAATTCCAGGAAGACACTTGAGAGCCGTTCAAAGCCAAACGAAGTTCCCGGTTAACAGCATCAGCCGATTGAACCCACGCCGAGAACCGGTAAGAGCCACCTTTCGAGACCGGCACGGAACCTTTCAAACTTTCCTCAGAAGAAACGCGAATCACGGTTTTGGAAAAACGTCCGTAATTAATCCCGTTTCCTGCGGTAGCATTTCCCAAAAGATTTTTGGTTTTACAAAAACTTATATTAGCCACCGTGCAAGTCTCTCCGGGGAGGAGCAACACTTCGTTAATCCCCGCATTCGCCACCGTTCCGAGTAAAAGCCCGGCCGGTTGATCTTCATACACGAGAGAGGATTTCACTCCCAAACGATCTCTAGACTCCGTAGCCCGTCCTCTACGGTATTCGGAATAAACGGTTACCTTTTTCCAATCCGCAACCTGTGTTGCCGAATTCCAATTAAAACTGCCGAACGCCGTTGATGTTTTGGTTTTCGGCTCAAAATTCCAAACATCCGAAATATGTGCTTTCGAAATACCGGCCGAAGCTGCTGCATAACGGGTGGCGCCTCCTTGAATCACACTGCCCGGAGCGCAAGACGGAGTACAGGAAAGATAACCGGCTTCTTCCCTTAACCGGTTGGCCTCTCTCATAAACGGATAAGCTTCGGCAGCATAGGTAATACGCTTTTCATTTACGGTTTTACCCGCATTCTTGACCAATATTTGTGAAGGAAGCCCATTTAAATTATCATTAAATTTGGTTTCCGTGACGGTTTTAATTCCTTTTGTTTGTACTTCTTCTTTGAAAATACGGTCTTGATAGATAAAAGAAGACCAATCCGGATTTCGGTAACGTTCAAATATCACAGTACGGCGGTTTTCCGCATCACCAAGTTCATTCAAAGTTTCTTCCGTACAAACCTGCCCGAGCCCGGGGTTGTTTCCTTCCGGAGCGCATAATGTCTTTTTCACTTTTCCGGCCTTCCCGCGGAGCGTGATGTAATAGTTTAAGATAAGCGGCGTATTTTGAACAAAATCAAAGGCAACCTGTCTGTCCGTAAGAACATAATCATACTCATAGGTCACCGTTTGATCCGTTACCGGATCATAAACCGTTTTTTCTGTCACCAAAGGAACGCTGACATTACCTCTGAAACGATCATCTTTTTTGTAATAAATGATTGTCTCCGAACCGGATTGAGTCTTAAAAAAATTACCGCCGGAAATTTTTTTAGTCGATTCTTCAGTTATTTTTTTTGCAACAGATCCTAAAGGATTATACCCGGAACTATAAGATCCGGTTAAGGACTGCGATTCATCTTTCAAAACATTTAAAACATCTTCATTCCATTTCAGACCGTCCCACACAAATATTTTACCCGATGTTTTATCCGCATACCAATTTTCTCCGGTCAAAATATTTGTTTTAGCATCGGAAAGGTTTCGCGGACTATCGGCATACCATGTTCCGTCACGGCGCTCAAACCGCTGAAGTAACCGCGCATGTTCGGTAGAAGTCCATTTAAAAACAGTCCCTCTCACGACACACCCGACAAAAGGGATTCCTACTAAGCATACTCTTATGCGCTCAGTCGTAACTTTAGGCTCCCGTGCAATAAAAAACTCCCGGCCGGACTCCCCTGTCCACTGCGCTTCATAGAAAAAATCAAAATCATCGCCGCTCACTAAGTTCTTATTTTCGTAAGGCTTGTTCCAATTTTCACCGTCAAAATCAAAGAGAGAAAGATCATCATTATCGTTATGCCGAACCGCGAAATAATTATCGCCCGTCGCCTGTATGGAAACAGTCCCTTGAACGCCGTGCAACTTTCTTTCAAGTTCACGACTCCAACCCTCCCCCGTCCAGTGCCAAGCGCGTACGGTAGTTCCTAAAAGGCCGCTATCCTCCATCGCACCGAATAAATAACCGTCTCCCCAAGTGTAAGAATTATCGTCATCTAAATTTTTTGAATCATAAGTTTGAGCCAAAGTGTTTTTCGAATAATCGAATGTAAAGATTTTTAGTTTCCCGTTATTTCCCCAATCCTGTCCCAAATAAAAAAGGGCAATATGATTCTGCGAAGGAATCACTTTAATGAAACTACGGTCAAGACTTCCGTCTTCTGCCGCAAATACTTCGGTTTGGTATGTTTTTCCCCAGCGCGTCCAGGGAATGGTCAACTGAATCTTGTCTTCTCCAATGTGAGATCTTGCAATATAACCCGGACCGGTCACTACCACATCATTTTCACCATTATCTTTCACCGAATTTTGTACCGAGAAATTTTTCCCGTTCCAAACCACCGCATAAACAGTATAACTATCTCCGGTACCGGTATAGTAAGCAAACCAGTTTTTATCCCCCGCTTCAAATTTTCCTTCCGCGTTATAAGAAACATTCTCAACATTATTTACAAAAGTCCACTCGCCGTTTTGCCAAAGATATGTTTTTACTTTTTTTTCTCCGGAGTGGTGCCCCACCAGGTAAGGCATGCCGTTATCAAGGTAACCGATCGTCACATTGATCAAATTAAGCTTTTGAAAATACAAAAAATCCTTATTTTCGTTCCGGAGAGCATGACTGGTATGGGTAAACTCAATACGCCCGCAATTAGGTCCTTCGATAGAGTGGAGCGCTGCCGCCGGGTAAGCTTTATTTGATGAAGCCTGCGCAACATCGGTAGAATAATTATAGGTTTCCCGGTCTATCTCTATTCCGGCATCGTTCATATGCACCACAGAGGTCAATAGGCGCTTTACATAACCGTGTACCTTTTTCCCGTCCGGTTGAATTGAAAAACTCTTGTAACAAAACTCTATTTTTCCGTTTTTAACACCGCCTTCGCCTTTTATCTCAATGGATGAAAGGTATTTACGCATTACCGGGTCTATAAAGGCATCCGGAGTTTCTCCCGGAAGTTCATGTTTACCCTGAACATCTAAAAACTCTCCGTCAAATTCTCCCTCACCTTTATCTTTTGAAATAAACTCAATGGAAGAACCGAGTGAAGATGTCACCGCCGACAAATAGCTTTCTTTCGTATAAGATTTCGCGGAACTCCAATTCTTGATTTTTAAACCTTCAAAAACCTGATCGTAACGATATTTTAACCAGTTTCCGTCCAAATCCTCCTGCATGGAAATATTCCAAACATGAGGGTAAAGAGCAGCATTACCGCTGATTGCACGCCCAACAAGCCCATAATGTTCCGGAAACGCCAATATATGTTCAGTAGCGTTCCGCAACGGATTTTTGGGATCATCTTCATAATCTCCGTACCGGTGTTTTAAACCCGAATCATCCGTAATAAGCCAACCGCGGATAATTTGATATTCTTTATTGTTCCATATAACAGTAACAATATCAGGCGCCACCTTCCAATAAGGTAAATGTTCAATCCACCAGCGGGATTTTTCTTTAATAATCCGGTAACGGAGTCCCGCCGCCGTTTGCAGGTAATATGAATCATCGTCAAGGATCATGGAACCGTTCGGATCGCTTACAATGGAAGCGCGGCCAAGATTCCAGCCGAGTGCCACCCAGCCGCCCGGCGCAATATCATTACGGTTTTGAGCCGATTTAAATACATTCCCCGAGTAGCTTAAGTCAAAAGAAACGGATAATGCGCCGGCAGAAATACTCGCAAGAGGTTTGGTAAAAGCCACAGTACCCGAAAGCGGGTTGATTCCCGATTCCGGAGCCATATAAGCATTAAACGCTTTTCCCGGTTCCGCACTTTGCGCAAGCAAAATGTTCGGGAAAAATAACACCACAAAAACCAAGCACGACAAAAAAGGCGATAACGCTGAATTATTTTTCAATGGTAAACTCTCCTGAAAGGATTCCCTGTACACTCAAAAAATTTCTTTTCCAAGCAAGCCAAAAGTAACTTTTTTCAAAAAAAATTCAACAAAAAATATGAAATAAAAAATCGAATGCCTGATTTTTTAATGCAACCCGTTGATCAACAATCAGTTACCTGATTTAAATTTTGAATTTCAGGTGTGAAATTTACGGGATACAAGACTAAAGTATGAAAACTTAAACATGATCTTTATGAAAATTGAAAATGGAGAGTTCAAAAGACATAAGAACCATACATAATTCAATTACGAATTACGGAATTCGTATTTTGTATTTGGGTAAAGCGTGAGGGATAGTGACCCGTACGGGCGGAGATTCGTGGTGACATTTGCGAAGTTTTTATCCGTGAAGCTCCGTTTTTAAAGGCGCTTTAGTGCCCTAAAAATATAGCCCGACCGCCGTGAGGCGGGCACGCCCCAAAAAATATCGAAGAAAATTCGGCGAATTACGCTTTAATGATCGTGTCTTTGGCGATGACGACGATTCCCGATTCCGTTACATGGAAAAGAATCGAATCGCGTTTCAGATCGTAACCGATTTCGAATCCGGCGGGAATGTGAAGGCCTTTTTCGATAATCGCCCGTTTGATTTTTGTGCCGGGGCCCACCGTGACATCCGGAAATAAAATCGATTCTTCTACCAGAGCGTCTTTCTGAACGCTCACGCCCGGGCTGAGCACGCTTTTCACCACCGTACCGCCGCTGATAATACACCCCGGAGAAACCACCGAATCAATGGCGGTGCCTTGATGGGAATGAGCATTTTCACCGGCAACGAAACGCGCCGGCGGCTGATTCCAGTTGAAAGTACGGATAGGCCAGTAATGGTTGTAAAGATCAAACTGCGGATTTTCCGTACAAATGTCCATGTTGGCTTCAAAGAATGCGTCAATGTTACCGACATCGCGCCAGTAGCCTCGCGTGTGAGCCTGTTCGCCGCGCACAATATTGCTGTTGAAGTCGTAAACGTAAACCGGAAATTCTTTGTAAAGGGCTGGGATTATATGCTTTCCGAAGTCGGTAGCGCCGTCTCTCGAGCCTTTTAAAAGTTCGCGGACAAGGAACTTGCTTGTAAAAATATAGTTCCCCATACTCGCAAGGCACCAACCCGGCCGTCCCGGAATTTCTTTCGGATTTTTGGGCTTTTCTTCAAAGCCGATCATGCGGCTGTCGCTATCCACTTCGATAATGCCGAACTCGCTTGCTTCTTCTACCGTCACGGGAATCGCCGCGATGGTGAGGAGCGCGGAACGGCTGAGATGGAATCCGATCATTTGATTGATGTCCATCTTGTAAATGTGGTCTCCGCCGAAAATCGCAACTAGATCGGGGCGTTCGTCGGTAATGAGGTTAATGTTTTGAAAAATCGCGTCGGCGGTTCCTTTATACCAGTCGCTGCCGGTTCTCATTTGAGCGGGCACCAAATCCACGTACTGGTCGAGGCTCCGGTTCAAGCTCCAGGCGGTAGAGATATGCTTGTTCAGCGAATCGGATTTGAACTGCGTTAAAACTTTAATTTTAAAGATACCGCTGTTGATGAAATTATTCAAAACAAAATCAATGATCCGGTAAGTACCTCCGAAGTGAACCGCCGGCTTGGCGCGGTCGCGCGTAAGAGGTTGAAGCCGGTTCCCTTGTCCTCCGGCCATGATCATGCAGAGGGTGCTTTTGCTGTGTTCTCGATATGACCAGCTCATAAGTTATTTCGGATTCCTTTTCCGGGGCATTCCCGGATTATACTGTAGTTTTTAAGAGATCTGTCTCAAATTTATTTTATTTAGTGTAAAAAGGCATAAACCTTTTTCATTTTTCCGGATTTTAAGATTCCGGACTTATCATTTCCCTGTTTTTTTTATAAGTTTAATGCGGTAATTTTTATTTTTACTGTTTTTACTCTAACCCTATCTAAGGAGATGAAATGTCCCTGACGAAACACGCTAAGTTAAACGCTTGGATCGAAGAAATCAAAGCGCTTACCGAACCGGCAAATGTTGTTCTTTGCGACGGTTCTCAAGAAGAATATGAACGTTTACTTGCCGAACAGGTAAAAAGTGGGCTTGCCACCAAATTGAATCAAGATAAACTCCCGGGATGCTATCTCTACCGTTCCGATGCTTCCGACGTAGCTCGTGTGGAAGACCGTACCTTCATCGCTTCCGAAAAAGAAATTGATGCCGGTCCGACCAACAACTGGAAAGATCCGAACGAGCTCCGTGAAGAAATGAAAGCTCTTTACAAAGGCTGTATGCACGGCCGCACCATGTATGTGATTCCTTTCTCCATGGGTCCTGTGGGTTCGGGCATTGCGAAAATCGGCGTTGAAATCACCGATTCTCCTTATGTAGTCCTCAACATGGATATCATGACGCGCGTAGGAACCAAGGTTCTCGAAGTTCTCGGCACCGACGGCGAATTTGTTCCGTGTCTGCACTCTGTCGGCAAACCGCTTAAAGAAGGCGAAAGCGATAACGGCGTATGGCCTTGCGCTCCGATCGACAAGAAATATATTTCTCACTTCCCGGAAACCCGCACCATTTGGTCTTACGGTTCCGGTTACGGCGGAAACGCTCTCCTCGGCAAAAAATGCCTTGCTCTCCGTATTGCAAGCTCCATTGCCCGCAAAGAAGGCTGGCTCGCCGAACACATGCTCATTTTGAAACTCACCTCTCCGAAAGGTCAAGTGAAATACATCGCCGCCGCTTTCCCGAGCGCTTGCGGTAAAACCAACCTCGCGATGCTTATTCCGACCATTCCGGACTGGAAAGTGGAAACCGTCGGTGATGACATTGCCTGGATGAAACCGGGCAAAGACGGCCGTCTTTATGCCATTAACCCCGAATCCGGTTTCTTCGGCGTGGCTCCGGGCACCAATTATCACACGAACCTGAATGCCATGCGTTCTATCGAAAAGAACACCATTTACACGAACGTCGCTCTCGAAGCCGACGGAACCGTTTGGTGGGAAGGTATGGACAATCCGCCGAAGGGTGAACTGATCGACTGGAAAGGCAACAAGTGGACTTACCCGGAAAACGGAAAATCCGAAGCCGGTAAAGAAGCCGCTCACCCGAACTCCCGTTTCACCGCTCCGGCAAAGAACTGCCCCGCAATCGCTCCGGAGTGGGAAGATCCGAACGGTGTTCCTATCGATGCCATTCTTTTCGGCGGCCGCCGTCCGGGAACCGTACCTCTCGTTCACCAATCCATGAGCTGGAACCACGGCGTATTCATGGGCTCCATCGTGGGTTCCGAAATTACCGCCGCTGCAATCGGTCTCAAGGTTGGAACCGTGCGCCGCGACCCGTTTGCGATGCTCCCGTTCTGCGGTTACAACATGGGTGATTATTTTGCACACTGGATCCAAATGGGTAAAGCCAATCCGGACAAAATGCCAAAAATCTTCTTTGTAAACTGGTTCCGTAAAACGAAAGACGGCAAGTGGCTGTGGCCGGGTTACGGCGAAAACTCCCGCGTGCTCAAATGGGTTTGCGAACGCTGCGAAGGTGAAGGCGAAGCGGTGGAAACCGCGATCGGATACATGCCGACAATGAGCGCAATCGAACGCCCGGAAGGCGTCAGCGAAGAAGATATGAAGGAACTCTTGAGCGTTGATAAGGAAGGCTGGCTTGCCGAACTGAAAGACGTTGAAAAGAACCACTATCCGAAATTCGGTGATCATCTCCCGAAAGAATTGCTCGAACAGATTAAGGTCATCGAAGACCGTCTTTCCAAGTAATTTTATCGGAAAAGAAAAAAGCTCCCGTTCACGCGGGAGTTTTTTTATTGGCGTGCCCGGCGAGCAATGCTCGCCGGCCGGGCTCTATTGCACTAAGGCGAAAATCGCCAAGTGCAACGGAGCCTCGCTTACCGCTTATTCGGGCAAGTGACTCGCGAGTCTCCGCCCTGCGGGTCACGATCCCTGCCTGATTGAAACTTCACCCGAGAATGTGGAATTCGAATATTCGGGTTCTTGAGTTATCAAATTCTTTTCCCTGGTTTTTATGCCAAAATTCGGAACCACGCGCTTATGCATATACCCGCCGCCAGCCTCACGATTGTCACCGCACTTAAGTCTTATGGCATAAAACATTCATATATGAAATGGCTATAGGGAAATATATAGGGGCTCCCGACGCAAAGCAAAAGACTCTGCCGTAAAGCAGAGTCTTTAAATAGGTTATTTACGATAATTACATTATTTCACTTCTTTAACCCGGCGGAAACCGCGAGTCATAGAGAATTGCGTGCGCTTATATTCGCCAGGCAGGAACGTTTGCATACCGCCGACATTCACACAATGCGGAGTCGGTTTTTCAATCAACGATACTTGATAAATATAAGGTCCTGTCGCCATTTTTCTTCCGTTCTGCGCCACCGGATACATCTTTACATTAGCTAAAACATAACCGCTCGCTACTCCAGGATAAGTATCCATTGTTGCCGGATCTACACAATTATCCGGTTGCGACGGCTGAGCCTGATTAATTTTATCAATCGCCGCCCCATCAAGGCTTTCGCTATATTGGGTTACAAAATGCCCCAAATGATCAAACACACGAATGTTAATAGAAAAGGCTTGAGTTGTAATAAATGCAATACCGGCGCAACTTTCATCACCTGTAGCCGCATCGGTATAGCAACGGGTATAACCGCCGTTCGCATCAGTCGCGTTTGAAGTTCCGGATTGAACAAAATTGAAACGTCCGCCATCCGATCCATTGCCTTTCGTTTCACCGAACATACCACCCTCAATCAAACTTCCTACCGGAGATTTAGCCCAACATTCATATTGAGAGAGTCTTCTTCCGTCCAAGTTACCGCAATCTCCGGGAGTGCTCATCCAAATTGACGGATCATTCACATATTCGGATGGAAGCGGTGTTACCACAATTTCACCGGTCGCATTATTGGCAAGATTACCGCCGCCACCCGGCTGTAAAGAAGTTCCGGGTTTGGAACCACCGGGCTTCGTAGGAATCACCACATTCGGATCTACCGGCGGTCTGTCAATCGTCCCCGGATCGGAAGGCGTAATTTCCGTTATCGTACTGATGGACATTTTAGTAATTGGTCCCCAATAGTAAGAAGTCACTTGGGTTCCTTTTTCGGAAGTAATGTACAATCCCGTGCTCAAGAGATAACTAAACCTGTTGGTAAAATCCTCCGGATTGGCGGGATAGTTAAAACTCAAAGAATCATATAACGCCGGATTTGTGGTTTCTGCGCAATCAGTTTGGCGACACAGAATGCCTTCCAGCTTATAAACCTGGCCTTGCGCTCCGGCATTACGTTCATAACTGAAGCCGGTCACGTTATAAGCGAGGGTATCTCTCCCCGTTCCGGACACTGTACCCGACCGGTGCGCAAGAATCGGGAAATAGCCCGGATTATTGAGACTTGCAAGAATCAAATTGACCGCATCATTACTTAACTTGGTATTCAAGAAAAGATAAGTAACCGGTTTACCGTTTTCAATGATCACTTCGGCATTCAAAATAGAAGGTTGCCCGAACGCCGTCGGTGCGATTTCGGAAAGAGAAGTTCTAATTCTCATATTGGAACCATCCGTTTGACGGTCGGCATAGAAGAAGTGAAGATGATGCCAGGAACCATGCTTCCAGCGATAACCGGTCGCAGACGTTCCTTCAGGAGCAGGCTCGCAGCGTTCATCAATTTGTACTGCAAGCGGCCCTTCAAGACAACCGAAACCCTGTTGTGCAAGATAAGCGATCTCCACTTTTCCCGGAGCCGCCAAATGCGTTCCGCCGAGATCCACTGCAAGAACACCGTCAATAAAAATCCACATATCATCATCGCCGGCAAATTCAAAAATTTCCGTAGAACCGTCTTTATATTTGAATTTTCCGTAACCCATCATGGTAAAGTTGTAGTTACGAAGATGCTTTGCACCGAGAGTCGGATCACTCAGCGCGGCAGCGGCGGCGGCGGCAGGAGTACGAGGCCCTCCCGAAGCCTTCCACGCATTACACAAACCAGCTGTGCTTTGAGCATCGTAATTTTGTTGATCGTTAGCGTATAGATAATCATAAGGCGGGCAGAAAATCGAAAGGCTCTGCGCTCCGAATTGCGCCGTATTAGGAGTTTCCCCGGTACGCATATTATTGACCGGATTTACCAAATCCAACGGGAAATAACCGCCGTTATTCCAGTTATAATCAATTTCATAAATAGCATTTGCCTGATCCACCATCGGAATTTCAAGAACAACGTTGCTCCGGCGGTTGACACTTTGATCATCTTGATACCATTGATCAAAATAGTCGTTATCACAGGATTGGCGGCTTCTTGCAATCACCGGCGCATAGAAATCAAAAGCACCGTCAACTTCAGGGAAAGCGAGATATGGTGCCACCATGCCGTGCGTCACAAAAACCCCCTGAGCCCATATTTCAGATCCGCAAATAGGACTCATTTCATGGCGAAAGCCCCGCAGCCTGCGACGACTCCCCGGATTCAACTTGGCATCATAATTACAATTATCGTACTCACCATAGAAAATCTGTGTCGAAGCAGATGTTTTAGGAACAAGCAATGCCGGCAAAAAAGGGTTCTGCACCATCGGGTAAGCGTCAATACCGATCGGAATACCATGCCCCGGGTTCGCTTCGTTGGCGCATGTTGCCGATTTTGCAACCCAAAACGCATCGGTCATATAACCCGGGACTGTAGTTCCCTGCGCTAAAATTTTAGGTTTTTCTTCCGTGAAATTTTCAAAATCCGGATGCGTTACCGGAAAATCACGGATGATCACATCCAGTGCCGCCACTGTCCCACCGGACTGTGCGGAAATCGCCGTAAACCCCATAAGCCCGGTGAGCAAAGCGGTTTTTGCCATACTAAAAAAATATTTATTCATACACCATTCTCCGAAAAGAGAAAATACGTTTTCCCAAATATATGCTTTTTCGCCATTTATAGGCGAATATATGTATAAAAGTACAAAATTTCACGCTAAAAGCATTTTTGCGTGATAAAAACCACCGGGAAAGGCGCTTTTTTTCCGATTTTCCCGAGAATTTTCTAACCTTTGACCGGAATTTTATGAAGGAGTTTTTATGTCCGATTATCAACACATCCGAATTCCCGCTGAGGGAACTCCGGTTACTCTTCAAAACGGTATTCTGAATGTGCCGGATTGTCCGGTAATTCCTTTTATCGAAGGGGACGGCACCGGAGCCGATATTTGGAAAGCATCGGTGCGCGTTTTCGATGCGGCTGTAAAAAAAGCATACCGGGGAAAGAAAAAAATTGCATGGATGGAAGTTTTTGCCGGAGAAAAAGCAAATACCGTTTACGGAGAAAACACATGGCTTCCCGCGGAAACCGTGGAAGCGTTCCGAAAGTATCTCGTAGGGATCAAAGGTCCCTTAACCACTCCGATCGGCGGAGGAATTCGCAGTTTAAATGTAGCGCTCCGCCAAGATTTGGATCTTTATGTCTGCCTGCGCCCCGTAAAATATTACACCGGCACGCCTTCACCGGTAAAAGCCCCCGAAAAAGTGGATATGGTGATTTTCCGAGAAAATACGGAAGATATTTATGCCGGTATCGAATGGAGCGCGGGTTCTGCGGAAGCCACCAAATGTATGGAATTTTTGAAAACCACTTTCCCGGCGGCGGCTAAAAAAATCCGGTTTGCGACGGAAGAAAGCGTTAAACAATGGAATCAAGACGCAGGGCTTTCCGCCGACGCCGCTTGGGAACAAGTCGGGTTCGGTATCAAGCCCGTTTCCAAATGGGGTACGGAGCGCCTGATTCGAAGCGCCATTGAGTATGCAATTAAAAACAACCGCAAAAGCGTAACCATCGTTCATAAAGGAAACATCATGAAATTCACCGAGGGTGCGTTCCGTGACTGGGGGTACGCTCTCGCAAAAAAAGAATTCGGAGCGGAAGTAATCGGGAACGGTCCGTGGTGTCAAATCCCCGAAGGAAAACCGGGCGCCGGTATTGTAATCAAAGATTCTATTGCCGATATTGCGCTGCAGCAAGTTTTAACACGCCCCGACGAATTCGATGTAATCGCGACTCTCAACCTGAACGGCGACTACCTTTCCGATGCGCTCGCGGCACAAGTGGGCGGTATCGGGATTGCTCCCGGCGGAAACATTAATTATGTGAGCGGCCACGCTATTTTCGAAGCGACTCACGGAACCGCACCGAAATACGCAGGGCTCGATAAAGTGAATCCGGGGTCGGTGGTTCTTTCCGGAGAAATGATGCTCCGCCACCTTGGGTGGATGGAAGCGGCAGACCTTATCAATCAAGGGCTTTCCGGCGCGATTGCTTCCAAGAAAGTCACTTATGATTTCGCGCGGCTCATGGACGGCGCCACTGAAATCAGTTGTTCCGCGTTCGCCGATAACATTATCGCTCACATGTAAAATGATCTGGAAAATTCTTTTCACAGCGGCGATCGCGGTACTGCTCTTGCGTGTATTTATTCTGCACGCAAGAGCGCGCCGTCCGGATTCAAAAACTTTTCTGAGTTTACCCGAAGAAACGAAGCTCGCTGTGCTGAAGGAATCTCTCTTGAACGATCCTTCTAAAACGGCTTTGGATTCTTTGGAAACTTTTTGCCGGGAGCATGGAATCCCGATTGAAGTGAACGAGTACCTGCCGTTGATGGAAGAACAAATTAAAATTTCAGGCGACCCGAACGCTCTCGCGTTGGATGATACTTTGTTTGTAACACAGGCGGAATGGCTCGATTCTTTGACTCCCCTCGAATGGAGCGAAGCCGAACGCGCCGCCAATGAAGGCAACACGCCTTTATTCATAACGCTTGCGCTCCGGAGTTTATTTTGTTTTTACTCGGATTCGAATATCGAACTTGTGCTGAGCCGTTTGGAAGGCGCGGGTTATCCGAAAACAGAAGAACTTCAAAAAGCATTCCGGGACCTTGTACAAAAAAGAGATTCAAGCAAAGCGGAAGAAACCGATCTTGAGATTCTGCAAAAAGAAAAAGCAAAATGGGTGGCATTGATTGAAAGTCATCTGCAATCCTGAGTGATTCGGGCATAAAAGTCAGGGACAGGGGAATTAAGGAAAGTCCCGGTATTGCAAATCAATGACGAAATTCGTAATTGAGCCCGCGTGAGGGATGGCGACCCGTGCGGGCGGAGACTCGCGAGTCATTTGCCCGAATAAGCGGTAAGCGAGGCTCCGTTGCACTTGGCGATTTTCGCCTTAGTGCAATACAGCCCGGCCCGCGCAACGCGCGGGTCACGCCTGATTGTTAAAGGATGTCTCGGTTCAACAGTGTTCCGTGACTCATGCTTAAGCGCCGGAACGGACTGTCCAAATAAAAATCGGGATTGTGAGTGGCCATCACCACCGTGGTGCCGCGGGCATTGATTTCCTTGAAGATATTGAATACTTCGGCTGCGTTTTCGGGGTCCAGATTTCCGGTCGGTTCGTCGGCTAAAAGGAGGTAAGGGTTGTGCACCATCGCGCGGGCGATCGCTACGCGCTGCTGTTCGCCGCCGGAGAGCGTGTAAGGCATGGCAAAGCGTTTTTGACTCACGCCGACAAGCGCGAGCGCTTCAAAAACTTTGGCATTGATTTCTTTAGCGGGAGTTCCCGTGATGCGGAGCGCAAGCGCCACATTTTCGAATACATCGCGGTCGGCAAGCAGTTTAAAATCCTGAAACACAATTCCCATTTGACGGCGGTACGCTTGAATCTCTTTTTCCGGAGTGTTCTTGCTGTCGTAAGCGGCGCCGCGGGGAAAATGAATCATCACCTGCCCTCCCCTCTCCGTATCCGGGCGTTCGTCCATATAAATTAATTTGAGTATGGTGGATTTTCCGGCGCCGGAATGCCCGGTCAAGAAAATAAAATCACCTTTACGGATACGAAAAGTCACATCGGAAAGCGCTTTCCAATTTTCTTCATAAGTTTTGGTGACGTGCAAAAACTGAATCATGAAAGCATCCGTTTTTTAGTAAAAATATAATGAACGCGGAGCGCTTCCGTCACATCGGAGTTCAAGGTAAAGTCCGCATAAGCGCCAAGTAATTCAAGACCGTGTCTCTCCCCGGCTTTCAGGAAAAATTCATGAGGATAAACGGTTTGTTCATGATCTTCCGTTTTCCGCGAGTAAGCGCCGTTTTCATGCCGGATAAAAAAGTCAAAATGATTGCGCTGTTTTTTCTTTCGGCTGTCGTAACGGCTGCGGCGCACCATATAAACGTCTCCCCACTCTTCCGCGAAATCTTCTTCTTCAAAATAAAGACGGCTGTTGAGTTCCGTGGTGGCGTCAAAAATAAAAACGCCGTCACCCGTAAGCAGGCGGCGGGATTCGGCAAAAAGAGAATCAATCTGCTTTTTACTTAAATAATTGATCGCATCGTAAGTCATGAGAATCAAATCGAAAGGCTTCGAAAACGGCAGCTGCGAAGCATTTACAACAGCGCGGTGCCCGGCATTTCCGGGGTTTGCGGCAGAGATCATTTCCGGGGAAATGTCGGTCGTCACACGAAGTGTGAGCGATGGGAGCCGAAAATATTTGGAGAGTTCCCCATCGCCCGCGCCGAGTTCCAAAAGGGACTTCGGTTTGCGCAAATGAAGCCGGAGTATACTCTTTAAAAAGTCCGCCCAATCCTTATAATCGACATGCTCCATCACGCGCCGGTAATAAGAGGCGAGCACCTGATAAGGGCGCGTCATTCCTTAATCCGCACCTCAATATAAACTTCCTCTCTCCACTTTTTTACCAAAGAGGCCAGTTTTTGATTTTCCATATAGTGCGCCGCCAGTTCTTCGATTTTTGAGTAATCTTCGGTCATGTTATATTCCCGGACCTGGCGCGAATCATCCAAACGGAACAAATGATAAGAATCGTCGATCAATACCGGTTCCGAAATTTCTCCCGGCGAAAGCATGGAAATCGAACGGATATAAGCCGAATCCAATTCGCTGCGTTCAAACCAGCCCAAATTGCCGCCGCGGAAATTCGTTTCTTTATCATCGCTCCATTTTTTTGCGGCTTCCGCAAAAAGTTCCGGAGTTGTTAAAGACGTGCGGAAAGAATTCATCCGGTCCAGAACACTTGTAGAATCACCAACTGACGGAATAGTTTTCAAAAGAATATGAGCGGTGCGAATACCGTCTTCTTTTCGCCCGAGTACTCGAATGATATGCCAGCCCATAGCCGTCTTCACCGGATTTTCGGAATACTCACCGTTGTTCAAACGGGACGCGGCGCGTTCATAATCCGGATCCAAAAGCCCTTTGCGGAAATAGCCGAGGTCGCCGCCCTTTTGCGCCGAAGTATCCTGCGAATGTCTGGAAGCGAGAATTTCCCAATTCATCCCGAGATCCAAACTGTCGATCAGCATCTCGGCCACGCGTTTAACCGAATCCACAATCATCGAATCGGGTTTGATCCTCATTTGCAAGTGACTCACCAGAATGCAATTGTACTGCCGCGGGAGCGAATCCTTGTATGAGGCATAAAATTCATCCACTTCTTTTTTGGTGGGCTTAATGGAACCGACATGCATTTGGCGAATCCGCCCGATATACATTTGCTCCCGGACCTGACGCGAAAGAACATCGCGGTATTGCGCGATACTCATGCCGAGCTGGGCGCGGATCGCTTTTTCGAGAGTCGCCATATCGATCTGCTGACGGTCGGCGAGACCTTGCAAATGCATCGTCACGCGCTGATCCACTTCGGTGTCGGGAATCTGAATCGAATCCCGGGCAACGCGGCTGAGCAATACTTTATCGTCAATCAAACGATCCAGCACAAACTGAAACTGTTCTTTTTCCGTCATGGAACCGGCATCCGGACTGTTCTGAAACTGATAAAGCGCGCCCATCAGTTCCGAACGCATGATCGGTTTCCCATCCACCACCGCCGCAATGGACTCGAACAATTCGGGAGCCGCAAATACAAAACCCGCATTCAAACCGAGCAGAGCGACAAAAATTCTTAACAATCCTTTCATGAATACCTCTTAAAAAATCTTAACGGAGTTTATCCGGATAAAAAAACACAGGATGTTTATTCTTTGCCTTATCCCGAATCCGGTCCAAGTGAACGCGGTACGCTTCTTCTGCCGAAAGCGAATACGCGAGAGAATAGACTTCGGAAAACGGAAAAAGAACCGCGGAATCCAGGCGTTCCGTCAATAACACACTTTTCAAAACACCTTTACAAAGTTTCGGCCGGGAAAGTTTCCCGAGCGGAAAGGTTCGCAAATCTTCCACCGCACACGAGTCCGGCGAACCGTTCAAAGAATCGAAAGCCGCCACATTTTTGAAAGCGGCGTTCATGTGCGGCATTTGTTTAAAATCTTCATCTTTGTTTTTCCGGAAATACGCATCCGCGCTCCGCCAGTCCTTATAATCAATGATCACTCCGGAAAAAGCCCAATCCCCGCGCAAAAACAAATCCGTATGATTATCATAAAAACGACGCACCTCCGACTCCGAAACCGCGAAGGTATCCGCCCGATTCAAATAAGAATCCACAATAATCTTTCTCCGGGCGGACTCAAGCAAAAGGCGCACCGCTTCTTCTTTTTCAATTCCGGATTCCAGCGCCTCCAAAAAAATCACTTCCCGGTTTGCCCACGACTCAAGAACCTGCGCCTTCTGTTTCTCGTCCAAAGAACCCAAATCCGCCGTCATTCTCTTGAAATCGGAAAGTTTTAACATGGAATTCCCAACGCGCGCCACCACCGGATCGTGCGCGCCCCACGGAAACTCGCAGCCGCCGAAACACAGCGCTGCTAAAAATAAAACCAACCGAAAAATCATCGGGCTTAATTTAGAAAAATCGGATTTTTTTATCCGCAACCGCAAATTTTTCACATCGAAAATAACACGCCAATAACGAATAAACTCAAAACCAGATTGACAATCCAAAGCGTACGGCGCAAAACCGTCAGAAAAATATCCTGAAAACGATCGCTTTTCTCACGTTTTAACTCAAGCAAACCGAGAATAAAACCGAGAAGTCCCGTAATCACGAGCATCAAAGCACCGGCAAAATAACCCTCTTTCCAAACCATCGCCGTCAAAACACTGCCGAAAACCATCGCGAGAAAACCGGTTAAACATTCCACCAAAAGAAAAATTCGTCTCATGGGTGAGAAATATATGAAAATGAAAATTCCGCGAACACAAAAACAGCAAAAGAAAACCGGTAACTCCGGCTTGCAGAAAAGGGTGTGCCCCGGCGCATTTATATAAAACCGGCATGAAAACCGCGCCGGGTCGGCGTATCTCCGGGCTACCCTCCGGTCGGTGCTGCGCACTGCGCGCTTCGCGCGCACCCTCCGCCTGCCTCACGCGAAGAAAAGGCATTTGTATATGCCTCCAAAAACATTGTCAGCACGCAAGCGTATTGACGTTGTTTACCACATTAATTGAATTCGCTAAGGCATGAAAGACTTTACAAATCTGCGGTGATGCTTATTTTACCGCATTAGTTGAGTTGCCCGGTCATGTAAAACTTTCTTTATCTGCGGTGATACCTATTCCGGCATATACAAACGCCTTGAAAATGTAAAATGCCACTAAGTTCCTTGGGAATTGCAATCACGCAAATAGGGATTCGGGACAAAACGGCGATGAACTTGTCATGACGAGGGCATAGCCCGCGGCCATCCGGATCCCAGGATTCGCTGTGGAAAACTCGGTTTTCCACACATCGCTCTGTCACTCCGTGCAATGACACGGGGTCTCCCGCATAATCAGAGTCATTCTTCGTATTAATCCGAATTTTTTCATTCACCGCGTTCCTTGAATATTACATATGAATTAACAATAACTGTGCGGATATAATCCGCAAGCCCTTGTGATGATTCCGGATAGGCATATACAAAC
>JAISUZ010000030.1 GCA_031271785.1 Fibrobacter sp. | reverse complement strand
TTCTCCCGAAAGCATGAGTTTCGGTACGGCTTCTACAGGGAGGAATTGAAGTCCGGCAAGGCAGCATAAAACATTGACCGAGCCGCCCAAGACAACGAAAAGAACAAATTTCGAGACTTGCTTTTCCTTTAAAAGGAGTGCGATCATCGGGAGGCGAATCGCTTGGAAAATCAGAGAAAAACTGAGCCATCTAAGAACATTTCCGGATTCGGCGAGAAGCGTTTCATTCCATGGGGCGGCGAAAAAGAGGATGGAAAGCACTCTTTCCGGAAAAAGATAAAGCGGGCTTGCGGCAAATGCGATAAAGAGAATAAACCCGGCATGGTTTCTGAGGCTGATTTGAGACGCTTTTTCACGGTGAAGCACAATCAGGTTTGAGGAAATGAAATGCACCATGAATCCGGAAGCGAGAAGGACGATTTTGTGGGCAAAATTGTAGGCACTGAGATATTCGGCTTCGGCGAGGCGGTCCACAGCGTAAAGCCCTGCGGGCAGATACATAAAGCTCGCGAGGCTTGCGAGCGCGTAGGGGAACGCGGCTTTGAACATGAGTTTGAAAAACCGTACAGAACGGCGCGTGACTTCGAAAATACGCCGGTCCAGCGCTTTGAAAACGCCGAAACTCCAAGCGGGGAGCGCAGCAAGAACCATAGCAAGCGCAATCCCCTCAATGGAAGAAACCCGGAAGTAAAAAAGAGCGATGCTCATTACGGCGGCATAAGAAATGCTGTGAAGAACTTTCGAAATTAAAAGCCGTTTCCAGAACGCTCCGCAAATGAAAAACCAATCAAAGAAAGCATGCTGAAAAATAAGTCCGCCGGCGAGAATCAACTCACCGCGAAAAGCCGGATGATGGCGGCGAATCAGGAACGCGAACGCACCGTAAGCGAGCATGGAAAGAAACGCGCATAAAAACCGGAGTTGCAGTATCCGGGAACAAAGCCGGCCTTCCGTGGCGCGTTTTCCGAAAAAAGCGAGAATCAGGGTCGCCATACCGAAATCGGCAAGGGCGCAGAAAATCAGGTAATCGCTTTGGAGCACACCGAAATACCCGTAATGCGTAATTCCCAGATTTTTTGCAATAAAATTCTGAACAGCAAAAGAAACGCCTTGGATCAGGAAATTCACCAAAGAAATGAAAACGCCGATTTTAATGTTCTTTATTGTGCTCAACACGCTTGTAAAATAGATGATTCTTCCACAAAAGAGAATGGTTTTTGTATTTTTGGCTCAACTTGCGAGAGTGGCGGAATTGGCAGACGCACCAGACTTAGGATCTGGCGCCCTCGGCGTGAGGGTTCGACTCCCTCCTCTCGCATCATCAGAGTTTGTATTTTATGGAGAAACTATGACCGTTTCAATTAAAGAAACCAGTGCTACCCTTCGAACCATTGAACTTTCGATACCTCAAGAAAGTCTCAAAGCCCCTTTTGACAAAAAAGTCGCAAAATACCGTAAAGAAGTGACGTTTAAGGGCTTTCGCCAGGGGCAAGTGCCGAAACAGATGATTCTTTCCCGTTTCGGAGATGCGATTCGCCAGGAAGCGATCGACGAACTGCTCAATCAAACGCTGACGGACGAATTGAAGAAAGCGGGCATTAATCCGGTCGGCCGCGTGAAAGTCGAAGAGTTTAAAGACGACAAGGAAAATGATATTTCCTTGAAGGCGACGGTGGAAGTAGATCCGGTCATTGATATTCAAGGTTACGATTCCCTCGGGATTTCCGTTCCCGAAATTGTGGTGAGCGATGCCGAAGTGGATGAAGAACTCGCCCGCCTCCGTCAAATGTGGTCGAAAGACGAATCTGCCGACCGCGCTTCCCGCACCGGAGACGTTGTGGTCGGTAACTACCTCGAAGTGGTGATTGACGGCGTTCAGAAAGATATTCCCGAAGAAAAAGAATTCCGCTCGCTCCTCGGCGAATCCTCGACGCCCGGTTTCGACCAAGGACTTGTCGGCGTTTCCAAAGGCGATATCAAAGAAATCGATTTTGTTTATCCGGAAGATCACCGCGATGAAGCGTACCGCGGAAAAACCGCTAAATTTAAAGTGGAAATCACAGATGTGCGCGAAGTCACTCCCCCGGCGATGGACGAAGAGTTCTTTAAGCAAATCGGCGTGAAAGATATGGAAGAGCTCCGCCATAATTTGGCGGAAGGGCTCGCGAACAGCAAGAAACAAGCCGCGAAAGCGAAAGCGATTACCGAAGCGATGGACCTATTGATTGAAAAGAATCCGTTTGAAGTGCCGCAGGGTCGTATTTTGGATTTGATCCGCTACACCTTGAAACGCCATCAGCATGCGCCGGAAGATGCGGAAATCGAACCGACGGAAGAACAAGTGAAGACGCTTACTCCGGAAGCGATCCGCGAAATTAAAAAGCACCGTATTCTCGATTTTGTGGCGAACAAGGAAAAATTAAAAGCGACACAGGCGCAAGTGGATGCCCGTCTTGAAGAACTGGCGAAGTCTTACCATGTGGATTTCGAATCCATGAAAAATTATTTCCGCCAGTCCGGCAGAATTATGAGTCTTCGCGAAGAACTGCGGATTGAAGCCGCGGCGGATTTCTTAGTGGGAATCCGTCCGGAAGCTTCCGCCAATTCATAACCTGAGGAGGTTGTCATGGTTATTCCAACCGTTATTGAAAATACCGGACGCGGCGAACGCGCCTACGATATTTATTCGCGGCTCTTGAAAGAACGGATTATCTTTCTCGGCACGCCGATCAATGATGAAGTGGCAAACAATGTGATGGCGCAGTTGATTTTTCTGGAATATGAAAATCCGGAAAAAGACATCACCATTTACATTAACAGCCCCGGAGGCTATGTTTCCGCAGGGCTTGCCATTTACGATACCATGCAACACATTCGCCCGAATATCGCGACGATTTGCATTGGAAACAGCATTTCCATGGCGGCGGTGTTGCTTGCCTCGGGAACCAAAGGAAAGCGTTACGCGCTTCCGAATTCCCGCATTATGCTGCATCAGCCGTCGGGAGCGGCCACCGGGCAATCTACCGATATTCAGATTCACGCCAAAGAAATTGTACGCACCCGCGAAACCCTGAACCGTATTATCGCTTCTCATACCGGGAAGTCCATTGATGAAGTTCACGCCAAAACGGAGCGTGACTTTTACATGAGCCCGGAAGAAGCTTTGGAGTTTGGGGTGATCGACGAAATTTTCCATCCGCGGAAAGAAGGTGTGAATGTATAAGGGCGGTAAAAATCACCCGAGAATGACCTGCAGCTTTTGCGGCAAACCCGCAGAACAAGTGGAGAAAATCATTACGGGCGCCGGCGTAAATATTTGTAACGAATGTGTGACGATGTGCCACCGGATGCTCGTGGATGAACTTGCGAAAGATGTGGCGGCTCAGCCGAAAGAAACGGCGGTCAAACAAAAACCGCTCCCGCCTCCCTCCAAGATCAAAGCCCATTTGGATGAATATGTCATTGGGCAAGATGCGGCGAAAACCGCGCTTTCCGTCGCTGTTTACAATCATTACAAACGCCTTCGTTACAAGAAATCGCATCAGGAACAAGGCGATGTGGAAGTCGATAAATCGAACTTGCTGTTGGTAGGCCCCACCGGTTCGGGAAAAACGCTTCTCGCACAAACGATGGCGCGCTTTTTGGATGTGCCGTTTACGATTGTGGATGCGACGATTTTAACCGAAGCCGGTTATGTGGGCGAAGATGTGGAAAGCATTCTCGTGCGTTTGCTTCAGGCGGCGGATTACGATGTGGCCCGCGCCGAACAAGGCATTGTGTTTGTCGATGAAATTGATAAGATCGCAAGAAAAACAGCGAACCCGTCTATCACGCGCGATGTTTCGGGAGAAGGCGTTCAGCAAGGACTGCTGAAAATTTTAGAAGGCACCGTGGCTGCCGTTCCTCCGAAAGGCGGGCGGAAACACCCGGAACAAAATCTGGTTCATATCAATACGCGCAACATCCTCTTTATTTGCGGCGGCGCGTTCGAAACGCTCGACAAGGTGATTGCGCGCCGCGTGAGCCAAAGCGGTATGGGTTTCGGCGCCGACGTGCGTTCGGAACGCGAGCATGAGCTCGGCGCTTTATTCCGGCAGCTCGAACCCGATGATCTGATTCATTTCGGATTGATTCCCGAGTTAGTGGGGCGTTTGCCGGTGGCTGTGGCTTTAGATGAACTCGACGAATTCGCGCTTTACAATATTTTAACGAAACCGAAAAATTCGATGGTAAAACAATTTAAGAAGTTGTTTGAAATGGACGGCATTGAACTTTCGTTCACGGAAGAAGCGCTTCAGGAAGTGGTGCGTAAAACCATTGAACGGAAAACGGGAGCCCGCGGGCTTCGCTCGGTTCTGGAAAAATCGTTACAGCAATTGATGTATGAACTTCCCGGTTCCGGTGTAAAAAAATTGGAAGTAACGAGTGAAATGATTTCCGAGGCTCTGTCTGCTGCGCCCGCTAAAAAAACATCTTCGAATTTGCCGGATAAGAAAAAAGTAGCCTGAGGATTCCCTTGAAAAAAAAGAATGCTTCTCCAAAGCCTTTTCTTGAAGAAGAAAAACCGGCGCTGGATTTGAGCCGCCCGCTTCCGCTCCTGCCGCTTCGCGACACGCTTGTTGTTCCCGGATCTTCCACCCGCATTTTAGTCGGGCGCGATATTTCGATTTATGCCTTGACGGCCTCTCAGGAGTTTAACGATTTTCTGGTGCTCGTGATGCAGCGCGAATCCGAACGCGAAGAAGTCAACGCCGAAGATCTTTACCCCGTGGGCGTTCTCTCGAAAGTGCTTTCGGTGAGTCCGCTCCCGAACGGTTATTTAAAAGTATTGGTAGAAGGCGTTCAGCCGGTTTTCTTATCGGAAATCTTTTTTGAGAAATATTTTACGGCGCAAGTAGAACTGCGCCCGCTCGCGTTGGGAGAATCCGATACGGACATGGAACGCGCCCGCCGGAGCATTGATCTTTTCCGGCGTTACGCCGAAATTCAAAGCGTACCCGCCGATATTTTGGAAGCCTTGCCGGGAATGACCTTTGCCGCCGATATTTACTACGGAATCATCCCTTTCCTCCGGCTTTCTCCGGTAGATAAGCAAGCGCTTCTCGCGCAGGAAACGCTGCCGGATCTCGCCGATCAAACGGATTTGCTGATGGAAACCGCGCTCAGCGTAGAAGGAATCGCTCAGCGCGTGCGCCAGGATGTGCAGCAAAAAATGCAGCAATCCCAAAAAGAATGGCTGATCAATGAACAAATTCGGATGCTTCAAGATGAAGTCTCCGAAGGCGAACAAGCCTCCGAGCCGGTGAAACTTGCGCAAAAAATCAAAGAGAAAAAATTCTCCAAAGAAATTCAGGAAAAGCTCGACGAAGAACTCGACCGCATGAAACTCATGCACCCGACGAGCCCCGAATATGCGGTGGTGCGCAATTACATTGACTGGTTTTTGGCATTACCTTACAACGAATACACCGAAACCAATTTGAATTTGAAAGCGGTGCAGGCGCAGCTCGATGCAAAACACTTCGGGCTTGAAAAAGTGAAAGACCGCATTTTGGAATACATCGCGGTTTTGAAAATGACAAAATCGGAAAAGAAATCTTCAATCCTTTGTCTGGTAGGGCCTCCGGGCGTTGGGAAAACGACGCTTGTGGCTTCTATCGCCGAGGCGATGGAACGCAAATTTATCCGCATTAGCCTCGGCGGCGTGCGCGATGAAGCGGAAATCCGCGGGCATCGCCGGACTTATATCGGTTCCATGCCGGGGCGTTTCATTCAAGCGCTTCGCCGCGTGAAGTGCATGAATCCCGTGATGCTTCTCGATGAAATCGATAAAATGGCAAGCGATTTCCGCGGCGACCCGGCGAGCGCCATGCTCGAAGTTCTGGACCCCGAACTCAACACGGATTTCACCGATCATTTTATGGAAGTCGGGTTTGATCTTTCCCGCGTGCTTTTTATCGCAACGGCCAATACGGAATCGAGTATTCCGGAACCGCTCCGCGACCGCCTTGAAATTGTGCGGCTCCCGGGTTATTATGCCCATGAAAAAATGAGTATTGCGCGCGAGTATCTGATTCCGAAAATTTGCGAAAACTCAGGAATCGTTTACGGCAAGGATATTGAAATCAGCGACGCCTGCATTCAAAAAATTTTAGATGAGTACACGCGGGAAGCCGGCGTACGCGATTTGGAACGCGCGCTTGAATCCATTGTGCGCAAACGCGTTAAAGAAATTGTCCTGTCCAAGAAAAGGCTGCCGGTTATTTCGGATAAAGTATTAACTCAGTATTTGGGCGCACCGCGGTTTTTAGGCAATCGTTTATTTAAAGCCGGGCGCTGTGGGCTCGTGACGGGGCTTGCCTGGACATCGGTAGGCGGTGAAATTCTCACGATCGAATGCATGCTGCTCAGCGGCCGCGGGCAGTTGATGATGACGGGAAAACTCGGCGATGTCATGAAAGAATCCGCGCAAATTGCGCTGAGCCTCGTGCGCGAACGTTTGCAGTATTTCGGCGTGGACCCGGCTGTGGTGCGTAAAACCGATATTCACGTTCACGTGCCCGAAGGGGCGGTACCTAAAGACGGACCGTCTGCCGGCATTGCGCTCACACTCGCACTGCTTTCCGCATTCACTAAAATCCCGGTGCCGCCCGACACGGCGTTCACGGGGGAAGTCAGCCTTTCCGGGGATTTACACGCCATCGGCGGCTTAAACGAAAAGGCCCTCGCCGCGCTTGCCGCCGGGGTCAAAACGCTGATTCTTCCGGAAGATAACCGGAAAGATGTAGCGGAACTCCCCGGGCCCGCACAGAAAGGTCTCAAGATTATATTGAAAACGCATATCGACGAAATAATAAAGTTACTTTTCAAGCATTCAGTCACGCCAAAAAAGAAAATAAAAAAATGAGTTTATCTTTAGAAGAAATGCGTGTTCGGCTCAAAGCGCTGCGAGCGCGTATCGAAGCGGCTTGTGTCGAATGTTCCCGAAGTTTGAAATCGGTAAAAATTATTTGGGTCAGTAAATTTCAATCGAAAGAAGCCGTGGAAACGGCTATTCTTTTAGGAGCGCAAGAGTTCGGTGAAAACCGCGTGCAGGAAGCCGTGGAAAAATTCGGAACTCCCCGCGCCGGCATTCGCGTGCATATTATCGGGCCGGTTCAAAGCAATAAATTGCGGAAGGCGGCCTCTGTCGCCGATGTCATTCAAACCGTAGCCGATAAAGAAACGCTGGTAAAGCTCGAGGCGGTTTGCGCGGAACTTAATAAAAAGATCGATGTCATGTTTCAGATCAATACTTCGGAAGAAGACACGAAAAGCGGCATTGCGATGAACGAAGTCTCCGCTTTTTTTGAGGACCTCCCGGAAACGCCGCACCTGTGTTTCCGCGGGCTCATGACCATCGGGAAAAACACAGGGAACCCGGAGGATTCCCGCGCGGGATTCGCGTTTTTGCGCCGGACCCGGGCGGCATTGCAAAAACGCGGCGGCGTTTTTACGGATTGCACCGAACTCTCTATGGGCATGACCGACGATCTGGAAGTCGCGATCGAAGAAGGCGCCACCATGATTCGAGTGGGCACGGCATTATTCGGCAGTCGCGGATATTAAAACTTAGCAACAAATAGGTTGCTTTTGTAAAATCATTTTTTTAATTTTTTTGCGGGTGTTTACCATTTAAAATAAAGGTGGTGTTTATGAACGATGAGTATTTCCCGTCCAGCCATTTGTTGCCGCATCCGTCCAATCGGTTGCTGCAGTTATATGCTAAAAAGTGTTATCAGGGGCAAGATCCCGCCAAAGCGAAAATCATTTTCGTAGGGAAAGACGCCCGCTGGGATTTTGATCTCGAAATGCACCCGATTTGGCCGCTTGTCGAGGAATATTTGAAAGACGGCATTGCTTTCGGTAAAAAATACCGGTTTCATCATCCGTTGCTGCATTTTTTCTACAAAAGAGATACCGATATGAAAATGTATCATCAGAGTTTCTCGAAAATCGGATTAAGCAATAATTACATAGCCGATGTTTCCTTTGTGGAACTGCTGTGGTTTCCGACCACCGGAAGCAGCAAAGAAAATAACGAAGCCTATAGAAAGTATCTTTACTCGGCGGAAAACAGACCTTATTTAAAGAATTTGGAACGCTGGTTAAATAATCCGGCAAAAAAACTTTTTATCTCACGGACAGTCCTCGACTGTCTGAAAAAACTCTATAAAGAAACGGGAATGTTTGAACGTTTCGGAACATTGGAAGTCCCTCCGAAAACGATCGGCGAAGGGGTCATGCCTTGCCCCGAAAATATATTTCTCCACACGCACCTTTCTTATGCGAGTCCCAGAGTCTGGCTGGAAATCGCGCAATATATTTAGGCGTGCCCCGGCGCAACCATCTGATACTGAAACAAGTTCAGGATGTTTTAGAATCCGCTACTATAATGCGCCGGGCCGGCGTGTCTCCGGGCTGCCCTCCGGTCGGTGCTGCGCACTGCGCGCCAGCGCGCACCCTCCGCCTGCCTCACGCAATGTTCGCACGGTTCCAACACTTTTTTCAAAACCGGAGCGGCTTCCAGCCTAAAGGTTTTGAAAAAAGTATTGAGAACCGCGCTTATGTGAAAATGCAACTCAAGTTCCTCGAGTATGAAATTTAGGGAATCGGGAATAGAAATGTGATTCCGGATTTCGTTTCGCAATTGAAACATGACAATAACGATGGCAGGGGTCGAATATTTTCGACCCGGTTTTAGGGCGGAAAAACCGGTTTCTGTCACTGTCACTGCGAGCCGAAGGCGCGGCAGTCCAGGCGAGAGCATAGCCCGCGGCCATCCGGACCCTGTATTATTCCTTACCGGATCGCCACACGCGTCCCGCGTTCGCGATGACAAAAAT
>JAISUZ010000107.1 GCA_031271785.1 Fibrobacter sp. | reverse complement strand
GAATAAATTATCTTTGTCTTTTGTATTCATTCTAACCCATCGGAATTTTATGAAATTTGTTTTTCTTTGCGATCCGCGCTACATGAAAGGTGAAATTGCGAATTTTGTCGCGAATTTCCCGTCCGTTCACGAATTGGTTGTGATGAGCGGAGAAGAATTCCTTTTGGCCAAGCAATTCCCCGAAGGGACTTTTGCGGTCTTGGCAGATCGCCCCACATGGCAGAAGTATTTCAGCCTTTTCCGTTATTTCGGTTTGCTTCCGGTTCTTGAAAAATTGCCTTTCGGGATTGTCGGCAGAGCCCGCCGCCACGATGCTTTGAAAGGGCGTATGAGCGTTCGTTCTTCCGAATTTTTCATCAATCCGGCGTTTTCTTCGGAAGAAATTTATGCGCTTGTGGATCGTTTTGTAGCGGCTCCGCCTGCCGGGCATATTTACCCCCGCGGGACGGCGAGAGCGTAAAATCCGATAACCCATGAAACAAACGCTTCTGGATTCTGTTGTCGCACAGGGAATGCTTGTGGGGCTTGCGAGTTCGGGGCGTTTTTGTTTTTCGGCAAACGCTTTGGCTTCGTTTGCGCTTGACTTTTCCGGGGGAGATCCTTTACTCGTGGTCGATTTGGGTTCTGGGAAACTTCCGGTTTCTTCGCGTTTTTCCACCGAGAATCTCGCTTCCGAAATAAATCCGGTGGCTTTACCTTCGCTCGAATTCGGCGACTGGGAAGGGTTCCGTGTGATTACGCCTCTCGGCAAGCGGCTTCTTTGGGATATGGAGTCGAGCCGGCGTTTTCTCTTTAATATCCGCGGTTTACAGGCGGCGTTTAAGAAAATCATCTTCCTTTTCCCGGAAGAGATGGGGGAAGACTTTTTGCCTTTGATCGGGGCGTGTGATTTGAATTTGTTTTTCGTGCCCGATGAGAATACCGGTGCGCTTGCCAATTTGCTCGAAAGTTCCGAAATCTCTCTGGAAAACCGAATTGTCTGGTTCGGGAAATTGCCCGATTTCAAACGGTTTCCCTATTTGAAGAAAAATCTTCGGTTGTTTCAAACCTTGAAGCTGCCCTCGCCGGCACGCTTTGAAGAGGATCCCAAAGCGTTTTCCGCACTCGCTCAAGAGCTCGTGCGGATCCGTATTTTGAAACGAAATGCTCCGGAAGGTTTAAAGTGCTGGTTTTTGAAATTCTGGTGGGTGCTTTTGATTTTCATTTTAATCGGTATTTTCATGCCGGCGGGGAGTATTCTATCCGAGCCTTCTTCTTTGCGGGACATGAGTTACGACCGCGAGTATTTTTCCGGAGCGCCTTATTTTACTTATACGTTTGACGGCAGCGAACCTTTACAGCGGGTGGCGCGTTATGCGGTCGGTCGGTTCTTTGCGCTCGTGACTACGGAAAAAATGCTGAAAGGTTACGTTGAAGAAACGCTGAAAAAGAATGATTTTCCGAAAAACAGCTGGGAAAAAGGGTCGTTGAATATCCCGCCGGAAAATGTGTCGCTCCGGTTTTTACCTTCCGAAAAAATTTCAAACCCGGATTACGATTATATGTCGCCCGCGTGGAATTTTTTTACCGCGATCATTTCCGATTCGGTGGCGTATTTGACGGAACTTTACCATGAAACGCCGAAGGCGGTAGGGCGCGTGCATCAGGCGATTGATATAGCAAGCCGCCCGGGAGCGCGGATTCTCGCGCCTTTCAGCGGAAAAACATGGACTTTTAAAGACGAGCGCGGCGGCGTGGTGATCGGGATTGTGCAAGACCCTTATGTTATTGTTTTCATGCACTGCGATCAGCTTTTGTACCTGGACGGGCAAGAGGTGATGGCGGGCGACCCGGTAGCGACAATCGGGATGACGGGAACCACCAGCGGACCTCATGTGCATGTGGTGACCGGGCTTGTCAGCCGGAAAGGGGATAAACGAATCGGCGGTATCCGGTACCGGGTAGTGAACCCCATCACTTGGTTCTACCAATTCACCCGAAAAGAGGAAAATAAGTGAATTTATTCACGCTTATTCTGAAGAAATATTTTAAATTATGGAAACGAGTGTGCGGGTAGTCCTTTACTTGGAGTTTCTTTTTTTATGAAATTGCGTAAGTTTTTGATTCTTGCTTCGCTCTTACTTCTTGCCGCCTGTTCTTCGGTGCCCAAGGCAACGGTGGTTTCTCAGGATTCCAGCCGCGACATCCCGGCGATTGATCACATGATTGTGAATCTTAAGAATTCTTATATCGATCAATGTTACAAACCGGTAATGAAGAAAAATCCGCCGGAAAATCATTGCCAAACGGCTCTTTTTCAGATGCTCGAACGCCGTTATCACCGTAATTACAGTCAGAAGCACTTGAATATGGCGTCGGATGATTTGTTTTTCCGGGACGTAGAAGGCAAACTGCGTGAAATGATGCGCACAAACCCCGAAGTGAAAAATGCGATACGCCGCGCTTCTTTCCGTTCCCAAGAAGAGGTTTTTGCTTACTATAAAGGGAAATACACGTTTAATACGGAAATCAATTAAGAATCGTTTTTAAGAAAAACGCTCCGGTAAATCCGGGGCATTTTTTTTATTCGCGGCAGGGATGCGACAGGAACTGCGGAGACGCGCGGTCAGGAATGAATCCGGAGAACATTCCGCGCGGCTCCGTTTCAGCAGGTGGTTCACCGCCGCTGAAATGCGAGCCCGGTTCCGGAATGAAATGGAGGAAGCCGCCCGTAAAATTCATTGGTGAAGGGTATATTCTCATTTTATTTGAAACAGGTTTAGAACTTTCGGCTCCTCGTCACTATGAGCGCGCGGCTGTCCGGTATTTGGCGCATGATCGCCATGTGACCGAAGACATAAAAATGCGGTATATGACTATAACAAAAAAACCCGGCGTTACCGAGTTTTTTTGTTTAATAGCGGGGGCAGGACTTGAACGCTGCGACCTTCGGGTTATGAGCCCGACGAGCTACCAACTGCTCCACCCCGCGTCAAAGGGTGACCCATATATAGCAAACGGCAGGCTTTTTGGCAAGGGCTTATACGAATTTTTTCAGAATTTGCCGGGATGCCATGAAATAATCGACGCCGCTGATAAGAGTGATGGCGGTGATAAGCCCCATTACATAAGTCGGGAAGGATTCGAAAAATGAGGAATAGTTCGGAATCAGGCGGGTGACCGGGTCTAAGGCGCCGATCAGGATTAAGAGAATGCCGGCTCCTTGAATCCCGGTTTTCCATTTGCCGCTTTTCCGGGCGGGGATCACCACATTTTCCGAGGCGGCCAGCGTACGGAGGGTTTCCACGCTCGCTTCCCGGAAATAAATCAGGGCGACCATCCATACCGGCGCGTAACCGGTGGCGATAAAACAGAGGAATACGGTCATATTCGAGATTTTATCGGAGAACGGGTCGAGGTATTTTCCAAGCGTTGTCACATCTCCCATTTTCCGGGCCAGGTAACCGTCTAAAAAATCGGTGAGCATAAACCCTGCGACCATCGCGAGGGCAAGCACTTTGAATATGAGGTTGTTGTTGCAGTAATTGAGGTCGTTGTCGTAAAAGAAGACCCACAGGAAAACCGGAGTGAGAACAATGCGGCTTACGGTGATTTGGCTTGCGAGAGAAAGCGGTTTGCGGTGGAGCGGGTCGCGGTAATACCAGTAAATGAACGAAAGAGTGGAGGCTCCCATTAAAAGCAGGCTTGCTCCCATGCAAATTTGCATGTAATATTCGAGGTTCAGAATATAAACCGCCATGGTGACGGTAATGCTCAGGCTCGCGAGTTTTGTCCAGGAGCGCCGGCGCGGGAGTTGATTGCCTTCGCGGATAATGCCGAAAGAAAAAAGAGTGTAGGCGATAAAACGGATAAACAGGAATACGCAGCCGACGGCAAGCATTTTTTCAACGGATTGATCTTTAATCACATCCCGGATGAAAATGCTGAACATCACCACAAAAGAGAGAAGTCCGTCCACAAAGTTGAGCCATAGCCGGAAATAAGGTTCTTCTACTTCCTGAACGCGCAACTGGTAGAGATTGATCCACCCGAGTACGAGAGAGATCGAAACGAACAGTGCGGCGAGATAATTGCTTTCCATCCAAATGAAAATAATGATCGGAATGAAAAGTACGGCGCGGAAAATTTGCCAGAATCTCCCTTGAATTTTCAGATTGAGAAGGCGTTCTTTACTGGAAGGCATGAGAATCCTCCAAAAGTTGTTTGGCGTGAGTACGGACGGTTTCGGATTTCTCGTCGCCGAGCATTCGTGAAATTTCCCGGATTCTTGTTTCGGCATTGAGGAGCGAAATATGCGTGTGCGTTCTGGCGTCGATTTCGGTTTTGGAAACGGCTATGTGCCCGGCCGCGCGGCTTGCCACCTGATGCAAATGCGTGATGGTTAAAACTTGATGGTATTTTCCGAGTTGTTCCAGCGCTAGCCCGATTTTGTTTCCGATTTCGCCGCTGATTCCGGAATCCACTTCATCGAAAATAAGTACGGGTACCAAATCCGAAGCGGCCATTACCGATTTGAACGCGAGAAGTACGCGGGAAAGTTCGCCGCCGGAAACCGCTTTTTGAAGTGATTTTTCGCCTTCGCCCTGGTTCGGGGCGATCTTAAATTCTACCGCATCTTTACCGGAAGCGGAGTAGGGGGCGTTTTGAATTTCGGTTTTGAAACGCGCTTTCGGCATGCCGAGTTCGTGGAGGTGTGATTCTACCGCTTTATCCAATTCTCCCGCTTTTCCGGTGCGGATCAAGGTGAGTTTATCTGCAACCGCTTGAAGTTCCGCAAAAATTTTCAGCTCTTTTTGTTTGAGAAAATCAAGGTCGGCATCCAGGTTTTCAAGGCATTCGAGTTCCGCTTTTCTTTTTTCGCAGAGCGCAAGGAGTCCGTTTAAATCGGTTTTGTATTTGCGTTTGAGCCCTTGAATCTGAGCGAGCCGCGCGTTGGCTTTGTCTAATTCGCGGGCATCGACGAGGGGTGCGTTTCCGGCGTTTTGAAACGATTTGCAAATGGCGTTAAAGGAATGAAACATTTCTTGCAGTTCTTGGTGAAGCGCTTCGTACTCCGGGATTTTTACCGCGAGTGTTTTGACTTTGCTTTGAAAGGTTTGGAATTGATCGGCAACGCCGTTTTCCGTGTGGATCAAATGATTGATTTCCTTGAGCAGGCGCCCTTCCGCTTCGTTTTTAGAAGCAACGGCGACGATTTCTTCCAAAGCGGTTTCTTCGTTTTCTTTAAGCGCCGCTTTTTCGAGTTCCCGATGCTGATACGCTAAAAATTCTTTCTGTTCGGCGAGCGCTTGCGCCTTTTGTTTTAAAGCTTTGGATTCTTCTACCGCATGGTTCCACGCATTCCACTTTTCTTTGTATTCTTCGAGAATACAGGCGTTTCCGCAGTATTCGTCGAGCATTTGCACATGAACGCGGGTATCGCGCAGGAGCGTTTGTTCGCTTTGTCCGTGCATTTGCACGAGCGCGTCTCCGAGAGTCTGCAAGTCGGTGAGGTTTACCGAAACGCCGTTCACGCGGGCTCTGTTTTTCCCGCCGCTCAATATTTCGCGGCGAATCACGAGAAGATCGTCTTCGTCAATATCAAGGTCGTTCAGGATTTTTTGAATCCGCGGATTGTCTTTAATTTCAAAATGGGCTTCCACCCAGGCTTTTTCCGCGCCGAAACGAATCATGCCAGCGGTGGTTTTATCGCCGCAGGCGGTGCGGAGCGCTTGAAGCAAAACCGATTTTCCGGCGCCGGTTTCTCCGGTAATCGCCGTAAATCCGGCGCCGAACGGAATCACGGCATCGGCGATCAGGGTAAAATCATGGATACAAAGTTGCGTTAGCATAGGACCATCTGTTTACTTCTCAAAAATAACAAGGCTGCGGTAGATCGGCCGCCCTTCCTTGATGTATTTCTTTTCAAAATTGGTACGAATCCCGTCGGTGGGTTCGGCAGAGTTTCTTTCGGTTACTGTGGCACCGTCAAAAGCGTCGAAAGTTTCCAGCGCGAGTTCGTTGTATTCCGCATGATCGGTTCCCCAGTAGAAAAAGCGTTTGCCGGGTTTTAAAACGCGAGCGACTTCCGCCAAAAATTCCGGACGGAGCAGTCTGTTTTTGTGGTGGCGTTCTTTGGGCCACGGGTCCGGAAAATACATGTGAAAGGCATCGACGCTTTCCGAAGGAACGCAATCTCTGAGGAAGTAAAAAATATCGCCGCGGAGCATGGCGGCGGGGACCTTTTTTTCAAGCAATCGCTTTGCGGCGAAATACGCCCAGGTGGTATCCCATTCGCTGCCGAGAATCGAAATTTCCGGATGCCGCGCTGCGTATTCGGCTAAAAATCCGCCCCTTCCGGAACCGACTTCAATTTCAATCGTTCCGTTATGGTTCGGGAAAATCAAGTTCCAGCCGAAATCAATCCGGTGCGGTTTGTTTTCGGGCGTGCGCACCGGTTTACGCGTGCCGGGGTGATGCCTGTGAGAAAAATGCCATAAGCCGTTTACATCGGTATCTTTTCTTAAATCGCGGTAGAATTCGGGAACTTCTTTTACGGTTTCGTTTTCCATTTTTAGAACTCTTAAATAAAAGCAATAACCTTTTCCTGAAACGCTTCCGGGATTTTTTTCTTGAGCGTGTCGAGAATATATTTTTCGGAATACTTCATGGAAAAGTGAGTCAGAATAATTTTTTGGCACTCGATTTCGGAACCGAATTTTTCCAGATATTCGATAATTTCGGAAAGATGCGTGTGCCCTTTCTGCACCGCCATTTTTTCTTCGCCCTCGTCGAGAAACGTGCATTCCGTAACGAGAACCGGAGATTTCCAAATGTGCGTTTGGGTACGGAGCGTTTCGCCGAGAGAATCGCCGGTGAAGCTAATGAGCGGGAGGTAAACTTCGCGCGTAATTTCAACGTTTTTTTGCCGGAGTTCAATGATTTTTTCCGCCGGCAGGTTTAAAAATTCGTCTTTCAACTTTCGTTTGTACTGAAATAAAGTGCACCCGATAGCGTGAATGGAATGCGCTACCGGAAACGGTTCCAGGTATAAATCTTTGCGGTATTCAAGCTGAATTTTTTCAAACGGTTTTACGGGAACGAGTTTCGGTAATTGAAATTTATGCGGAGATACGCCTTCGAATATCGCCTCGGCGCGGATCCACTCGCAGGCATTTTCATAAATCGCCGCAGAAAGGTAATATACCGATTCTTTCGGGATTCCCATCATCTTGCGCAAACTGTGGTGCCGCATGAGACAGCGGCTGTGGTCGCCGTGAGCGTGCGTTAAGAATACATGATTTAATTTCACCGCCGAAATAGGGCATTCTCCCATATCGGCGCAAAAATCAAGTTCCGGAAGTTGTAAATAGGTGGCAAGCCCGGAAACCGAGAATCCTTTGATATCAAAGGCGCCGGCTTTAATGCGGTTTTGCTGGAGGGCGTTGTGGTGATTGCGAAAATCTTCTTGCATGCTAATTGCGCCGAATCGTGTAATGGGTGATACCGAGGGTACGGTAAGTTTCTTGGAGCGCTTCTTCGTTATCGGAAAGGAGTACGAGTTTGTCGCCCTCAAAAAGGATGGTATTTCCTTTGGGGACAAAGTATTTATCTTGCCGTTTGATCATCACCACGAGGGTGTTATCCGGAAGAGCGATATTCATTAAGCGGTTTCCTTTTTCGAGGAGAGAAGGAATAACTGCAATTTCGGACATCGACGATTTGATTTCATCGGGAAGTTCAATTCCGAACATATTGTTGTCTTCGGTCATTTCTTCGCTAAGCCCGAGAAGGCGTGCCGAGCTGGAAACGGTTGTGCCCTGCACAATAAGAGAAAGAATCGTGATGAAAAATACGACATCAAAAATAAGGCTCGCGTTTTCAATGCCGGCGAGGAAAGGGTAGGTGGCAAAGATAATCGGTACAGCGCCGCGAAGTCCGATCCAGGAAATATAAAGTCGCGCTTTTAAAGAAACGTTTCGGAAAGGAAGGTAACACAAAAATACGGTAAGCGGGCGCGCCACCAAAATCATGAAAATTCCTACGAGAAGCCCCATGCCGGCGACAGACGGTTTTAAAAGATCGGAAGGAACCACCAAAAGCCCAAGTGTTAGAAAGATGAGGATCTGCCAGAGCCGTGAGAATCCGTCAAAAAAAGTGGAGATGGATTTTTTGTGAAGAATGCGCTTGTTACCGACCACAAGCCCTGCGATGTAAACGGCGAGATAACCGTTGCCGTGTATTTTATCGGTGATGGAGAAAATGAAAAACACGCAGGCAAAAAGGAGAATCGGGTAGAGGGAATTTTGATCCATATTGATGCGGTTAATGACAACGGTTGTGAGTAAACCGAGGAAATAACCGGCCACCAGTCCGATACCGAGCTGCAAAATAAACTCCACAACGGAAGAAAACAAACTCACCTCGTTCATTTGAATCATGGAAATGAAAAAGATGGTGAGCATGTAAGCCATCGGGTCGTTACTGCCGCTCTCGAGCTCCAAAAGCGGGCGCAGGCGATGCTTTAAGTTAAGCCCTTTGGAACGGAGAATGGAAAATACCGAAGCCGAATCGGTTGATGACATGACGGAAGCGAGGAGAAAAGATTCGGTGAGAGAAAGCTTGATAAATTGCTGGAACTGCCCGGCGATAAAATAAATGAAAAGTCCGGTGATTAAACTTGTGAGTAAAACGCCGAGGGTTGCAAGAATAATTCCCGGCGCGAGTACCGGTTTAATTTCTTCAAACCGCGTGTCCATACCGCCGGAAAACAAAATCACGCTGAGCGCCATCATCCCTATAAATTGAGCGACCGCCGCATTGTTGAATTCAATCCCGAAACCATCAACGCCGCCCGCCATACCGACACCGAGAAAGAGAAGAAGCGCGGGCACTCCGAAACGCGCTCCCATCTTGGTGACAAGCACGCTTGCAAAAAGAAGAACGGAGGCGATGAGTAAAATCGTTTCGGCGGTGAAATTCAAAAACATCATACCGGAATATTAAAAAATTAAAATTAGGGAATAAAGGGCGCTTCTGAAAATTGTTTTATGTTCATGAAATCCCGCAAGTACCGAACAGAGGCAGGAGTGAAAATCGGCGAGTATTGGTGATAACCCTTTTCGGGTATGAAATATGGGGAAACGGGATATGGGATATGAATTTTTAGAGATGCCTTAAAGAGTAGTAATAAAAAAGGCTGCCGCGCGGACAACCTTTTCAAAATCAAATGCAAGTAAAAATTTAATTGCCGGTGAAAATAATGACGAGAGTGGTGGCGATGAACGCTACCGAAACAAGCAGGAATTCCCACGGATTTTCCATGATGGTTCCGCTCGCGGTGCTTTCTCTTTTCGGTTCCTCTTCTACTACGGCAACAACAACGGCTTCTTCTTGAACCGGTTCTACTTGAGCCACGGAATCTGCCGGAGCTTCCGCAGTATTTGCTTCCAATACTTCTTGCTGTGCGGTGGAGTCGGCGGCAACTTGCGCTGTGGAGTCCGCTGCCGGAGTTTCGGCTTGTGCGGTAGAATCAGCGGCCGGAGCGGCAGCTACTGCAGAGTCTGCCGGAGTGGCGGCGGCAGGAGCCGCATGAGCGGTAGAATCGGTTGCCGGAGCTGGGGCTGTGGCATGGGCAGGAACCGGGGCCGCGGCTGTGTGAGCGGAATCCGTTTTCGGAGCAGCTACCGCAGGCGCGGCGGGAGTCGTTGCTGCAGGGGCTGTAGCGGTAGCCGGAGTTTCAACCGCTGCAGGTGCAGGGGCCGGAGTGGTGGCGGCTGGTGCCGGAGCGGCGGTATGAGTTTGGGCTGCTGCGGGATCCGTTTTCGGGGCGGCCGCCGCAGGCGCGGCAGGTGTCGTTGCTGCAGGGGCTGCAGCCGGAGCTTCTACTTTGGTTTCCGTTTTAGGTGCTTCGGGAGTTTTGGCACTGGTTGCTGCAAAAAGCATAGCAGAACCTAGAGTGACGGAAAGGAGGATTTTTTTGAACATATGGATTCCTTTTTTCAAATCGTTCTTCGGAAAAATAACACTTCTACCGGGAGGAGGGTAACTTTTTTCTCTCAAAAAGTTAATTTTTGGCATAAACTTTTTTCTTTTGACGAGGCGATTATGAGTTTTGAGTATGAAAAAACCATCCAATACGGAGAAGATAAAACCGAATATGTGAATATTGGGCATGAAGGCGTTTCCGTAACGGAGTTTGAAGGGCAAAAAATCTTAAAAGTTTCCCGCGAAGCGCTCGTGAAATTGACGGAAGCCGCTTTTGCGGAAGTGAGTTTTCGTTTGCGCCCGGCTCATACCAAACAAGTGGCTGCCATTTTACAGGACCCGGAAGCGAGCGATAATGACAAATTTGTCGCCAAAACGCTGCTCCAGAATGCAGTGGTCTCTAATAAAGGGGAACTTCCTTTTTGCCAGGACACGGGAACCGCGATCGCTTTTGTGAAAAAAGGGCAGCAGGTTTGGACGGGAATCGACGATGCCGAAGCCATTTCCGAAGGCGTTTACAACGCCTATAACCGTTTGAATTTGCGTTACAGCCAAGTGGCGCCTCTCACCATGTATAGCGAAGAAAATACGGGCTCGAACCTCCCGGCGCAAATCGACCTTCTCGCGGAACCGGGCGATCATTTCGACTTTTTATTTGTGGCAAAGGGAGGCGGTTCGGCAAACAAAACCTATTACTGGCCCATGACCAAAGCGCTCCTCAACCCGAAGTCTTTGGAAGCGTTCATTACCGAAAAAGTGAAAACTCTCGGTACGGCGGCTTGCCCTCCTTATCACTTGGCGGTGGTGATCGGCGGTACGAGTGCTGAAACCAACCTGAAACTTGTGAAACTCGCTTCCTGCGGTTATTTGGACGGTTTACCCACCACCGGTTCCAAAGGCGGGCGTATTTTCCGTGATTTGGAACTTGAGAAAAAAGTATTGGAAATTTGTCAAAAAACAAATATCGGCGCGCAATTCGGCGGAAAATATTATGCACACGACGTGCGCGTGATCCGCGCTCCGCGCCATGCGGCAAGCTGCCCGGTTTCCATGGGCGTTTCCTGCTCCGCCGACCGGAACATCAAAGCCAAAATTAATGCGGACGGTCTTTGGATTGAAAAAATGGAACACCATCCGGAAAATTATTTGAACGAAAAGAGCGATATCAAGCTTGCCGAACCGGTACAGGTGAATCTCGACCGCCCCATGGAAGAAGTGCTGAAACAGCTTTCCCGCTACCCGGTGAAAACCCGTCTTTCCCTTTCCGGAACGATGATTGTCGCGCGCGACATTGCCCACGCGAAACTTGCCGAAATGCTTGAAAGCGGAAAAGAACTTCCGGACTACTTTAAGAAACATCCGGTTTATTATGCGGGTCCCGCCAAAACGCCGAAAGGAATGCCTACCGGAAGTTTCGGCCCCACCACCGCCGGGCGCATGGACAGTTACGTATCTCTTTTCCAAGCGCAGGGCGCGAGTCTTATTATGGTCGCGAAAGGAAACCGCAGCAAAGAAGTGACCGACTCCTGCCAAAAATACGGCGGCTTCTACCTCGGTTCCATCGGCGGACCGGCGGCGATTCTTGCCGAACAGAATATTTTTTCGAACGAAGTGATCGACTTTCCGGAACTCGGCATGGAAGCCGTTCGGAAAATCACGATTAAAGATTTCCCGGCGTTCATTATCGTGGACGACAAGGGAAACGATTTCTTTAAGGATCTTCTGTAACGATGGCTTCTTTAATTGTGGTGGATTACGGCGCCGGAAACCGCGTGTCGGTGGTGAATGCGTTTCGCGCGCTTGGTATCGAAGCCAAGCCGAGTGCCGACCCGGGTGAAATCCGGAATGCGGACCGCGTGGTGTTTCCGGGCGTGGGAGCGGCGGCATCCGCTATGGAAAGACTTTCGCAAACAGGAATCGCGGGGGCGCTTCGCGCTGTGGTAGAATCCGGAAAACCGCTTCTCGGAATTTGTCTCGGCTGTCAAATTATTCTTGACGAAAGCGAAGAAGACGGGGGAACGAAAACCCTCGGGCTTATCTCCGGCCGCGCGGTGCGTTTCAAAGAAGAAAAAGGAATAAAGATTCCGCACATGGGATGGAATCAGGTTTCTTACCCGAAAATGCATCCGATTTTTAAAAACATCAAGTCCGGCAGCGACTTTTATTTTGTGCATTCCTATTACCCGCAGGTTTCTTCGGAATTTGTTTTCGGTGAAACTGTTTACGGAACACAGAAATTCCCAAGCCTTATCGGTAAGGATAATCTGATTGCCGCTCAATTTCATTTGGAAAAAAGCGGGGACGCGGGGCTTGAAGTGCTTAAAAATTTTAGCCGGTGGGACGGCAAATGCTAACAAAAAGATTGATTATTTGTCTCGATGTCCGTGACCGCAAAGTTACGAAAGGCGTTCGTTTTGAAGGAAACATCGACGTCGGCGACCCTGTGGAAATGGGCGCGGGTTACAGCAATGACGGTGTGGACGAACTTGTGTTTTACGACATTATGGCGAGCGCCGAGAACCGCCCCTGCGATTTTGAAATGGTGAAAGATATTGCGCGGAATGTATTTGTTCCGTTTTCCGTGGGCGGCGGCATCCGGAATTTGGAAGACATGAATCAGGTGCTCCTTGCTGGCGCCGAAAAAGTAAGCATCAACAGCCTCGCGGTACTTTCTCCGGAGATCATCAATCAAGGCGCACTCGCTTTTGGAAGCCAGTGTATGGTGCTTGGAATGGATGTAAAATTTGTGGGTGTCTCGGAGCGCATTCCGAGCGGTTACGAAGTTGTGATTCACGGCGGAAGAAAAGCGATGGGGAAAGATGCGGTGGCGTGGGCTCTCGAAGCGTGCGACCGCGGGATCGGAGAAATTTGTTTAAATTCCATCGACACGGACGGCATGAAACACGGTTACGAACTTGCTGTTACCGAAAAAGTATCTCAGGCGGTGAATGTGCCGGTGATCGCCTCGGGCGGCGCGGGAACGCCAAAACATATTGCGGAACTTTTTGAAAAAACATCGGCCGATGCAGCGCTCGTCGCTTCTATGGTGCATTTTGGGGATTATTCCGTACAAAGTATCAAAGATTCCATGAGAACCGCCGGAATCCCGGTGAGAGGGAAACCCATTATTTTATGAATACGGAAACAGCCATGCGGGTAATTGAAGCCGGGCGTTCATCGGGCGCCGACTTCGTGGAACTTTTTGAAGAAGAAACGCATTCTTCGGTACTTTCCCTCAAAGGAAAAGAAATCGATGATGCGAGCGCCGGGACGGATTTCGGTATCGGTATCCGGTTGCTGTTCGGCACCGAAGTTCTTTACGCTTTCACAAGCGAAGAAAGTCCGGATTCTCTCATAGCGCTTGTGCGGAAACTCGCTTTGGGGCGAACCGGCGGGCTCAATGCCGCTTCGCTTTCCTTTTCACCGAAATCCGGCACGAATTTAACTCCGGATTTTAAGGATTCCCGCATTTTAGGACAGTCTTACAAACTGGATTTCCTCAAAACCGCCGACAGCGCGGCGCGCGCTTTGGATTCTAAAATCATTCAGGTCAGTGCTTCTGTTTTCGATGAAGTTTCTCACATTTCGATTATCAACAGCGAAGGACTTTGGATAAACGACGAACGGGCGCGCGTGCGGCTCAGTGTGAATGTCACCGCCTCGGACGGCACGGAACGAATTGTGGCGCGGGAAGCTCCCGGAGCCCTCGGCGGTTATGAAGTGATCGACCGTTATTCCGCTGCCGAACTCGCCGTATCGGCGGGGGAGAGAGCGCTCCGGATGCTCGGCGCGGGTTACGTTACCGGAGGGCAGATGCCCGTGGTTATGGGGAACGGATTCGGCGGCGTGATTTTCCACGAAGCCTGCGGGCACCCTCTTGAAACAGAAGCCATTCGCCATAAGGCAAGTCCGTTTTGCGATAAACTCGGGGAAAAAGTGGCGCATTCCTGCGTTACTGCTGTTGACGACGGCACGCTCCCGGGCGTATGGGGCTCCATTCAGGTGGACGATGAAGGCATGCCGGCAAAGAGAACAACGCTTATTGAAAACGGAATTTTAAAATCTTACATGAGCGATCGCGTGGGGGCAACGGAACTCGGGCTTCCGCGCACCGGAAACGCGCGGCGCGAGTCTTACAAGTATGCTCCGGTAAGCCGCATGACCAATACGTTTATCGCGCCGGGAAACGACACTTTAGACGCCATGATTTCGAGTACGGAACACGGACTTTATGCCGCGAAAATGGCGGGCGGTTCCGTGAATCCCGCAACCGGAGAATTTAATTTCGCCGTGGAAGAAGGTTACCTTATCCGGAACGGAAAAATAGCGGAACCTGTGCGCGGCGCTACTCTTATCGGAAAAGGGCATGAGATTCTTCCGAGAATTTCCATGGTAGGGAGTGATTTTGAAACTGCCGCCGGTATGTGCGGCGCGAGTTCCGGGTCCATACCCGTTACGGTCGGCCAACCTTCCATTAAAGTGGATAAAATTCTGGTGGGCGGGCGTTAGTTTGCGCGGCATTTTACTTTTTTTCTATGTTTGAATTATGAAATTTAGAGTGTTTCTTTTACTGTGTTTTTTTGGAGGTTCCGTTTTTGCCGCGAGTTTAGAGCAGGCGGAACGTTACGCCAAAGCCGGAGAGTATAATAAAGCTATTCAGGAATACCGCGCGCTCCTTGCCGCCGATTCCAAAAATTCCAAAGCTTATTTCGGGGCTGCGGAAGTTCGCTTTAAAATGAAAGATTATCCGGGCGCGGTGGCGAATTATCAGCTCGCTTACAAGAATAATCCGAAACTCACCGCCGCTTACGAGGGGGCTGCAAAAGCGTATGAAGCCGAAGGCAAACGTGATTTGGCGGCGGCGGAACGCGCGAAAAAGCCGGTAGCACCGGCAACGAACGGCGAATTCACTTATAACGGACCGCTTTTTACCAAAGGCAAAGCTCTCTTTGAAGCCAAAAAATACACAGAGGCCGCTCCCGTTTGGCTATCGGTACTTGAGCAACAACCCGGAAACCCCGGAGCTTATTACTACGCAGGTGTTGGGCGTTATGAAATGGGGGAACTCGATAAAGCGGAAATAAATCTGAAAAAAGGAATTGCTTTTTCCGAAGAAGCGCACCGCTATCTCGCTTTGGTTTATGAAAAACAGGGGAAAAAAGAAGCGGAGATCAGAGAACTTACAGAATTTATCCGTAAAAGCCCGAATAAAAATACGTCCGCTCAAGAGCGTTTGGCTCAACTCAAAAAATCAAACGAGACACCGGTTGCAGAAGAGAAACCTGCGGCAAAACCTCAAACGCCGCCGGCGCCGGAAACACCTATCGCTGCAAAACCAAGTGTTACGGAACCCGAAGCAAAAGAAACGCCTGTGAAAGAACCGGTCCCCGAACCGGCAAAACAGCAAACCGTGCAAGCTCCTCAAACGGATGCCGAACGCTTAGCGCAAGCAAACCGCTCTTTCCTCGAAGGTGATTGGAACGCCGCGCTCTCCGCGTATCGTGAATTTATCACATCTGCAGATGAAGACGCTAAAGTCTTTGCCTTGCTTCAAATGGGAAACATCTACCGCACCCGCCGCGATTTCCGCTCGGCGGTCGCTCGCTACCGCGAAATCGTAGAGAATTATCCCAATTCCGAATGGGCTTCCGAAGCCGAACGTTCCTGGAAAGAAGTTGTCTTTCAGGAAAAAAACGCCGAACAATTCCCGCGCTGATTTTGGGCGTGCCACGGCGATGGTACGTACAAATTAAATTCATTGTCGCCGGGGCACGCACAAAAATTCGGCATTCATAGTTTAACTTCAGTCCTCTAATTGCCCTGATTCGTGATGGCAGAGAGTCCGTCCATATAAGGGCGGAGCACTTCCGGGATCACGAGAGAGCCGTCGGCTTGCTGGTAGTTGTCGCAGATAGCGACCATAACGCGCGGCGTGGCAAGCCCGGAGCCGTTGAGGGTGTGGATGAATGTGTTTTTTCCGCCGATTTTGGAGCGAATGTCGGCGCGGCGCGCCTGGTAATCTTCAAAGTTCGAGCAGGAGCTGACTTCGAGCCATTTCTTTTCCACAGGCGCGTAAACTTCGAGGTCGTAACATTTGGCGGCGCCGAATCCGAGATCGCCTTTACAGAGCGTGAGGCGGCGGTAAGGGAGTTTCAACGCTTCCAGGAGTTCTTCGGCGGTGCGTGTGAGAGCTTCGTGGTCCTCGTAACTTTTTTCCGGGTGCGCGAAGTAAACCATTTCCACTTTATTGAACTGATGCAGGCGAAGGAGTCCGCGGGTATCTTTGCCGTAGCTTCCGGCTTCGCGGCGGAAACAAGCGGAGTAAGCGCAGAGTCTTTTCGGGAGTTCGCTTTCCGGGATGATTTCATCGCGGTAGAGGTTCGTGACGGGGACTTCCGCCGTGGGGATTAAGAACAAGTCGTCGTCTTTGTCGCAGCGATACATGTCTTCTTCAAATTTCGGGAGCTGACCTGTGCCGCGCATACTATCGCGGGTGACGAGGTAAGGCGGAATGACTTCGGTGAATCCGGATTTCCGGTGAGAATCCAAAAACCATTGAATGAGCGCGCGTTCGAGGCGGGCGCCGAGCCCGGTGTAAACGGGGAATCCGCTTCCGGAGATTTTCGCGCCGCGTTCAAAATCAAACAGTCCGAGGCGTTCGCCGAGAGTTTTATGATCGACGGCTTCGAAGTCGATTTCCCGGGGCGTACCCCAGGTTTTTTCCACTACGTTATCTTCGCTCGAAGTACCTTCGGGAACAGACGCGTGCGCGATGTTCGGGACGTGCATCAGTTTTTCGGTCTGTTCTTCGTCCACCGCTTTTACCGCGCGGTCAAGCTCGGAAATGCGTTCGCCGAGTTCTCTCATGGCGATAATCGCATCGTCTGCGTTTTCGCCTTTCTTTTTGGCTTCTCCGATTTTTTTGGATTCGGCGTTGCGTTTGGATTTCAGCTGTTCCACTTCGGTCAAAAGGGCTCTCCGCTTTTCGTCGAGAGCAAGGACGTCCATAATGTCCACCACCGAACCTTTCTTTTGGGTTTCAGCGCGGTAAAATTCAGGATTTTCACGAATTTTGCGAATATCAAGCATAAAGAGAGCCTCATTAAAAATTCAGTTCAAATTTAGTTTACTCGGCGCCGATCAATGAAAGTTGAGGGTTTGGAAAAACTCAAAAATGCTTTTTTTACGGCGCGCCCCGCGCTTCGCGCGGGCCGGGCTGTATTTTCGCGGCAAGCAAGTTGCCTGCGAATAGGTATCACCGCAGACTTGAAAAGTCTTACATAATCGGGCAATTCTATTGATGCGGTAATAAGTATCACCGCCGATTTGGAAAATCTTATATGCTATCGCGGACACGGAACGCATCTTTGTCTTCACGAGCCACGCAGCGGCGTGGTGATCCGGTTTGGAAAGGAGACCCCGGATTCCTCGCGTTTTTTATGCGGTCAGGACAATCGCGAGGACAGGCTTTGTGCGGGGTGACGATGGTATGTTCTTCGTGATTTCAATGTTAGCGTATCCTGATGTCCATTCCCTGTTTGCAATTCCCGAGGAATTCGGTAGCAATTTTTATCCCTAAGCGCGGTTCTCAATGCTCCGAGACATATTTTTAGGCTGGAAGCCGCTCCGATGGAATCGCGCGGGAGTGGTATTTTACATTTTCAAGGCATTTGTATATGCGGTAAAAAACAACGTCAATACGCTTGCGTGCTGACAATGTTTTTGGAGGCATATACGAATGCCTTTTCT
>JAISUZ010000026.1 GCA_031271785.1 Fibrobacter sp. | reverse complement strand
CCGCGGCGAAAGCGAATCAGTTTTTTTCCAAACCCGATAGAGAACGTTTTAACCCGGACTCCGTTTTTTTTAGCCACAATAAAATGCCCGAGTTCGTGTACAAAAACCAAAAAGCTAAGCCCGATAATACCGAGAATAAACATTAAAAAATTGTCGAAAATCTGCATCATACCTATAAATTAGTAAACCAATTCGCGAGCGAGTCGCCGCGCCTCGGCATCTGCCTCAAGTGCCTGCGGAAGAGTCAAACGTTTCTCGATTTTCGGCGTTTTCCCCATTACGGTTTCAATATACTTCGGAATATCCGTAAAACGAATTTTTCGCTTTAAGAAAGCATCCACCAAGACTTCGTTCGCGGCATTCATCATCGCCGGGTAAACGCCCCCGAGTTTTCCAGCTTCATAAGCAATCGCAAGACAAGGGAACTTTTGAAAATCCGGCGCTTCAAAAGTCAGTTGTTTCAATTCCGCAAGGTGCAGGCGTTCCGTACGGAGAGGCAAACGGAGGGGCCAGGTGAGCGCCGCCTGAATCGGAATTTTCATATCCGGGGCCCCGAGCTGCGCCATTAAATTTCCGTCCTTAAACTGCACCAGCGAATGAACGCGGCTCTGCGGATGTACCACCACCTGAATTTGTTCGTAAGGAATCCCGAAAAGAAAATGAGCTTCGATCACTTCCAAACCTTTGTTCATCATGGAAGCGGAGTCGATTGTGATTTTCTTTCCCATGCTCCATACCGGATGGTTGAGCGCATCTTCGAGAGTAATTTCCGAAAATTTTTCAAAAGCCCAAGTGCGGAACGGTCCTCCGGAAGCGGTGATTTGAAGACACTCTACTTCCGAAGCCGGCCGGCCGGCAAGACACTGAAAAATCGCATTATGTTCCGAATCGATGGGAGTGATTTTAGCGTTCGGGTTTTCAAGAAGCGCATCTTGAATGATCGGCCCCGCCATCACCATTGTTTCTTTGTTCGCAAGCGCAATATGCTTGCCCGCATGAATCGCCCGAAGCGTGGGCAACCCACCCACCGCCCCCATAAGCGCATTGATCACAATATCCGCTTCACTATCGGAAGCGAGTTCTTCAAGCCCGCTCATGCCGCATAAAACGGGAATGCCGAGATATTCTCGTAAAGCCTGCGCCGCCGTTTCATCGAACAGACAAACACGGCGGACGTTAAATTCTTTAATAATTTGAGCGAGTTTCTCCCACTGGCTATACGCCGCAACGGAATGGAGAATAAATTCATCCGGATGCTGACGAATGATTTCCAAAGCGGAATCACCGATAGAACCGGTAGCGCCCAGCAAACAAACGGATTTCACGCAAGCACTCCGTTCACAAATTCAAACAAAAGAACAATCACCGGAGCCGCCATCAAAAAAGAATCGCCGCGGTCAAGAACACCGCCGTGCCCCGGAAATATCTGGCTTGAATCTTTTGTGCTCGTCCAGCGTTTGAGCGTTGAGATCAGCAAATCGCCCACCTGCCCCGCCACCGCAAGGACAATCCCCAAAAGAATCGATTTTTCAAGCCCGAAACCAAAAACCGGTTTGGCCCAAATACACATCCAAATAATGGTGAAAATCGTGCCGCCGAAAGCGCCTTCCCAAGTTTTTTTAGGACTGATTTGCGGCGCCATTTTGTGTTTGCCGACCGCCTTACCGACAAAGTAAGCAAACGTATCGCACCCCCACATGGCCGTCATCACGAGAATAAATTTATAACTGTGTTCGAGTCCGTGACCGGAACCGAGCAAAAAGACGTTGAGACCGCCCCAAAGCCCCAAATAAAGCGGAGCCCCAAGCTGCAAACAACACCACGGAAAAAGAGAATCCACATTCACTTTCACAAACGCAACACCGATGTAAAGCGCAAGCACAAGCAAAAGAATAAAACCCACCAGCCCCGGCACCGCCGGAAGTCCGAAAAATTCGCCGGAAGAAAAAATCCACGCGAGCGTGAGCGCGAGAGTCGTCAGCGGAGCGAGCACCTTCATCGAAGGCTCCGCCTCATACTTTTTAGAAATCATCCGCGCCCATTCCCACGCTCCCACGCTGCCGATAAAACACATCAATGCCAAACGGCTCGCATCGTTCCACCAAAGACAAATAAAAACCACAGGAATCGCGACAAGAGAAAACAAGATTCTCACTTTCAAATTACTCATGAATTACCTTCCCAAAACGGCGTTCTCTCGTTTGGTAAAAATCAACGGCCCGGCGGAAATCCGCCGGCGTAAAATCGGGCCAAAGCACATCGGTTACATAAAATTCGCTGTAAGCAGCCTGCCAAAGTAAATAATTGGAAAGCCTGAATTCGCCTCCGGTACGAATTACAAGATCCGGATCGGGTGCGCCTTTCAAGTAAAGATGACGGCTGAAAAAAGTTTCGTCAATGGAATCTACGGAAGCTTCGCCGGCGAGTACTTCCGCTGCAATCTGCTTGCAGGCATCGACAATTTCCGCACGCCCGCCGTAAGAAATCGCGAGGTTCAATTGCATCCCCGAATTAGCCGAAGTTTGCCGGATCGCCTCCTCTAATTTTTCACGGGGAGCTTCCGGCAAGCGGCCGATATTGCCGATCACCACCAGTTTTACATTTTTTTCCATTAAATGAGGAAGTTCCTGCGCCACCATCTCAATGAGAAGATTCATGAGATAATTCACCTCTTTCCCCGGGCGCTGCCAATTCTCGGAACTGAAAACATAGAGCGTCAAATGCTCCAAACCGAGTTCCACCCCAACATTCACCGCGTCAATCGTGGATTCCGTCCCGCGGCGATGCCCTAAAAAACGTTCGAACCCGCGCTTTTTTGCCCACCTTCCATTACCATCCATGATAATGGCCACATGTTTGAGCTGATTCTTCATGCTCAAACCTTTAAAATATCCGATTCCTTTTCCTGCAGAATCCGGTCGATTTCTGCGATATATTTGTCGGTCATTTTTTGAACTTCATCCATCTGAGACTTTACGGCATCTTCGGAAAGTTCTTTTTCTTTTTTCTTCAGATTATCGTTGGCTTCACGGCGGATATTGCGAATTGCCACACGGCCTTCTTCGGCATGTTTCCGAGCCGCTTTCGCAAGTTCCTGACGGCGTTCGGCGGTAAGAATCGGAAGCGGCACGCGGATACTGTTTCCGTCTTTCATTGGAGTCAAACCGATATTGGCGGCCTGAATCGCTTTATCAATGGCATCCACCATCGGTTTTTCCCAAGGGCTCACGAGAAGCATTCTCGGTTCGGGCACGGTAATTTTCGCGACCTGAGAAATCGGAGTCATCGTACCGTAATAATCCACACGAATTTCATTTAAAATAGCCGGAGAGGCCTGACCCGCGCGAATCTTTGAAAACTCCCGCTGCGTAGCTTCAATCGCCTTCTCCATTTTTTGAACATATTCAGACATAAAAACCTCAAGCAAGCAAAATGAGAAACATTTCTAACAATGCACCAGTGTTCCTAAACTACCTTCAACGGTCGCCTTCGTCAAGTTTCCTTCTTTCATTTGGAACACAAGAATCGGCATTTTATGTTCCAAACAGAGCGCCACTGCCGCCGTATCCATCACTTGGAGTCCGCGTTGAATTACCTCTTGATAAGTGATCGCATCAAAACGGGTGGCTGCCGGATCTTTTACCGGATCCGCGGTATAAATTCCATCGACTTTCGTCGCCTTCATAATCACGTCGCATTCGGTTTCAATCGCGCGCAATGCCGCCGCGCTATCGGTAGTGAAAAACGGATTCCCCGTTCCGGCCGAAAAAATCACGACATGAGAAGACGATAAAAGAGAAAGAGCCTTGCGGCGGTCGAAAAACTCACACACAGGCTCCATACGAATCGCAGACATTACAACGCTCGGAATATTTTGTTTATCCAAAGCGTCTTGCATGGCGATTCCGTTCATCACGGTGCCAAGCATTCCCATAGCATCCCCGGCAGCGCGATTCATGCCGCCGGCGGAAGCCGACACTCCCCGCACCAAATTTCCGCCGCCGATCACAAGAGCTACCTGAACTCCGGCGCGAACCATCGAAGCAATCTCCGACGCCATCGCCGTTAAAATTTCAGAATCAATCCCGTGACCTTGTGTCCCGGCAAGCGCTTCTCCGCTCAGCTTTAAGAGAACACGGCGAAATCTCGGTGCTTTATCCATTAATTGCCTCTTTCGAAACGAACAAATTCAATCACTTTCAAAGAAGAAAGCCCTTGAGCTTTCGCCACTTCGGAAAGGTAATTTGCCACGGAAAGTTTGTTCGGATTTTTGTCGGTGATGAAAAATTCCTGGTCCGCAAGAACTATTTCTTTCAGCATCTTCGACACTTTTCCTTCCACCTGACGTTCTACGAATTCAGGCTTGGTCTTTCCTTCTTTTTCAATCAAGGCGCGCGCAATATCGCGTTCTTTTTGAATCACATCTTCAGGAACCTGAGAAGCTTCGACGGCAATCGGAGCAAACGCCGCGATCTGCATCGCCACATCTTTTGCCGCTTGCTTCAGTTCGAGAGCATCTTTCGGAGTGCCTTCGTAAGCGAGGTGAGAGATCACACCGATTTTTCCCATCATGTGAGAATAGAGGGAGATCACTTCATTAGCACCGTAACGAACCACACTCAAACGGCGGAAACCGATATTCTCCTGAATCTTCACGAGAACATCCTGCAAACGGTCGCCGACTTTCACGCCGTCCACCACCGCTTCGGTAAGAGCCTCAACGGAAGTAATATCCTGTTCGGCCACCGCGCGTACGGCAAGTTCGGCAAGAGCCACGAAGTCTTCGTTTTTGGAAACCGGTTCGGTTTCGCAGCTGAGTTCAAACGCTACAGCCTTGTTCGAGGTTTCTACCATGAACACGCGGCCTTCTTTTGCGGCCTTATCGGCGCGCTTGCTTGCTACTGCAGCGCCTTGCTTGCGCAAGAACTCAACGGCTTTATCAATATCTCCGCCGGTTTCGGTAAGAGCAGCTTTACACTGCATCATCCCGACGCCTGTCTTGGAACGGAGTTCATTAACCATGGATGCGGTAATTTGCATTATTTATCTCCCTTGTCCATTTTTTTTGCCATTTCGTTTGCTTCTTTTACGGCATTCGAACGTGGCTTTACATTATCCGTAATATAGTCAATAATGAGCTTAATGGATTTTACCGCATCGTCATTTGCCGGAACCGGATAGTCCACAAGGGTCGGATCCACGTTCGTATCGCAAATACCGATAATCGGAATATGGAGACGGCGCGCTTCGGCAACGGCAATTTTTTCATGCTGGAGGTCGGTGACAACGATCAAACCCGGAAGGGTTACCATTTCACGAATACCGCCGAACACATCGAGAAGTTTTTCACGTTCGCGGCTCTTGTCGAGAACTTCTTTCTTGGAAAGTTCTTTGAAAAGCCCCTGATTTTCCATTTCGTCGATTTTATCGATCGTCTTGATGGATTTGCGAACGGTTTGGAAGTTCGTAAGCATACCGCCGAGCCAGCGATTGCTCACATAAAAATGATTACAGCGCGCCGCGGCTTCTTCCACCACTTGACGGGCCGTCGGCTTGGTGCCGACAAAAAGAATGCTCTTGCCTGCACCGGAAATTTTCGCGGCAGCTTGTGCGGCCACATCTAAAAGTTCACGGGTTTTAGCGAGATTCAAAACATAAATGCCGTTCTTTTCGGCAAGAATGTAAGGTTTCATTTTCGGATTCCAACGTTGGGTTTGATGTCCGAAATGAGAGCCTGCCGCAAGCAGGTCTTCAACAGAAGGCAAATTAGCCATGATTACTCCTAATCGGTTAAACGACCCGACTCACAATAGAAGAACCTAAGCCATAACAGCCACCGAGGTTTCCTGTAAGCCGGTGAATGATTTTTTCACCCGGCAGTAAAAAAGCAGCGAAGCGCCGGGTAAACCGCTTCGCTGCCGAATCCAAATTAGCGTTTGGAGAATTGGAAACGCTTACGCGCTTTCTTACGGCCAAACTTCTTACGTTCCACCACGCGGGAATCGCGAGTCATCAAACCTTCTTTCTTCAAAACCGGCTTCACGGTCTCGTCGTTATTCACGAGTGCGCGGGCAATTCCGAGACGAACCGCACCCATTTGACCGGCGATCCCGCCGCCGCGGGCTGTCACTTCCACGTCCCATTCTTCGGCATTGCCGAGAATCGCGAAAGGAAGGTTCGCAATCATGTTTTGCACATCGGAATGAAAGTATTCGGTAAATTCGCGGCCATTAATGACGCGTTTGCCCGAACCCGGTTTCAAAACAACCGCAGCGATTGCATTCTTACGGCGACCGGTGCCGCGGTAGATTTTTTTGTTTGCTTTTGCAGTAGCGATAGATTTATCCTCCGTTCTCAATTGTTACAAGGAAACGGTTTCAGGGTTTTGCGCTTGATGCGGATGTTCCGCTCCGGCGTAAATTTTGCATTTTTTCATCATCTTACGACCCAAATTGGAGTGCGGAAGCATACCCCAAATTGCATCTTCGAGAGGCGCGGTCGGATGTTTTTCGAGCTGATCTTTGAAGTTGATCCAGCGTTCGCCGCCCATGTGCCCGGTGTGATGGAAATACTTTTTCTGCATTTCTTTGTTACCGGTTACGGATACTTTTTCAGCGTTAATCACGACAACGAAATCACCGGTATCCACGTTCGGAGAATAAATCGGTTTGTGCTTACCCATCAAAAGGCGAGCCACCTCCGTCGCTACGCGACCGAGAGGTTTCCCTGCAGCGTCCACCACTTTCCACTGGCGAGCTACTGTTTTGGGATTGACCATAATGGTTTTCATGTAATCCTCGTATTGTTTCTAAACCGGGCAAAGTCGCTCCGGCAGATTCGGGGCAAAAATTAGAATATCGGGGAATAAAAACAAGGGGAAAAATAACAAATAATGAAAAATCTTTTGATTTACAAAGGATTTGTAATATATCAATTATATCAATTAAATTGATTGTAATAACAAAATCGAGATTTTATTCGAAATTCCGGATAATATAATATTGAAGAAAGGCGTGCCCCGGCGCATGAATGCGCCGCCGGCATGAAAACCGCGCCGGGTCGGGCTGTATTTTCGGGGCGCTAAAGCGCCGTCGAAAACGGAGCCGCGCGGAACCAACGGGAACCGGAATCCTCGATTTATGCATCCGTACGGATCGCGCTCACATATAAAACCCGAAGAACAAAGATTCCGCGCGTCTCCGCCCTGCGGGTCACCATCCCTCACACGTTAAGAAGGCATTCGTATATGCATCCAAAACATTGTCAGCATGCATGTGGGAATCGGGAATCGGCAATTCAGTTTTTTACACGCTCCCGTTACCCCATGCAGCAGCACAAGACCTAATCACAAACCGCATCTTCGTTATAGTAATACACAGTGAATAACGCTTTTTCACACACTTTGGTTATTCCCTCCGAGGGGCAACCATCGGGCATATAAGTGGCTGTATTACCCATATTATTTAGCTCGCAAGTTTCTTCGCTGAGCGGGGCATTACAATAAATATCATTATTATAACCGGAGATAATATAGCAAGAACCTTTTTTGGGCGGCGTAGCGCCGCTGTTACCGGGTTTTTCGGTATTGCCGTTAGCGCTTGAGCCGTTATCGGAGCAAGCAAAAATAAGGATAAGAGAAAA
>JAISUZ010000086.1 GCA_031271785.1 Fibrobacter sp. | reverse complement strand
AGGGAATTATGAAAAATATCTTCTTATTTTTATTCTTTTCAACTTCATTTTCACTTGCAAGCAATTGGAATATTAATGCGAGTGTTATTTCTTCTCCCAGTAAGGGAATCATTGGAATTGAACGCTATTTTATAGATAACCATTTTTCACTGGCAACTAATTTCATGTATTTCTCCGACGAATACCTGGAATTTGGTTTAGATACAAAATGGCATATTTTGGGTTTTAATGGTTTTTATCTTTTCCACACTTCTTCATGGATTCATGGTTCCGGATCTATTTGGGATAAAAAGAAATCCGATTGGATTGACAGATCCGAAAATAATTATTGGCGTTTAATTTTTGGTTTAGGTATTCAATACGCCTTTTTTAAGCATTTCGGAATTTATGGCGATGCCGGCTATGAATTCTATGCAGGAAACGGCGGCTATTATTCTTATTTTGACGGTGAATGGGGAAAACTCAATAACGACAAAATAAAATTCCCAATCAGCATTGGTTTAATGTTCCCTTTTTAACAACATAATTTATAACAAACAAAAACCCCGCTAGAATAAAGCTAGCGGGGTTTTTCATTTCGTAGCGTGTACGGGACTCGAACCCGTGTTACCGGCGTGAGAGGCCAGCGTCCTAGACCACTAGACGAACACGCCGTTGTGGAAGCCCAATAGTAATAAAATCAGTCGCGGTAGTAAAGGTCTAAGTTGTTTTCCACTTTCGCCGACGATTCGAGAGAAGCCATGTATTCTCTGAACAGGGTGGATGTTCCGAAACGGTAAAGCGTTTCCAGTTCGGAAGGAAGAGCTTTGGAAATCACTTCCTCATCCGGTACTTGCTTCGAGATGATCTTTACCATCACAGCGCCGTCATCCGTAGGAACAGCCGCTCCCCATTCTCCGGTTTTTTGAGTGCTCAAAATGCGGTAAAGCGTGGGGTTGGAAAATCCGACTCCCGGAACAAAACTCGCGAAAGAAGCCTGAACGGAATCTATTTTCACTTTTTCTACCGAATCTCCCGGAGTTTGTACCCGGGCGGCCACGGAAGTTAAATAATTTGCTGCCGCATCGGCCGATTTTTTACGTTCCAAAGAAGCGCGGATTTCATCGAAATAAAGGGAAAGGCTTCGTGTGCCTCCAAATAAACTATCGGTTTTGTTCGCAAGAACTACAAAACGGTCGTTTCGCATTACGGGAGAGACGTTGCTCGAAAGGTCGGTGCGTTCCGGGTTTGCAAAAGCGAAAGAAGAAAGTCCTTTCAAATAACCGATCTCGGAAATTTGATCTTTCTCGCCCTTGGTGAGCCAACCGGTGGAATGTACCGGCAAGTTTTTCTCCTGTGCCGCTTCCGCAAAAGAAAGTCCTTTTTCCATAACGGCAAGGCGCACTTCTTCCAAAATAATTTCGAGGCTGTCCACCGTTTCGAGAGAGGGAGTTACGGAAAGAAGAATGTGAGAAACTTTGACTTTTTCTACGCTATCTTCGGTTGTTTTCCCGTGAGATTGAATAATGTGATAACCGAATTGCGTGCGCACCGGTTCGGAAATCGCGCCGGAATCAAGCGCAAATGCGACCGCTTCAAATTCCGGAACCCAAACGCCTTTTGCGGTATAATCCCCGAGAAGACCGCCGTTTGCGGCAGAACCCGGATCTTCCGAAGTAATGCGCGCGACTTCTTCAAAAGGAGCGGCCGCGGCGGAACTTGTGTCGGTTAATTGGAAATAAAGAGTCATTGCGTATTCTTTAATGCGCACGTCGTCGGAAGCAGTGGGCTGAATCGGAATGAACGTGTAATCCATTTTCATTTGATCTTTACGCACAAAGAAACTATCCGGGAACGCTTTGAAGTAAGCGGCGACCGTAATGCTGTCAATGGTTTCGGTTACCGGGAAATCCGCAGAAGCGACCGAGGCGACTTCGAGCGAGTGTTCGGTCATACGGTTTTCGAGAGCATAACGCGCTTCGAGAGATGTCGGATAAAGTCCGGCGCCGACAAAAGTTTGCAACTGACGCAAAAGAACAATTTTTGTTTTCAATTCGCGTTCGTAATTGATCATGCCCTGCCATTCGTAAGCCGCAGGCGTGTTCAGCCATTGCTCATACGCCGATTGATCGAACGTAGTGTCCATCAAAAATTGCGGGAGCGTGGAAATATAACCCTGCACTCTCTGCATGGCGTCTTCCTGACTCACGGCGGTTGCCTGAAGCATATAGAGGCGTTCCTGCGCTTCTTGCCCGACAATGTTACGCACCACTTCGGGGCGGCTGCGGAGTTCTTCTTTCATTTCGGCTACGGAAGCGTTTAAACCGGCGGCTTTAAATTCTTCATTTAAAAGCATTTGCTGCACAAACATATTAAACACATTGGAGCGAATTTCGGCATAGCCTTCATCGCCCATTTGCGCACCGCTCGGGTCGTTATTGATCGCGTTTTTCAGGTTCGCGTCAAATTCTTCAAACGAAATAGTTTCTCCGTTTACTTTTCCGACCGGATATTGCTGCGGCAGCCCTTGATCGGGAACGCGGTCCATGGCCAGAAGCCCGACGATAATTCCAACGGCAAAAATGACAATGACCCATTTCGCATTTTCGTTAATCCAAGTTAACATAGAGAAAACTCCAATAAATTGAGAACGAAACAAAGCTAGTAAAAAAGCAGAAAGCCGGGGTTCCCTACTAGCCGTTTTCTCTCTTTTTTGCTATCATACCTGACGAAAAATTTTGCATTCCGAGGAAGTATTGTACGATATTTTGATTATCGGAGCCGGAGTGTCCGGACTCAGCGCGGCTCTCGCCGCAGCAGAGAAAGGATTCTCGGTACTTATTCTCACCAAAGGCTCCCGGCCGGACGGTTCCTCGAATTATGCGCAAGGCGGGATTGCCACCGTCAGTTCCCCCAAAGATTCTTTTCAGCTTCACATTAACGATACGCTCGAAGCCGGCGACGGACTCTGTAAAAAAGGGCAAGTCGCGATTCTCACCAAAAACGGCCCCGCTACTATCCGGGAACTCGTGAAATGGGGCGTTCAGTTTACCGCCTCTCACAAAAATGAAACCGACGGCATTCCGTTTGACCTCCATTTGGAAGGCGGGCACAGCTGCAAGCGTATTCTCCATGCCGCCGACCTGACCGGAAAAGAAATGATGCGGGCGCTTCTCTTACAAGTGAAGAAAGAAAAAAATATTGAGTTTTTGGAAAACCGTTTTGTAAAAGACCTGATTATTTCCAAACGCGGTGCCGGCACTCACTGCGACGGCGCGGTGGTGATCCACCAAAAAACGGGAAAAGTTTCTGCGATTTATGCCAAATCAACGATTCTCGCCACAGGCGGCGCAGGCAGGCTTTGGCTCCACACGACAAACCCCGCCGATAGCACGGGCGACGGTATGGCGGTAGCGGCGCGGGCAGGGGTCGCGCTGCAGGATATCGAATTCATGCAGTTTCACCCTACAAGCCTTTACGCGCCCGAGCTCAAAAAATCGTTTTTGATCTCCGAAGCGGTGCGCGGCTTCGGCGGAATTCTCAAAAATCATGCCGGCGAAGAATTTATGAACGGCGTGCATCCGCTCCGGTCCCTCGCCCCGCGCGATATTGTCGCCCGCGCGATTCAGCGTGAAATGGTACGCACCGGGAAACCCAATATGTTCCTCGATATTACGGCAAAACCCGCGAAAGATATTAAAACGTATTTTCCGAATATTTTTGCCAAATGCCTGGAAGCCGGAATTGATATCACCAAAGAATGGATTCCCGTAGTTCCTTCGGCTCATTATATGTGCGGCGGCGTTCTCGTAGATTCCTGGTCGCGTACCCGGATTCCCGGGCTGTATGCCTGCGGCGAAGTCGCCGCTACGGGCGTTCACGGCGCAAACCGCCTTGCCTCCAATTCGCTTCTCGAAAGCGTGGTTTTTGCACTCCGCGCCGTTAAAGATATTGCCAAACACCCCACGCCGAACTTTACCCCGCAAAAAATAACGCTTGAAGATGTTTCCGTTTCCGGCGGTGAAATTTGGAAAAAGAAAAAACTCGAACTCCGGAAAATGATGTGGGAACATTGCGGTATTGTGAGAACCACCAAAAGCTTGGAAACCGGGCTCGAACAAATTAAGATTCTTGAAAAGGAATGCCTGGAAGCGCTCCGCAAACCCGGCAAAAAAACGCTCGCGCTGCTTGAATTTCAAAATGCGGTTCAAAATTCCCGGATGATTATTGAAAACGCGCTGCGCCGCAAAGAATCACGCGGGCTCCACTGCATTATCAATTATCCGAACCACAGCAAAACAACCAAGCATTACAATGCGTTCCTGAAAGCGCCCCTAAAAAAGTAATCGGTATTCTTTTTCCTGAAGCCAGGGAAAAATATTATCCTTTTCCATGATTTCTTTTACTTCTTTTGAAGCGGTTTCCCCATCCCTAAAAGCGTGATAGAGGATCATGAAAGAGTTGTAATGCTCACGAAGCCGCGCTTCGGCATAATCTTTGGAAGATTGATTGTGAATCAAAAAAGCAAAATCCGAGGCCATGAAAAGCGCGATTTCCCGCGCCATTTGCGCGAGCAATTCTTTGCTCGCCGCCGAAAGTTTTTTCTCCGAACGGCACTCGCGGAAACAGGAACGCATTTGATAATATAACGGATAAATCCATTCCGTTTCCGAGTTGATCCAAACCGAACCGAAACCGCCCTCGCCCCAGGAAGAAAATGCGGGAACGTAACGTTTCTTTCGGGAAGCCGCTCCCGGCATTCCCGCGGCGGAGGCCATTTCAAGATAAGAAGATGCCGCCGCTTTCTCAAACAACGCTTCGATAAACTGCGGACCTTCAAACCACCAATGTCCGAAAAGTTCCGCATCGTAAGGGCAGGAAATCCACGGTGTTTCGGTTTCTTTCATGAGCGGCGAAAGTTTCGCCGCCGTCGCCTCGCGGTGACTTAAAAAACGGGCGGCATGCGTTGCCGTCAGGTTAAAAGCGCGCCAGGGTTCATAGATTTTTTTGCTTTCCTCTCCGGTAATCCGGTAATATTTAAACCCGGTTTCGATCGGATTTTCTCCGGCATAAAAATAATCGCCCAAATAATCGCGACCGCGCTCAAACGCAATATCCCGGAAAAATTCCCGGTATTCGGGGTGCCCCGGGTAACCGTCCTTACGGCTCCAAACTTCTGCCGAACTGCTTTGATCCCGCCCGATACACACCGTACCCGCCGTGGTTCGTAACGGTTGATAAACGCCGTATTCCGGCGAAGGGCGCGCGAGAAGAACGCCGTGCGTTTCGAGGAAAAAATACTCAAAACCGGATTCTTGAATCAGAGCATCGAGCCCGTCGAAATAACCGCACTCCGGAATCCAAAGCCCTTTGGGTTTTTGCCCGAAAGCTTTTTCGAAAGCCTTGACCGTCAAAGCGAGCTGAAAACGAATGCTCCCCAAATCCGATTGATACGCAGGTAAAAAAGGATGTGTGCCGACGCAAGTGAAAAGATTTAATTTCCCTGTTTTCTCAAGCGCGGCAAAGGCAGAAATTAAATCTGCCCGGATTTCGCTCCAGATGTAAGAAATACTGCGGAGCCTTGAATTGTAAAACCGCGCGACTTCCAAAACCGCGCGGTCGGACTTGGCCCGCTCCAATTCTTTTTCGGATAAAATCAAAAGTTGCTGCAAATGTTTGGTGTAACGCTTGATAAGCAGCGCGTCGGAAAACATGTGAAGCAAAGGCGGCGAGATACTTAAATTCAGCGTTCCGGGGATCCCCTTTTCGTTCATACGGCGAAGCGTTTGAATTAAGGGAATGTAAGTTTCCGTGATCGCTTCAAAAAGCCAGTTTTCCTCAAAAAAACGCTCGTGCCGCGGCTCACGCACAAAAGGCAAATGAGCGTGAAGCACGAGTAATAATTTGGCTTTTTCTTTGGAAAGCATCAGGGCTTTGCGTTATTCCGTTTTCTTCACCACCACCGGGACAATCGTCGTCGGAAAATCACCGTCTTTATCGGTTGCAAAAACCGGAATCACTTGTGTGGAATCCGGAAGGTCCATATCGAAAGAGAAAGTGCCGTCCGGGTTCAGCGGAAAATCTTCGCCGCGCACTTGCAAATGCGCATCCGGACGCGTACCGCCGTAAACAATCAAGCGCGTTTTGACCCAGAGGAAAAAATCTTTCCCTCTGCCCGCCGATTCTGCAGCAAGGGAATGCGAACTGAGAGAACCCGAAGAAAACGATTCGGAAGAACCGGCGAGGCTTTCGAGCCATGAAGCCGCATTCGGGCTGAACGTACCGGAACTCCCGAAACCGCCGATACCCGCTCTCCCAATGGAAGTATTGAAAAACACATTCTCCGCCGAAGGAGTCAAACCGTCAAAACTGAAAGTGCTCACCGGTTCGCTTTCAAGCACCGGTAAAAAAACGCCGAAACGGTTCACATAACCAAGCACCGCCCGCGTACGGGAAGCCGCTTTATTCTGAACATACCAGCTTCTCGCTTCCGCCGGAATTTCAATATCGCGGAATTTTTCGCGCTGCCTTTTTTGTTTCCGAACGGTCAAATCCGAAGAAACATCATAAAGACGAAGAACCATTTTGGATTGCGGCGCCTGAGCTCTCGCTTCGTTCACTTCCCAAAAAGCGTGCAGCCAGTTCGGGTCTTTCTGCATAAGCACCAAATATTCCGGAGAGAAAGAGGCAAGAACCTGCTTCTCTTTTTTCGACGCCGGTTTTTTGGAAACTTTCACCACATGGTTTTTTTTAGAAACTGTTTTTGTCTTTGCTTTCCCGATAGCAGGTTTCACCGCTTCTTTTTTTACCGGCTTCGCGGCAGGCTTTTTCTCTTTCGCCGACGCCGGTTTTGCTTTTTTCACATTCTTCTTAGCGTTCATAGCTCCTCCGTTAACGATATCTCCGGGACGGTTGTCCCCAATTTCCAACGCCGATCAGCCCGACGCTCACGCCGAAAAAGGATTCATCCCAATTAGGTTTTTCCGCCGTGCGGTAACCGCCGTGTATGGAAACATCCAGTTTGGTTCCGCGAATCCCGAGCGGAAGCCCGACACCGAGCGAACCTCCGAACTCATTCACATCTTTTATGTACCAGCTCCGGTACCAGGCCCCGAGCCTGAAAGAAGTTCGATTCACATAACTTTCATAAGCGAGATCGCTGCCGTCTCTCTGATAACCGCCGCCCACCGACAATTCTCTCTGTACTTCGGTTTCATCCGGTAAATTCCAGCCGCCGGCAATGTTCGGAACAGCGTCGTCCCAATTCCGCACCAAAACATCAAGCATAATATTATGCACTTTCATAAACTTAAAATTCACCCCGGTCGCGAAAGTTGCCGGCATTTCGATTTCCCGGGTCACCGTAGAAGGGCGGAGCGTATCGAGCTGACTGAACTGCAAATCGTATTTTAATTTATTCCGGAGCGTATAAGGCGTGGTGTAAGAGAAAAAGTATTCGACACTCCGGCCGGCATACTGAATAGAGCCGGTGTAATACGCCGGGTGATTTTTGATTTTCCAATCGCCGTCCGCGGCATCGGTAATTTTAGCATCCGTAGAAGCCCAGGTATCTTCGGGAGCGAGATTGCTTTTATCCGGACCGAGCGTAATCCGGCGGGAATTGGCGCCCATCACAAAATGAACCGTTCCGCCCAGGGAGACTCTTCTCAAAAACGGAAGGCGGAGCGCGTAACTCGGCGTAAGTTCAAACAAACTCCCCCGGTATTCCACTTCCGTAGAATAATGATTCGACGAATCCGTAACGGAGGTACTCATGTTCGCGCTGTAATGCTGCCAAACGCCCACCGAAAGCGCGCCGAACCGCCCCAGCGGGAAAATAAACGCGAGAGAAGGAATCTCCACATTGTCGGAAGCGTAGGTATCATCCCCTTTTGTCGCCACCGCCACTTCATAATTCACCACGGCGGAAAAAGAAACTTTTCTTTCAAAAGCGAGCCGCGCCGGGTTCACCATGGAAAGCCCCTCTTCGGTCTTGGCATTCCCGAACCGCGCGCCGTCATTCCCCTGCCCGAGCGCATCCGTACCGATCAAAGAAACCGCGTGAGCGGAAACCGCCGCAAAAAATAAAAGCAAACCGAAATATTTCATTACTGTTCTCCTCTCTTAGAGGCAAGCCAGAGTTTCAAACGCATAGGGTTATCAACCGACTTTGAAAAATCGTAACGGGAATAGGTCAAATGATTCAAGAAAATCTTTACCGAATCGCCGTCGCTGTTCACATGATTGTAATAAAGCGTATCGTTCGGGGCCAAAACGGAATACCCGAGGCGAAGCACCACGCGGAAATCTTCCGTTTCGTTCGCCGCATTATTTACAAAGGAACGCACGCCCGAAGTCACTTGAAGCGCGAGCGTATCCCCCGGCCAGAACACAAGATTCGGATGCCCGCTTTTCTCAACCAAATCCGGGTTCAGCTTGTAAGCCTCGGAAGTTTGTGCGTAATCATCTTTTTCATCGTGATAAGAAATGGAAGCGACCGCCACCTGCACCGGAAACCCAAGTTCGGAACCCTCTACCGAACCGTCTTTCTGCATCAGGAGCTGCGCCATCACCACCGCCTGCCGCACATCCATGCCGTCTCCCGCCGGGTTCGGGAACGAATCGCCGTAAAAACCGGAAAGCGCTTTTAAAATATCTTTACCCGGGAGCGTTACCACCATGGAATCCAAAATACCGCCGTGCAGCACAGGACAATCGGTGCAGGACTCCTCTTTCGAACTCACAATCGCCATGCGGAACGGAACCACGGTTTTAAAATCGGTATCGGTCACCCGCATCCGCAAAAGCGGATAATGCAAACTCTCGGGGCCGGTAAAGCGGAAAAGCCGCTTGGAATTTTTAGCCGACAAACGAAGCTGCAAACGGCAGCCGTCTTTCAACTCCGTAAGGCGCTCCGTAAGCGCCGACGGCAAATCCAGGCGAACGGCGGAATCGAGTTTTACAATCGAAAGAGAATAAACCGTATCGAAAGACTCCGCATTATCCCAGGAGAGAAGCTCGCGGAGCCACACCGAATCTCTGATTTTTCCGACACTATCGATAAACCCTTTCCCCTCTCCGGAAGACAAAATCCAACTGAAGTTCAGCTCAAGATCCTCATTCAGCGGGAGCGAATCAAAACCGGTCTGCTGATAAAAATTCGTATCCAAATACAAAGCAAAAAGCGAAGCTGCGGAATCGGCCTTGCCGAACCGGTCAAAAAACGCCGAATCGCGGAAACCGATATCAAACACCAAATCGTGATTCACGCTGGAAACATTCCCGAGAACCCCTTGAAACGCCTGTTTGCGCGGAATACTATCGAAACCCACCTCCACGGAAACCGGCGAAAGCCCGTCGATCAAAAGCGTCCGAACCTCATAATTCATCGGATAACCTTGATCTTTCAACCACGCGGAAGTCCCGGAATGCTCGCCGTCGCAAGCCGTCAACAACAACAAAAGAAAACAGAATAACAGGGCGGATTTCTTCACAGAAACTCCATCGGAAATGAATTTGCAGGAAAAATAGAAAAAAAGCATACACACGGGTATGAAAGTCCCGGCAAAATGGAATTGCAAATAAGGAAAACGGGATCAGGGACAATGGATATGAAACTCCGGAAGCGTTCTTCAAGAAAATCAGGATGCAAAAAAAGAACAGAACCGGCATCGCAAGAAAAATGGGCGTACCCCGCGCGTTGCGCGGGCCGGGCTGTATTTTCGGGGCGCTAAAGCGCCTCCAAAAACGGAGCCGCGCGGAACGAATCCTTGATTCCCCATTCCCTCAACAAGTTTCTACTCGAGTTCCATTTCCTATGACCAAATTTTTCATGCCCGAAGAACGAATAATCCGCGCGTCTCCGCCCTTCGGGTCACCATCCCTCACGCTTTTGAGTTCCTCGGGTTTGTTCTTTAGGGAATAGAATTATCCAAGTGTTTGGTGGCACCGATTTTGATTTGAACATAACAACAACGCTGGTTAGGGGTCGAATATTTTCGACCCGGCTTTGGGATGGAAAAACCGGTTTCCTTCACTGCGAGCCGAAGGCGCGGCAGTTCATTTTTTGTTATGGCGAGAGCATAGCTCGTGGCCATCCGGATCTGTATTATTCCTCACCGGATCGCCGCACAAATTCATTCATTCGTAATCAAATGCAATACCGAGTTTGTTTCGTAATTAGAGATCACACCCGAATTGTTAATATTCACCCCCAAAGCCCCCTCCCGACTCTGTATTTTGCGCCCTAAAAAACACATCTTTTGACCTGCAAAAAATTTACATTTACTATGCCTTACTGCAACTTAACAAACGATTTTTTACATCTTAACAGGAATTGAAAATGAATTCTATTTCAAC
>JAISUZ010000066.1 GCA_031271785.1 Fibrobacter sp. | reverse complement strand
GAATTGAAAGCGGTTGTTTCTTCCGAAGAGGCTTCCCAAGCGCTTGAAGAACTGCAAACGCTTTTCAGCGCGCTCGAAGCCGCGGGTTTTGCGGGTTGTGTGCAACTGGATTTGAGCGTGGTGCGCGGGCTTGCTTACTACACGGGAATTGTGTTTGAAGTGTTTGATAAGAATAAATCCATGCGCGCGATTGCGGGCGGCGGGCGTTACGATAATTTATGCGAGAAACTCGGGGGTACGAAAGTGACCGCCGTGGGGTTCGGCATGGGCGACGTGGTTCTCGCGGATTTACTTTCCGAACGCAGTTTACTTTCGGAGACTCAAATCAAGCCCGATATTTTTGTGGCTTCTTTTTCGGGCGATATGAATCTGATTTTTAAAACCGCTTCTATTTTCCGCAAGTCCGGTTTTTCCGTGACGCACGCGCTTTCTCCGCTGAAACTCGGCAAGCAGATGGAGCAGGCGAACGCGGCGGCGGTAAAAATGGTGGTTTATGCCGACGGTGAAAAAGCCGCCGCGGGGGAATTTGAGTATAAGGTTCTCGCCGACGGTACGCAAGGCGCGGGGACTTTGCAAGCGATTAGGGGTCTTATTTAGTTTTTATGAAATCGGTCATAACACATCGCATCTATTCGGTTCCTGCCTGCATGAAAATTAGGGATAAGGGACATGGGACATATATCCCATTTCCCTATATTTCATACCCGAAATTTTACGATAACTTCGCGGCTGTTCCAAGCTCGCGGTGTGCATCGAGTCAACCCCAATCGGCTGTTTCAATTCCTGTTCCTCATTCTAAAATACAGATAAAGTTTAATTCATGAAACCGCTGCAAATTTTGATCGCTCTTGTTTCTTTGTTTGTGCTTCTCGGGGGTATTTCTCTCGTGTTCCCGGCGAACGGGATTCCGCTCGGGCCTGTGACGCTTCATTTTGCTTCTCTTAAGGAAATGTTTCCGGAAGCGCGGGAAGAAGCTCCCAAGGAAGATCCGGAAGAAGCGATCCGCCGCATGATGGAAGAGACGCGCGCCAAAAAACTTACGGCGTTTGCCGATTCCATCCGGTTTTATCTTGATTTTTTTGAGAAGGGTGCGACCCGTTTTGATTTGCCGGCAAATGATCCCGGATGGTTTGACCGTTTTTTTGCTTCTTTGGAGAAAGCAAAAGAAGATTCAAGCGTGGTGCACATTATTCATTACGGGGATTCTCAGCTCGAAGAAGACCGTATTTCGGCGACTTTGCGGGAAAATTTGCAAACGTTGTTCGGCGGCAGCGGCCCCGGAATGCTCCCCGCCGTAATGCGCGTTCCTTCGATTACCATTTCTCATTGGAATAACGGCGATCTGGAACATTTTCAGGTTTTTGCCCCTCAGGAAGAGCGCGCCGCACACACCCGTTACGGGCCTATGGCGCAAGTGACCGAACTTTCGGGAAACGCCCAAATTAACATTAAAAAAAGAGTTTCCAAGAACAAAAATGATTTTCCTCTTTCCGGGACTTTTTCGCAAGTCCGTTTGCTTGCGGGAAAAACAAGCCGGTTTTCGGTAAAGCTCTCTTTTGAACAGGAAATTCTCGCCGATTCCGCGAACCCGGAAAGTTCCAAGCGGAAACGGGTTTTCCAAAGCGTTGAACCGACCGTTGAAAAAAAAGATTTCATTTCCGTTTACACCTGGAAGTTCCCGAGCCCTACCGGTTCCGTTCGCCTGAATTTGTCCGGAAAAGCGGAAATTTATGCGATTTCTGCCGAGGGAAATTCCGGCGTGGCGGTGGATAACGTGGCTATGCGCGGGAGTTCCGGTACGGTTTTCAACAGGATTCATTCCGGGTCGCTCGCGGAAGCTTATCAGGTGTTGAACGCGAAATTGATTATTCTCGAATACGGCGGCAATCTGGTTCCGAGTTCCAATAAAAACAACATTGAGTGGACAAAAAATTTGATGGCGCGGCAGTTTGAAGCGATCCGGAAAGCAAATCCCGAGGCGGATATTTTGTTTATCGGTCCGGCGGATATGGCGCGGCAAGTGAATGGGAGATTCCAGACTTACCCGGCGCTCAATATCGTGATTCAAGCGCTTAAGGAAGCGGCTCTCGAAAATGATATCGCTTACTGGGATATGCACCGCGTGATGGGCGGGAACGGTTCGATTATGAAATGGGTGAAGCGAAGTCCGCCGCTCGGGTTCACCGATCACGTTCACTTTACGCGCACGGGCGCGGCTCACATGGGGAACCTGCTTTTTAACGCGCTTTCCGTTCACTACGATTATTACGAGTTCAGAAAGCGCCACGCTTTGGACGCTCAAGAAGTTGAAGAGATTAAGACTCACGCCGATACACTTTCACTCATCCCGGATTCTTCCGAAACCGTCCCGGAGATTTAAGCTATGATCGAACGAAGCCTCGCCCTCCTTTTTGTTCTCGCCCTAACGGTATTTTCGGCGGATTCCACAAGTCTCACCGCGCGGCTCATTCATTACCCGTTTATCGATACTTCGTTTAACCACATTATTTTTCCGAAAGGCGACAGCGCGTTCAGCTCTTTTTACGCCAAGATGGATTCCCTCGTGTTTCATAATAAAGGGCAGGTGAATATTTTGCATCTCGGAGGTTCTCACATTCAGGCGGATGTGATTTCCAATCAGGTGCGGGAAAGACTCGCTACCGAATATCCGGGTAAAGCGGCAAGCCGCGGGTTTGTTTTCCCCTACTCCGCCGCGCACACCAATACGCCCGTGAGTTACGGTTCCGGTTACCGCGGAAAATGGAGCATGACCAAAAGCGTTGTGAAGCCGATTCAAAAACCTCTCGGGCTCCTGGGCATTGCCGCGACCACCAGCGATCCGCGCGCCGAAGTGACGATTCTCCTCAATAAGTACAATACCAAACCGCTTTGGTTCTACGATCAAGTGCGCGTTTTCGGGTTCGCCGACAGTAACGATGTAATTCCCGTGATCCAACTGGATTCCATTTCTCATCTTTACGGGCAGCACGATTCGTTAAGCGGTTCTTACGTTTTTAATTTGGAAACTCCGAGAGATACGTTAGCGCTTCAATTCCTTTGGGAAGATACGGCGCTTCAGGATTCTCTTTCGCGGCAAATCGTGATGGATTCCATTTATCAGGATTCGATTGCGAAGTTGATTCACTCCTCTTCTTCAAAGGCCTCCAAAACCTCGAAGAAAGTTTCCTCGTCTTCCGGGGCATCGCTTTCCTCTTCTTCGGCCGCGCCGGAAGATACGATTCCGCCATCCGTGTACCCGACGTTCACGCTCACCGGCATTTTGCTTGAAAATGATTCCAACGGTATTTCTTACACTTCGATCGGCATTAACGGCGCCGGGACTTCGGCGTACCTGATCAGCGAAAATCTGGTGCGGGATTTGCAGTTTATCAAACCCGATCTTTTGATTCTCTCTATCGGAATCAACGATGCGAATGTGGAATATTTCGACGATCGGAAATTTCAAGACCGTTATGATACGCTTATCACGCGGATCCGAAGCGTTTCGCCGGATGTCGCTATTCTGTTCACCACCAACAACGACAGTTACCGGAAAGTGAAAAAACGCCGGTTCGTGACTCACCCGAACGGTGAAGTGGCGCGCAAAGCTTTTTTCTCCATGGCTACGCGTTATCACGCGGGCGTTTGGGATTTATTCTCGCTTATGGGCGGGCTCGGTTCCATGGCGAAATGGGAAAAAGCGTCTCTCGCGAAGAAAGACCGCGTTCACTTTAACCAAACCGGTTACAAACTGCTCGGCGACCTCCTTTACGAAGCCTTAATTGAAGCTTACCTGGCTCATGTGGCGCGCCTTCCTGCCAAGGACCCCTGATGATTGACCGTATTCTTTCTTACTTCTCCTACATTCTTTCTTTTGATCCGAATTCGCCGCTCCTTTTCACCCAATTTTACTTTTGGGGATTTTTCGCCATTGTCTTTGCGGTGTTTTCTCTGATTCACAATAAGTTTTTCCTGAGAAATCTTTTTCTCTTTTTTGTAAGCCTTTTCTTTTATTACAAAACCTCGGGCAGTTACGTTTGTATTCTTATTTTTACCGTTTTCGTAAACTATATCGGCGCGATCCTGATTGATAAACAGCATAAGAGTTCACTCCGGAAATTGATTCTCATCATTACGGTTTTTATTGATCTCGGCACCCTCAGTTATTTTAAGTACTCTTATTTTTTCCTCGACCTCTTTTATCAAATCACCGGGATTCAGTTACAGGTTTACAACTTTTTCACCGCGGCAAGCAACGCGGTTTTTAAAACCAAATCCCTCGTGGACGTGATTATTTTACCGGTGGGGATTTCTTTTTTCACTTTTCAAGCGATCAGCTATACCGTTGATGTTTACCGCAAAACCGTAAAGCCAGTTTGCAACTTTTTTGACTTCGGTTTTTACCTTTCGTTTTTCCCGCCGCTTGTGGCGGGTCCGATTGTGCGCGCCGATAAATTCATTCCGCAGCTCTATAAAAGTTCCCGGCTTTCCAGGAAAGCGTTCGGGCTCGCGGTATTCTGGATTTTAAACGGGCTCGGAAAAAAAATCATTATGAGCGATTATCTCGCGACCCGCTTTGTGGATCGTGTTTTCGAAACGCCGCTCCTTTTTTCCGGTTTTGAAAACCTTCTCGCGCTCTTTGCCTACTCGCTTCAAGTCTATGCGGATTTTTCCGGTTATACCGATATTGCGATCGGAGTCGCGCTCCTGATGGGTTTCCGGTTGCCGCAAAACTTTAACTCTCCCTACAAGGCGCTGAATCCCGCCGCCTTCTGGCGGCGGTGGCACATTTCCCTTTCCACATGGCTCCGCGATTACCTTTACATTCCTCTCGGCGGAAACCGCAGGGCAAGTTTCGGTACGTTTTTCTGGATTTCGGTGATCGCCGTAATCGCCATGATTCTTTCGGGGAGCCCTTGGGTTGCGCTTGCGATTATTCTGCTTGCCGTTTATCTTTCAATTTACGCTTATTTCAAACCCGCGGCGCGCCGGAATATGGCCACGCAAATGAACTCGCTCACCACCATGCTTCTCGGCGGGCTTTGGCACGGCGCGAGCTGGAATTTTATGATTTGGGGCGGCTTAAACGGATTCGGGATGATTATCCATAAAATCTGGAGCGGCTATTCCGTACAAATTCGCGCGCTTGCCATTTTTATTCTTTCCGCCGGCTGCGCGATACTCTGCAAGCATTATTACCACCCGCTTCTCGCGATTTTTGCCGTTTGGGGCGGCATTATTTTTACTGGTATTTATGCCGTGATGGTGTTCCGCCTTTTTTCTCAAAAAACATTCCCGTGGATTCAAACGGTTTGGAATGTCGCCCTCACTTTTATTTTTATCACGTTCACCCGGCTTTTCTTCCGATCGGGCTCAAACCTCAACCCGGCCGAAGCGAATGAAGTCGCCTGGGAAACCGCCACAAACATGATTCATCAAATCGGTTCTCCGTGGAAATTAAGCCTTGTGCCGGCCATCGCCTGGGAACACATGAATATCATCGCCGTTTTTGCCCTCGGGATGATTATTCACTGGTTTCCTTCCCGGTGGAAACAACGCTACCGTATTTCATTTGCAAGCCTCTCGCTCCCCATGCTTGTTTTACTCACCGCGCTTATTATTTTTGTGATGTATCAATTTATGAGCGCAGATTCGCCGCCGTTCATTTATTTCCAATTCTGATTTACTTCCCGATGCGCCGCCAAATCGGATAAAAACCGCCGTGGCTCAGCGCCACATCGTTTGAAATAATCAACGCTTGAACATCAATTTCCCGGATCGCGCGAATCACAATCTCTTTCCCTTTCCGGTTTGCAAGAATCATGAGAATCATCCGCGGCTGAGTGCGCCCTTCCGCCTTCATGGTAGTGACTCCGAAACCCATGCCTCTTAATTTATCTGCAATCAAGATCCCGGATTCTTCGGAAGCAATCACCTGAATTTGAATGCGCCCAAAGGCAAGATATTGCTCAATGCGGGAACCCACATACACGCCGACGGCAAAACCGAGGCAATAGAAAACCGCTTTAAACGGCGCTTCCGCAAGCCCGATAATCACCCGCGAAACAATCGCCACCCACAAAATAATTTCAAAAAAAGCAAGGATCGTGCCTTCCCGGCGAAACCCTTTGTTAATCAGAATCTGGCGAATGGTTCCCATGGAAACCTCCACCACTTTCGCCACAAAAATCAGGAGACATTCCCAAAGAGGCGTGGCGGTAAAAAATGAAATCAGCCATTCTTTCATTCGCGCACCGCTTTCCATTGCATTAAAAGATTACCCGAAGCATCCAGGAAACGAAGGCTATCCGCGCCCGCAAAGCGATACGTTTTTACGGAATCAAGTAATTTGAAAAAACGATTTTCAATGCTCATGTCCGCGCACATTTTTCGCGTCACCGCAAACGTACCGAAAGAAATCCGCTCTTTTTCCGAAAGCCGAAACGTACCGCGGAAACGGTTACAGCCCGAACTCCCGAAAGCCGCCCCGGCGCTATCCAAAACAAGATGCGGCGATTGCTCCGTAAAATGAGTACAATCCGGCGTTTGATTTTCAAGGCGAGCCAAACACCACCGCGTACCGGACAATGAAAGATTCTCCTCTTTTGAGAGTGAGAATGAAAAGAAAAAAACGATCGTTAAAATCAATAACCTTTTCATATTTCTGCCGTGCCGTTTAAGATAGAAAGATTGCTCATATCGTACGGCTGAAAACCGGTTTCTCCGCCCGGTTCATGAGCGGATCGAGCTGCATGGCGAGATAACGGATCACGAGGCTCCCAAGTTCGGTAGCATGAATTTCACGTTCGGAAACCCGTTGCACGAGTCCTTCGCTCTCAAGAGCGGCAAGCATACGGAAACCTTCCCGAACCGCCGAGAATTCTTTTTCGGTGAGGGACAGTTTAAAATTACACATAAAGCGTTCAATCATATTTCCTAAAATCCGTTCTTCTTCGCTCAGCAAATGGCAACGGATTTCCGTGTTTTCTCCCGAAAGAATTTTTTCGGTATAAACGGAACTGTCATGCACATTTTGAAGGTACGCGCCAGCAAGCTGAGAAATCGCGCTCGCCCCGAACGAATAAACTTGCCCGGTAGTTTTCCGCGTGCAATAACCCTGAAAATTCCGGCGCAGATCTTCCGAGCGGAGCGCTTCGGCAAGCGCATCGTTTTCTTTTACAAAGTGATCCATACCGACGGCGATATAACCATGCTTTAAAAAATATTCCCGCGCCATCAGGAACATTTCGATTTTCAGACGCGGGCCGGGGATTCCGGCGGCTTCCATTTGCATTTGCTCCGGGCGAATCCAAGGGATATGCGCATAACTGAAAAGAGCGATCCGGTCCGGATTTGCCGCCACCGTTTTCTCAATGGACTCGCGGAACGTTTCCTTACTTTGTCCGGGAAGCCCGTAAACCAAATCCAGATTGATGCCCGAAAAGCCGAGTTCCCGCGAAAGTTTCACGAGTTCATTCACCGGAAGCAGCGAGGGTTTCCGCCCAATGGTGCGAAGCACCGCCGGCGAAAAATCCTGAATGCCGTAACTGATGCGGTTAAACCCGAGCGCCGCCAAATGCTTTAAGTCGTTTTCCGTAAAAGCGGCCGGGTTGCACTCAATAGCGATTTCAACTCCCGGAGCGAAAGAAAAGCGGCTCCGCAGGGTTTCGAGAATTTCTTGCAGGTAATGAGGCGCTACACTCGTGGGCGTACCGCCGCCGAAATGAATTTGCGTGACCTTCCGCGACACTTCAATCCACGGAAGTTTCCGCTCCATTTCGAGATGAAGCGCCTTAAAATAACGCGCGATCGTTTCCGTGTCATGACAAACTTCCGAAGTGCAGCCGCAAAAAAGGCACCGCGCCGGGCAAAAAGGAACATGAAAATAAAAACTCAAATTCTGCGGTTCATCGCGGTTGGAATCTTCCCAAATGCCTTGAATATTATCCGAATGTTCCGCCGCCCGGAATAAATTCGCCGGAGGGTAGCTCGTATAACGCGGCGCACTTGCATTATAACGCAGAAGCGTATCAATCATACTTATAATATAGAAAGCCCGGAGCGGATTTTTCTAATTTAACGGAGTGATTCTTCGTTTATCCCTACTCCTCTTTTTTGGGGGGCTCGCCTCCTGCACATTTCCCGAACGTCCGGGTTACAACAGGAGTATCGGCGATTACGGCCCTTCGAAATCCGAAAGCCGCGCGCAAGAAACTCCAAGGCAGAAGCCATCGGAAGATTCTTTTGAAGCATTAGCGCAACCCTGGCTCGGCACGCCTTACCGTTACGGCGGAGAATCCAAATCCGGCGCGGATTGTTCCGGATTCGTGCGGCAAGTTTATCTGCAAAAAACCGGGCAAAGCATTCCGCACAATACCACACAGCTTTACAAAATGGGTAAATCCGTCGGTCCTTCCGATCTTGAAGAAGGCGACCTCGTTTTCTTCGGGAATTTTTGGGGCGTGAATCATGTGGGTATTTACCTTTCCGGAAACCGCTTTGTGCATGCGAGTTCCTCTCAAGGCGTGACGGTCACGCCGCTCGACAACTCTTATTGGAAAGAACGCTATAAAGGCGCGAGGAGATTATAATAATGAAAAAACGGATCGCCATTCAAGGCAGGCGCGGGGCTTACAGCGAAAGTGCTGCCTATTATCTTTTCGGGAAAGACATTGAAATTGTCCCGATGAATACTTTTGAGGAAATTTATCAAGGGATTGAAACCAACGCGGTGGACGGCGGAGCGATCCCCATTGAAAATTCGACCGCCGGATCGATTTACGAAAATTACGATTTGCTTTACAAATGGCGCCACCCGATTGTCGCCGAAGTCACGCTTCAAATCGAACACTGTCTTTGCGCCGTGAAAGGTACGCGCATCGAAGATTTGAAACAGGTTTTGAGTCACCCGCAAGGACTCGCGCAATGCAGCCGTTTTTTCACTTCTCATCCGGGAATTCAGAAAGTCGCGTTTTACGATACCGCCGGCAGCGCCGAAGAAATCGCCAAAAGAAACAATCACACCGACGCAGCCATTGCAAGCGCGTTTGCCGCGAGCGTTTACGGGCTTGAAATTCTTGCCAAGAATCTTGAAAACATCAAAGGCGTGAACTTCACGCGTTTTTACGCGATTCAAAAAATGCAGCCCAAAATTCTTCAGGGAAACGATGTCAAAACCGCACTCTTGTTCGAGCTTTCCGATTCGCAAAAATCGGGCGCGCTCTACGAAGCGCTCGGCTGCTTTGCCAAGCGAAACCTGAACCTCACGCGCATTGAAAGCCGCCCGCACCCCGATCACCCCTGGGAATACATTTTCCACCTTTCTTTTGAAGGTTCTCCCGAAGATAAACTCGTGGCGGAAGCGCTTCAGGAACTGCAACGCTACACCGATTTCATTTACCGGCTCGGCACATTCCGCGCCGGCAAACAGGAATTTTTGAATTATCACCATACTGCGGAATAATTAATATGCAACGCTCCGACTCTCGAAAACGGGATGAACTTCGCCCCATCAAAATGACCCCTCACTTTGTATCGAGCGCGGACGGTTCCGTGCTGATTGAAATGGGAAAAACCCGCGTGCTCTGTAACGCGACTCTCTTGCCCGAAGTGCCGCACTGGCTGAAAGGAAAAGGGAGAGGCTGGATTACGGCGGAGTACGCGCTGATGCCGCAAAGCACCAATCAGCGCGTGGATCGCGAACGCAAGGGAGCGAGCGGGCGCACCCAGGAAATTCAGAGGCTCGTGGGGCGCGCCCTCCGCGGTGCTGCAGACTTGCAAGCCCTCGGAGAAAATGCGGTGGTGGTGGACTGCGATGTGATCGAAGCGGACGGCGGCACGCGTACCGCAAGCATTATCGGCGGGTTCGTGGCTCTCGGGCTCGCTCTTCAAAAAATCAAACCGCAGCTCGGCATCACGCAAAATATTTTAAAGCATACCATCACCGCGATTTCCGTGGGCATCGTTCAAGGCACGCCGTGCCTCGACCTTTGTTACGAAGAAGATTCCGCCGCCGATGTGGATATGAATCTCGTGATGCAAGACGCCAAATCGTTTATCGAAATTCAAGGCACGGGAGAACACGCGGCCTTCAGCAGAAACGATTTGAACGCGCTTCTGGACCTCGGAGAAAAAGCCTGTACCGAAATCCAAAAATTGCAGTTGGAATTACTCGGAAACACATTACCTTAATGTGGCAGGGATGCGACCCGTACGGGCGGAGACGCGTTCGCGGCTCCGTTTTTGCAGGCAACTTGTTGCCACGAAAATGCGAGCCCGGTCCCGGAATACAATGGAGGGAGCCACCCATAAAAACAAATTTCAACAGTTACCGCGAAAACCAGCGCTGCGTATCGACTTTTTCAAATAACCCGACGGTGATTTTCGGTTCTCCGACATCCGGGCTGTAACCGACTTCAACGCGGATGCGCGAAAGGGCGGGAATCAAAATGTGAATTCCTCCGTAAACGGAGCTGCGGTAATTTTCCCAAGCGGGTAACTCTCGGGCATTCCATAAAAAGGAGCCGTCCATGCCGACTACCGCCTGAATTCCCCAGAAAAAACTTGCTCCGAATATCGAAAACGGGCGGCGTTCCAACAGCACAATGCGTTCTTCGGCGTTCCACAATATTTCGTGCTTGCCGTGAATCGAAGAATCCGGGTCAAAGCCGCGCAAGGTGTTTGCCCCGCCCTGATGCAGGCGATCGTAAAATTTTTGATTCCCCGGCCGGTAACGCCCGAGCAAAGAAACCGCGGAGATCAAGCGCGGAAAAGAGAAATAAAGCCGCTGATCCGTGAGATACTCCCGGTAATTTTCGTCGCTCCCGGGAATACCGCCGAACTGCGAAAAGCGCCATTCCGAATAAAATCCGCGGCGCGGGTCGAGCGCCGCATCGCGGTTATCAAAGAGAATGCCGAGCGAACCATCCGGAATATAACCGAAGTTTTCCAAATAACGATACGATGCGCCGGCAAGCCCGAAGACGGATTTCGAAATGCCTTTTTTGAATCCGAGGCGCGCAAGCCACGATTTTTCCTGATAATCCCGCAGGTTATCCCAACTGTCGGTGCGCACCAAGTCGAGAGAAGTACTCATGTCCGTATCGAAAAGCCAGGGAACCTCCGCATAAAACGCAAACTCGTTCGCTTCCATCCACGGGTTCACCGAAGTGCGGTATTGAATTTCCGCGCGAATATCTTCCCCGGCAATATTTAAATGAGCGAGCGCGAGCCCGAGCATCCAGCCGTCCTGATCGGTTTTTTTGGTGGACGGCGAGGGGATCAAATAAAAAAGTTCGGAAAAACGGTAATGCAGAACTTGCCCCGAATCACTTGCGGTACAAGTGAGTTCAAGGTGCGCGAACAGGTCGAGGCCTTCGAGGCGGCGTTTTTCCTGGTTCCACGTTTCGGCAGAGAAATTTCCGGATACCCGGTGGATCAGTTCCCGCTGAACAACGCGTTCCCGCGTGACCTCAAGCCCCTCCAAACGAATCCCGGCAATTTTCAGGCCATCTACGCAAGTTTCACCCGCGAATGCGCCAAAAACAAAAAAAATAAGGGTTATTCGTAAAAAATGGGAGATCATGCGCCCCAAAAATAGGTTTTTCTTGGGTGAATCCTCGGTAATCGTTGAATTATTCTCCGGTTTTTACTAAAATTGGGGTTCATTATCCGGTGAGCCAAGCTCTGCCACTGTATAATTTCAACTAAAGAGCTTCCTTTCGAGGTTAAAATATGTCATCTTTTCGCGGTGCAAAAGCGAAAGTAGCCCGTTCTCTCGGACTCGCTACCACTCCCAAAACACAAAAAGTTCTCGACCGCCGTAATTTCCCTCCCGGACAGCACGGTTTGAACCGCAAAAAATCCGCATCCGTTTATAAACAACAGTTGGTGGAAAAACAACGTCTGCGCTTCACTTACAACATTTCCGAAGCCCAAATGCAAAAGGCTTATAAAGAAGCCAACCGCCGCAACGGTTCTGCCGGAGATAACCTGATGATTCTCCTGGAAACCCGTTTGGATGCGTTAGTGTATCGCATGGGTTTTGCCCGCACCATTTTCGCCGCCCGTCAATATGTGGCGCACGGTCACTTTTCCGTAAACGGCGTTCGCAGTTTCAGCCCGAGCCGTTTGATCAAAGCAGGCGATGTAATCGCTCTTCGCGAACGTTCCAAGAATCACGTTCAAATTAAAGAAGCTCTCGACAGCGCGCCGGAAGCTCCGCAATATTTGTCCGTCGATAAAACCAAAATGGAAGGAACTCTCGTTTCGAATCCGCTCCGCGAACAAATTCCGGTTAAGCTCGAAGAACAACTCGTGGTGGAATACTACTCCCGGTAATATTTCAAGAAATTTGTTTATTACAAAAAAACTCCGGTCAAATGACCGGAGTTTTTTATTGGATTTAATTTATTTGTTGAGGTGAATCCGAAATCTTTACATCTCATTTTTTAGGTACCTCTTTTCCGTATTTAGAAGTTTGTGTAAAATCCGAATATACCCTCCGTAAAATTTTTAGAACTTTATTTCTAAAAACAGAACCACTCTATTTATAAGATACGTATTAGTTAAATTAAGCTTGACTTTCACAATTTAAAACTAAAAAATGAACTATGAAAATTGGAATTTTAACAAGCGGCGGCGATTGCGCGGGCTTAAACGCCGTGATGCAAGGGTTTGTAAAAACAATTACTTTATCAAATTCAAAAGTCGAAATTTACGGAATTGCGAACGGTTACGGCGGACTGATCAGCGGTGAATACAAAGTATTAAAACCGGAAGAATTTTATGATATTTTAAAACTCGGCGGCACCATTTTAGGAACTTCCCGGCAATCTTACAAGAAAATTATTCAAAAAAATGAAAACGATAAAGCCGCCAGAATGAAAGAAAATTATAAGAAAATGGGTCTTGATGTTCTGATTATTTTAGGCGGTCAGGGGACTCATAAAACCGCCGCCTTTCTGGCAAGCGAAGGCTTGAACATTATCGCTTTACCCAAAACCATCGATAACGATGTTTTCGGCACCGATTTTACTTTCGGATTTCATACCGCCGTGAGTGTCGCCACCGAATGCATAGACAGAGTAGAAACCACAGCGGCAAGCCACGGGCGTATTATGCTTGTAGAAATTATGGGAAATAAAGTGGGTTGGCTCGCTCTTTACGCCGGTATTGCAAGCTCTGCCGATGTGATTTTAATTCCGGAAATTCCCTACAACATTGAAAGTGTCATTAACGCGGCGAAACTTGCAAAAAAGCAAAAAGGGTATTGTATTATAGTCGCAGCAGAAGGCGCGATCGACAAAGAAGACGCATTATTCGCTCAAAAAAATCGCATGCAAAAGCGTATCGAAAACATTAAAATGACCGCCTCCAACAAAATCGCAAAAGCCATTGAAGAAAAATTGGGCGTAGAGACCAGAGTCACGGTACCGGGATACATTCAGCGGGGCGGTTCCCCTAATGCGTATGACCGTGTCATTTGTATGCAAATGGGTTCGTTTGCCGCCGAACTTGCCAAAGGGCGCAAATACGGCGTGACCGTAGCCCTTAACAACGGAAAAATGACTTACAACAGTTTAGCAAGTATTGCAGGAAAAGCAAAATCGGTTTCACTCAATCATGAAATGATTCGTATGGCAAAAGATACCGGAATTTCATTCGGCGAATAAAAGGAATTCATATGAAAAACTTCATCAAAAAAGCATTTATCAACCGTGAATATTCCTGGCTTCAATTCAATGAACGGGTTTTGGAAGAAGCCACCTGCCCCACGAATCCATTGCTGGAAAAATGCAAGTTTATTTCTATTTTCACAAGCAATCTCGATGAATTTTTCATGGTGCGCGTAGGCAGTTTGCTGAACGGACTTGCCTTACACCCCGAAGACAGAGAAAATAAAACAGGACTCACGCCGACAAAACAATTAGAATTAATTTATAAGCACACCGCCACGCTGTATCACCAAAGAGCGAGCGTGGCCAAAAGTCTTTTAGCAGAACTTAAAACCGAAGGGATCATTCTCAATAACCTTTCGCAAAGAACAAAAATTACAGGAAAACGATTTGAAAAATATTTTCAAAACACCATGCTTCCTCTGCTCAACCCCATTATTCTCGATAACAAACACCCGCTCATTCATTTGGAAAATCTTAAAATGTATGTGGTGCTCCACTTGGAACGCGGGAATAAAAACTTTTTCGGCATAGTACCTGTTCCCGATAAATACGACAGGCTTATCACAGACCAATCGGCAAAAAACACCAAACTCATGACAGCCGAGCATTTAATATTCCATTACGCCGACACTGTCTTTAACAATTACAAAGTATTAAGTAAAACGCTGGTACGGTTAACCCGCAACGCCGATGTGGACACCGAAGCCTACAGTATCGACTATGAATCGGAATTTGATTTTTCCAAAGTATTAAAAGGAAAAGTAGATGCCCGTAAAAAATTACAAACGGTGCGTTTGGAACTTTATAACGACTGTAAAGCCATTAAAGATTTTTTATGCAAGCATTTGGAAATCGCCCCGCATCAATGTTTTGAGGTACAATACTTTTTTGATTACAAATTCTTATTCTCGTTAGATAAATATTTACCGGCGGAAAGAGTTCCGCTTCTTAAATACGTTCCTTTTACAGGCCGAAATGTTCCGCTTTCCAAACCAAACTCCATAATCAAAAGCATTTTCGAACGGGATATATTTTTGTCTTATCCGTTCGACAGCATGGATACCTTTTTAGATTTGTTAGACAGCGCGAGTACGGACAAACGAGTCGTTTCCATTAAAATCACCATTTACCGTTTGGACAAACAATCCCGAGTAGTGGAAGCCTTGCGCCGCGCGAGCCGCAACGGCAAAGACGTAACCGTCATTATCGAACTCGCCGCCCGCTTTGATGAAGAAAATAATTTACACTTTGCAGAAATTTTAAAAGATGCGGGTTGTACCGTCGTTTACGGCGTAGGAAATTACAAAGTCCATTCTAAAATCGCACTCATCGTCTTAAAAAACGAAGAGAAAATCTCTTACATTACGCATCTCGGCACAGGAAACTACAACGAGGGAACATCCCGTTTATATACCGATTTAAATGTCATTACGGCAGACCCCAAAATAGGCACCGATGCGGCAAACTTTTTCCGCGCGCTCTCTATGGGTGAAGTGAATGTAAACTGTTCTCAACTCCTGCTCGCCCCCATTACCTTAAAAGAAGGACTCTTACAAAAAATAAGAGAACAGATCGCGCTTGCCAAATTGGGAAAACCGGCCGGAATCGTATGCAAAATGAACAGCTTAACCGATATGGATTTTATTAAGGAATTTATTAATGCATCCACGGCCGGCGTAAAAATTCAGCTGATTGTAAGAGGAATCTGCTGCCTGTTGCCGGGCGTTTCCGGAAAAACCGAAAATATCATGGTAAAAAGCATTATCGGGCGCTTTTTGGAACACAGCCGCGTTTACAGTTTCGGCGTGGAAAATCCGGAAATTTATATTTCCAGCGCCGACTTAATGACAAGAAACGTATCCAAACGAGTCGAAATTGCAGCCCCTATCAACAGCCCGCTCATTCGCGGAAAAATAAACAAAATGTTGGAAATCATGCTTGCCGATAACGAAAAAGCAAGTTACCTTACCGCTTCCGGAAAATACATAAGGCTCAAAGAACCCGGAAAATCAAGCCAGCAATACTTTATGGAAAATGCGGTTTAGGGAAACATCTCTTTAACTCAACGGATACGCAATACACCCGTATCTCAGTAAAAAAAGTATTGGCGTTCGCTCCTGTTTGCTTAGCGGATTACTTAAAATAGGGTGGCTCCCTCCATTTCATTCCGGGACCGGGCTTGCATTTTTGGGGCGGCACCCACCTTGCGCTCACTCTCGCCATCCTGATCCATTTGGTTTTCACTATAGAGCGCAAGAGCCCCCGCCAAAAACGGAGCCGCGAACGCGTCTCCGCCCGTCCGGGTCGCATCCCTGCCACAGAATACAGGTTATTCGGATATGAAAAACACCTCTGTCTCCGCGTACAGAGCCTGTCCTCGCGATTACCCTGACTGAGGTCTCATGGCATGAGATGATGGTAGTTTGTTTCTATCCCCTATCCCCCGTTTTTTATGCCCGAAGATCATACCTTCGGGGTAGCGCAAAACGACGCGCAGAACCCGGCGACCAGTGGGAGCCGGTGAAGGTTCTGCGAAATTCGCCGGTTGGAGCGAGGGGGGACCGCCCCCAACCAGGTAACGGCATACAAAAAATCCCGCTCTTTCGAGCGGGATTTTCACATTCATAAGAACTTCTTAATCCACGCGGTGCATTTCAATGCGGCGGTTTTGTTCCTTACCTTCCTTCGTTGCGTTATCGGCTACCGGTTCTTCATCGCCGTGTCCGAATGCTTCCATGCGGCTCTTCGGAACCCCTTGAGAAGCAAGGTAATTCACCACCGATTGAGCGCGGTCCAGAGAAAGCTTTTTGTTCTTGGCTTTCTTGCCCACGTTATCGGTATGTCCGTGAATTTCGATATGGACATTCTTGTTTTCCGGTGCGAGAAGCTGTTCGGCAACATCTTTCAGCACTTTCTTCGCATTCGGTTCAAGAACCGAGCTTCCGCTCTTGAAAGTTACGCCTTCGAGCTTCACATTTTCTTCGATCACCGGAGCCGGACAGCCGTTACCTTCTACGGAACCCGGGTCAAACGGACATCTATCCATATTCACGCAAATATCCTTAAAGCGGTTGAGCATCTTCTTTTGAGTGACCCACGGGTCGCAAACGCCGTCGGCATCGGTATCCGGATTATCCATCGGGCAGCCGTCGTTAGAAGGATCGCCGGCTTCACTCGGGCATTTGTCGATTCCCGAACAAATATCCTTAAAGGCTTCGAACATTCCTTTTTCAGCGACCCAAGGCGCACAAACGCTGTCGGCATCAATATCCGGATTGTCCATCGGGCAGCCTTGCGCCGCTGCTAAACCCGGTTCTGCCGGGCAACGGTCAATGCCGGTACAAATATCATCGAAACGTTCCTGCATACCCTTCTGAGAAACCCAGGCATCACAGATACCGTCGGCATCCGAATCCGGGTTTTCCATCGGACAACCGTCGTTATCGGCCACGCCGTATTCGTACTGACACTTGTCCAAACCTTTACAGTGTTTCACACCCGGTTCTTTTGTGGTTTCAAAGAAGTAACCCATTTTCTTTTCCGTCACCCATGTATCGCAAATGCCGTCGCCGTCGGTATCCGGGTCAGGCCAAGGACAGCCTTTGTTCGCCACAGGACCGGCTTCGCCTGGGCATTCGTCGTAACTCTTACAAACATTGGCGAAATCTTTCAAACGGTTCTTCTGAGAAACCCACGGATCGCAAAGTCCGTCGCCATCGGCATCCGGATTGTCATCCGGGCAGCCGAAGTTCGATTCGGGACCTTTCTGAGCCGGGCAGTTATCCACACCGGAGCAAACATCCGCAAAGTAAGAAGTCATGTTTTTCTGAGAAACCCAGGCATCGCAAACGCGGTCGCCGTCCACATCCGGATTATCCAACGGACAGCCGTCGTCACCGTCGCCGGCTTCGTTCGGGCATTTATCAATACCATCGCAAATATCGGCAAATTCACCGAAAAGACCTTTTTCCGCTACCCAGGCATCGCAGATACCGTCTTCGTCAATATCCGGATTAGCCCACGGGCAACCGGAGTTTTGAACCGAACCGTATTCATCCGGGCATTGATCATCGCTGTCTTTCACGCCGTCGCCGTCTTTGTCCAGCGGAATCAGGAACATCGACCAGGTGATACCGCCGTACCCGTAAAATCCGGGATTCACGCGACCGCTGTAAGTAATCAGACGCGATTCGTTTTCAAGCGTTTGAAGATTCGTCAGATAAAGATCATCCGTGCCGAGGTAAATGTGCATACCGGCATGGAGATCAAGACCGGCCGGCAAATGGAATACAAGACCGGCAGATACTTCGTTTAAATCAAGCACTTGATTCCCGAGAGTCTCGCTTGCAATTTCAGGCATAAAATCCACATAATATTCGGCAAAGAGAGAAAGCACCGGAAGCGGCTGCCATTCGGCGGCGGCGCTGAAACTGTAAATATCGTTGTATTGCGGAGCGTCATACTGGTGACGATAACCGCCGTTCAAATGGAACTGAAACGGAACGCCGTTATCCATTTTGCCAAAATCAACCGTAGCCGCGAGTTTGGCGCGGATCGTGGTTTCCTGAAAACCGAACGCCTGCACCTGACGCGTATTTTTATCCACAAATTCGGGCTCGCGCATCCAAAGCCCTTTATTTTTATTCGGAGCGGAAGTACCGAAATCACCGCCGATAACGAAAGCGGCATCAAAAATCTGGTCTTCCGGGAGCGGAATCCGGATTTTAAGCGTGGGGCGTATATTCCCTTGTCCCGAATTTTGGAGTCCGCTTACTTCGGTCGGTCCGTTGATATACTTCACGGAAAAATCTTCATAATAGATCGGAAGCATAATACTGAAATCAAAGTAATGCCAAATCCCAAGCCCGATAGCCAAATAGGCGTTCACACCCCAAAATTCGTTGACCTCCGCATAGGAATGAGAAAGATCCAAATTGGTTTGGTCCAAATACCCGTTCACCACGCGGTTATCGTTGGTGATATCCCCAAGGATCGAAATCGCAAGGTTAGAATGCCCCATGCTTTGAGCCGACTGGGTTTTATTGATACCCTTTAAGCCCTCTTTATTGAGTGTAGCCATAGCGCTTACCGAAAGCGCCAAGAATAATGGCAATATCCATTTACTCATATAATCTCCGTTTTACAAAACGCTGTAAAAATAACTTTTCCAAAATTAGATTTTTAACGGGAGAAGTCAAACATTTTCCGACAAAATGCGCTTTAATTTGACCCATTCCCCATTTTAAGCAAATAAAGCCGGATTTATTCTCCTTAAACTGCAAAAACCGCTAGCTCCGATAATCAAATGATCCAAAACTTCGATCCCCAAAATTCTTCCGGACTGACATAATTGACCGGTCATTTCCTCATCGGCGCGGCTTGGCTGCAAATTGCCGGACGGATGATTATGCGCAAAAACCACCGCCACCGCGCGGTCTTCGATCGCTTTAACAAAAGCTTCTCTTGGGTGTATTTGAGTTTGATTTACAAGTCCGACGGTAAGATTGTGAATTTTCAAAATGGAATTCGCCGAAGAAAGGGTAATAGCGACAAAAGTTTCCTGTTTTTCATACTTCAGAAAAGCGAGGTGAGGAATCAGTTCTTCCGGCGTTTTCACCGATTTGACATTTTGAGCCAGTAAAAAACGGCGGGAAAATTCAAGACACGCCGTAATTTGCGCCGCTTTCGCATAACCAAGCCCTTTGATCCCCATCAGATCGCTGATACCCGGCACCTGCTTACAGGAAGCGAGGTAATATTCAAGTTCCAACGCCAAGGCAAAAACATTCTTTTGTGCCGTTCCCCTCCCGAGGATCAACGCCAGCAAATCACAAACGGAAAGCTCTTCAACCCCTAAATTCTTCAATTTTTCCCTCGGAAAAACAGTATCATTCCCCATAAAACCCCTCTTAGCAAATCATTGTTGAATTTTGCTCCTCAATTTCTGTTTTTTCGTATTAAAGAGCAGGAAAAGTTAATATCATTTTATTTATTTTCAAAGATCTAAAACAAAAATCACAACATTGTCAAAAAGTCTCGATTTTAAAACAAAATTCATAGATTACACACAAACTAATGCAATGAAATAACAATATTTAGGCAATAAAACAAAAAATCATGCAAAAATACCCACAAAAATATCAGTTTTTCAGAGTTATGCATTGTCGTTGAGATGCTTTTATCCTATATTTATCCTGTTTTTACTCAAATATGGAACTATTATCATGACTAATCACGCGTTAAGCGGCGCTCAAATAGTAATCGAATGCCTCAAAAGAGAAGGTGTTGATACTATTTTCGGTTATCCGGGCGGATCCGCCATCCCCATGTTCGATGCTATTTTAGATACCAACATCCGCATGATCCTTTCCCGCCACGAACAAGGCGCAACCCACATGGCCGACGGTTATGCCCGCGAAACAGGAAAAGTGGGAGTTGCCCTCGTCACGAGCGGCCCCGGAGCCACCAATACGTTCACCGGCATTTATACCGCCATGATGGATTCCGTTCCGCTGATTATCCTCACCGCGCAAACCACCACCCCGAATCTCGGAAAAGATGCGTTTCAGGAATGCGATACCTGCGGCATGACCTTCCCTATTGTGAAGCACTCTTACTTGGTGAAAAACACAAACGACCTCACCCGCGTAATGAAAGAAGCATTCCATATTGCGCAAACCGGCCGGCCGGGCCCTGTGCTCATTGACCTCCCCAAAGACATTCTCGCCGGCCCCTGCACGGCGCCGTTTATCGACAAAATGGACTTGCCGGGCTACACTATTCCGACTTACGCCGACGAAGAAGCGGTGAAACAAGCTGCGGAATACATTAAAAAATCAAAAAAACCGCTCCTCCTCGCGGGGCACGGCGCCATGATTTCGGGTGCCGGAAAATGGGTTAAGGAACTTGCCGAAAAGTTAAACGCTCCCGTGACTTCCACACTCCTCGGGCTCGGCACTTTCCCTGCCACGCATCCGCTTTCCCTCGGCATGCTCGGCATGCACGGCACGGTTTATGCGAACAAAGCGGTTCTCGACTGCGATTTAATAATGAGTATCGGCTCCCGCTGGGACGACCGCATCACCGGAAAACTCGATGAATTCTGTAAAGATGCCGTGCGTCTCCATATCGATATTGACCCGGCCGAAGAAGGCAAAGTGCTTCAACCTCATGTATTTATGTGCGGCGATGCCAAACTCGTGCTTGAGCAACTCCTCCCGATGGTCTCGAAACTCGACACCGAAGATTGGATCAAAACCGTTCAAACCTGGAAAAAACGCTACCCGCTCACCTACCCCAAACAGGGCGGACTCCGCATGCAGCACGTGATCCACACGGTGTATAAACAAACCAAAGGGAAAGCCGTGGTGACGGTGGACGTGGGGCAGCATCAAATGTGGACGGCGCAGTTCTTCGGCGCCGACTACCCGCGGCAACTGCATAACTCGGGCGGCGCCGGCACTATGGGCTTTGGATTCCCGGCAGCGATCGGGGCTGCTTTCGGCAATACCACCGACTGGCCGGTGTGCTGCTTTGTGGGCGACGGCGGGTTCCAAATGACGCTCTCCGAACTCGCGACCGCCGCCATTCACAAACTGCCTGTCAAGATATTTGTTCTCGATAACAAATTCCTCGGCATGGTGCGCCAATGGCAAGACCTCTTTTATGACAAACGCTACTCCGGCGTGAACATGGAAGGCAATCCGGACTTTGTGAAGCTCGCCGAATCTTACGGAATCCCGGGGCTCCGCATTCGCCGCAGCGCCGACGCCGAACGTATGATTCAAAAAGCGCTCGCCTATAACGACGGACCGATTTTGATTCATTGCGAATGCGAAAAAGAAGACAACGTATTCCCGATGATCCCGGCCGGCGCGCCCATTTCTTCGATGATCACGGAACCGCCCAAAACTCAACTTGAAAAACCCACAGGGAGCACCTGATATGCAAGAAACCGCTCATTCCCTCAGTTTACTCGTCGCGAACCGCCCCGGCGTTCTCGTGCGTATCGCTCTTGTATTTTCCCGCCGCGGTTACAACATCGACTCTCTTGTGGTATCGCCCACGCTGAATCCGAATTTCAGCCGCATCAGCATTGTCGCCCGCGGCAACCCGGAAATTCTGATCCAGATTATCAAGCAACTCGAAAAGCTGATCGACGTGATTCACGCGAAAGATCACACCGACATGAGCGTTGTGGAAAAAGAACTCGCGCTCATCAAAGTGCGCTACGAACTCGACCAGCGCGCGGAAATCCTCCAGCTCGTGGAACATTTCAAAGCAAACACTATTGACATGACGGAAAATTCGATGATCATTCAAATCACCGGCAACACGGATAAAATCGACGCGATGAAAGCGCTTTGCCAAAAGTTCAAAATCGTGGAATATATCCGCACCGGGAAAGTGATCATGCTCCGCGGCGAAGAAGAAACCTGAAAAACTTCGGTTGTCTTTTTCTCCATCGTCACCCCAACAAAAAACACTTCTTCATTTTTTGAAGAAGTGTTTTTTGTATAAACGCTAAAGTTTGTTTAGACGATTTTTTTCATGCCGTGCATTTTGGAGCGGAGCCAGGCGCCGATGGTTTCTACCGGGTGCTTGCGGATTTGGCGATTGACTTCGATCAAGCATTCGTTATCCACTGCCGCAGAACGTTCGGCGCCGAAAGCGGAGCCGATGTCTTCTTTGGCGACCGTCTTCATAAAGTCTTGAAGGAGCGGCACGCAGGCGTTCGCAAACAGGTAACAGCCGTATTCGGCGGTATCGCTGATAACGCGGTTCATTTCGTAAAGTTTTTTACGCGCAATGAGGTTTGCAATGAGCGGCGTTTCGTGGAGAGATTCGTAGTAGGCGCTTTCGTCTTTAATGCCCGCGGAAACCATGGTTTCAAACGCGAGTTCCACACCGGCTTTGATCATCGCGACCATAAGTACGCCGTTATCGAAATATTCCTGTTCGGAGATCACCATGTCGCCGGCCGGAGTTTTTTCAAACTTTGTCCTGCCGGTTTCTTCGCGCCAGGTTAAAAGATCTTTGTCGCCGTTTTCCCAGTCTGCCATCATGGTTGAGGAGAACTTGCCGGAGATAATATCATCCTGGTGCTTTTGGTAAAGCGGGCGCATGATTTTTTTGAGTTCCGCCGCCAGTTCGAACGCGCGCATTTTCGCCGGATTGGAAAGGCGATCCATCATGTTCGTGATACCGCCGTGTTTCAACGCTTCGGAAATGGTTTCCCAGCCGTACTGAAGGAGTTTCGAGGCATAAGAGGCATCCAATCCGAATTCGAGCATTTTATCAAAGCAAAGGAGGGTTCCGGTTTGAAGCATGCCGCAAAGAATGGTTTGTTCGCCCATCAAATCCGATTTGACTTCGGCGATAAAGGAACTTTCGAGAACGCCGGCGCGATCGGAACCAAGCCCTGCCGCATAAGCCTTTGCGTATTCCCAGCCCTTTCCTTCGGGGTCGTTGGTGCTCTGTACGGCAATCAAGCTCGGCATACCGAACCCGCGAACGTATTCGGCGCGCACTTCGGAACCGGGGCCTTTCGGAGCAACCATAATCACGGTAATATCGGCGCGGATCTGCTGACCTTCTTCAATGAGGTTGAATCCGTGGCTGTAAGAAAGCACGGCGCCCTTTTTCATTAAAGGCATAATGGCGGGAATCACATTGTGGTGCTGCTTGTCCGGCGTGAGGTTACACACGAGGTCTGCCGTCGGGAGCATTTCTTCGTAAGTGCCGACTTTAAATCCGTTATCCGTTGCGTTTTTCCAAGAGGCGCGTTTTTCTTCGATGGCTTCTTTGCGAAGCGTGTAAGACACGTCAAGCCCGCTGTCGCGGAGGTTTAAGCCCTGATGTAAACCTTGCGCGCCGCAGCCGATAAATACAATTTTCTTTCCTTTCAATGCTTCGACGCCGCGGGAAAATTCCGAAGCCTCCATAAAGCGGCAATGACCTAATTCCTCGAGCTGAACGCGAAGAGGGAGCGTGTTGAAATAATTCATGAAAATCCTCTTTTGGTGAACTTTGGCACCAATTTAGTAAGAAATCGCGTCTCTGGCTCTTTTCATTTATTAAATTTCGCGATTATGTTTTCACAACTGACCGACTCTCTCGAATCAACCCTTAAAAATCTGCGCGGACAAGGCAAGCTTACGGAAGAAAACGTGGCGGAATCTCTCCGCGAGGTGCGCCGTGCTTTTTTGGAAGCGGACGTGAATTTCAACGTGACCCGCGATTTTGTCAAATCCGTTAAAGAAAAGGCTCTCGGGAGCGAAGTGTTGCTTTCGGTGACTCCGGGGCAGCAGATCGTGAAGATTATTCACGATGAGCTTGTGGAGATTATGGGCGGAAAAACCCACGAATTGTCACTTTCCGGCGAGCCGCCGGTTGGGGTGATGATGGTGGGGCTTCAAGGGTCGGGTAAAACCACGTTTGCCGGGAAAATCGCGCTTTACATGCGCAGTAAGCGCAAGCGCAAACCGCTCCTCGTGGCAGCGGACGTTTACCGGCCGGCTGCTATTAAGCAGTTGCAGGTTCTCGGTAAATCCATCGGGATTCCCGTTTACGAGGAAGGTCTCGGAAACCCGGTAGAGATTATCAAAAACGGGCACCGGTACGCGGTGGAAAACGGTTTTGATCTGGTAATTTACGATACCGCCGGGCGTTTGCAGATTGATGAAACGCTCATGCAGGAGCTCGAACAGGCGCGCGATGCGGTGAAGCCGCAGGAAATTCTTTTTGTGGCCGATGCGATGATCGGGCAAGAGGCGGTGAGCGTTGCCGAAACATTCTTTAAGCGGCTGAACTTTACCGGCGTTTGCCTTTCCAAAATGGACGGCGATACCCGGGGCGGCGCCGCGCTTTCCATTAAAAAGATCACGGGCGTTCCGATTTGTTTTGTCGGCGTCGGCGAAAAACTCCCGGAAATAGAACTTTTCCACCCCGACCGTATGGCAAGCCGGATTCTCGGCATGGGCGACGTGGTGAGCCTTGTGGAAAAAGCGCAGGCGGTGATCGACGAGAAAGATGCGAAGGATTTGAAGAAAAAAATCCTGAATAATACGTTCGATCTCGATGACTTTTTAAATCAACTGCGTACCATTAAGAAACTCGGAAAAATCAAGGATATTCTCGGTATGATTCCGGGGCTTAATAAACTCCCGCTCGACCAGGTAAACGAAAAAGAACTCGTTTATGTGGAGGCGGTGCTGAGTTCCATGACTCCGAAAGAGCGGAAAAAGCCGAACATTATTGAGGGTAACCGCAAGAAGCGCATCGCTTCGGGTTCGGGCACTACCGTCCAGCGCGTGAATCAGGTTCTCAAGCAATTTGAGGAAATGAAAGCGATGTTTAAAAAAATGGGCGGCATGATGCATAAACAAAACGGCGGGACGGTTGGTTCCAACTACACGCCGCCGAAAAAGAAGAAGAAAAGGTAGAGAGTTAAGGGAACGGATCCTGAAACGGTCACCCTAACAAATCGACAATAAGGAAATGTATATACGGGCATAATCCGAATACCTTTAAGGGGGGTGCATCGCTTGGGGGCATCCGGACTTGTATTCCTTACCGGATCGCCGCACGCGTTCCGCGTTCGCGATGACATTACATTACATGACCTTACGAACAGGGGGGATGCGCAAAACCGGGCGCGGGTTCCGGCGACTGAAAGGAGCCGAATCAGAACCCGCGATTACCCCGGGTTGAAGCGAGGGGGACGTGCCCCCTCCTGTAATCATTTTATCCCTGTGTGAAGTTTCCGCCGAAACGCGGGTCTCGCAAAAAAAATTATGCTTGATACATTTAATATTCAGTCCATTTTCGCAAAAAACGCCGATTTTATGTTAATTTATCTTTATTCAACGGATATTTTTTAAAACCCGCCCTTTACATATAAAGAAAACTATTCTATATTCCCCGCCAAACTAAAAAGAGGTTTATTATGGCAACCGTTATTCGTTTATCCCGCTTCGGCAAGCGTCACCAACCGATCTACCGCGTTATCGTGGTGGACAACCGCAAATCCCGCGACGGTCAATTCATTGAACAAGTGGGTTTCTACAACCCGAACCTGGCAAAACCGGAAATCCGTTTTGAACAGGACAAGGTGATGAAATGGCTCACCTCCGGCGCACAGCCGTCGGACACTGTCGCTTCGCTCCTCCGCAAGCAAGGCATTATGGAGCTTTTCCACGAAGTGAGAGCCGGCCGCTCTATCGAAGGCAAAACTGCCGTGCCGCGCCCGGACAAGCCGAAGAAAAAAGTGCTCGGACCGAAAGCCAAGGCTCGCGCCGAAGCCGAAAAGAAAGCGAAAGAAACTCCGGCGGAAGAAGCTTAATTTTTCAATATTTAAACCTCAGGTTCACCGCCTGAGGTTTCTTTTTTTATGGCAGATTCTCTTATTTCCATCGGTTGCCTTATGCGGCCGCGCGGCGTCCGGGGCCAGATTAAATGCAAGCCTTACACGCACGATTTGAACCGCTACAAACAGTTGAAGCGCGTTTTTGTGTTTCCGGAAAACCGGGAAACGGAACTTCAAATCGAGTCGGCGGGCCGCCTTGAAGATCTGTGGGTTTTCAAGTTCAAGGGTTACGAGACTCCCGAGTCCCTTGCGCCTTTGGTGAATCTGGAAATTCAAATTCCTCTTTCCGAACGGATTCTCCCTCCCGAAGGCGAGTATTACTTTTCGGATCTCGAAGGGTTTGCCGTAATTGCCGCCGGCGGAGACCCCGTGGGGAAAGTTTTATCCGTTCAGGAATTTCCGTCGGTGAATGCGTTTTCCGTGGCGCTTCAAGACGGCCGAAATATCTGGATCCCCTGGATCGATGATTGTATTCTCGGGATTGATACGGATAAACGAGCCGTGACCGTTTCGATTTCTTACATTGAAGAACTTCTGGAGAAGGGTGCATGAAAGTCGATTGCATCACGCTTTTTCCGGAAATGTTCCAGCCGATGCGGATGTCTATTATGGCGCGCGCGCAGGCAAAGGGTTTGCTTGATTTCAATACCGTTTACCTGCGGGATTTCGCGATTAACGATTACGGTCAAGTGGATGACGTTCCTTACGGCGGCGAACCGGGCATGGTGCTCCGGCCGGAGCCGCTCGCGAGGGCCATTGCAAGTACGGGCGTTCGCGCTTCGGGCGGTAAAGTGATTTACCTCGCGGCCGACGGTGTGCCGTTTAACCATGCCATGGCGGAAACGCTTTCCAAAGAATCGCACCTGGTGTTTATCTGCGGGCATTACAAGGGAATCGACGAGCGTATCCGCGAGACCGAAGTGGATCTTGAGATTTCCATCGGCGATTTTGTGGTGAGCGGTGGCGAGCTTCCGGCGATGCTTGTCACCGACGCGGTGGTGCGTTTGATGGAAGGCGCCCTCGGCAATGCGGATTCCGCCGATACCGATTCTTTTGCAAAAGGGCTTTTAGGGTGGCCGAATTACACACGGCCCGAAGTTTTTAACGGAAAAAAAGTCCCCGAAGTGCTGCTTTCGGGGCATCATGCCAAAATTCAGGCATGGCGGGAAGCCGAATCTTTAAAAAGAACGAAAGAAAGACGCCCCGACATCTACGAAAAGTGGCGGAATAATACTAAATTTGACTCCAAAATTAACGAGGTTTGAATATGTCTTTGAACATTGAAACAATTCATCATGAAAGCAAAAAGTCCGATATGCCCGACTTCCGTACCGGCGATACCATCACTGTAAATGTGAAAGTGATCGAAGGCGCGAAAGAACGCATTCAGCCGTTCAAGGGCGTTATCATCCAAAAGAAAAACGCGGGTATTTCCACTACGCTTACCGTGCGCAAAATGTCCGGCAACGTTGCCGTTGAACGTATTTTCCCGGTTCACAGCCCCCGCATCGAATCTTTCAAAATCGACCGTCCGGGTAAAGTACGTCAAGCGCGTATTTTCTACATGCGTGATCTCCGCGGTAAAGCGGCTCGCATTCTCGAACGTCAAGACTAATTTTCAAAAAGGAAGTTCGCATTGGCTTCCGGTGAAATATTAGCATCAGAACTCCCGCCGGAGAAGCGATTTGTCCCGGCGGGTTCTCTTGTTTTAAAAGAGGGTGAAATCAAGCGGGAACTTCTTGTGGTCGAGTCCGGAGAGCTGACCGCTTTCTCGGAAAAATACGGGGTTGAAAAAAAGATTCTATCGCTCGGCGCCGGTTCATTGACAGGAACGCTTTCCTTGCTCGAAGGTGAAGCCGCGCCTTACTCTATCCGCGCGGTAACGGATTCCGTTTTAACGGTAGTTTCGGAAGAAGACATTTATACGCTGTTCAGAAATATTCCGGTTTGGCTTCTCGCCGTGATCAAGAAAATATCTGCCGAAACCAGAGCCGCCGGAAAACCTGCTGTGCCGCTCCTCCCCAATCCGCTTCAAAGTTTCGCTCGTTTTTTAGCGCTCCGCGGAGAAGCGCCTCTGAATGCGGAACTCTGCTTTGCCGAATATTCCTGGCTTACGCAAGTTTCTCCCGAAGAAACCCGCGATTTACTGCAGAGCATTACCGCCCGCCGGCTCGCGGAGTACTCCGAATCGCTCAACTTAATCCGCATTCCGAATCCGAATTTATTGAATGTGTTTGCGGAATCCGGATTCCGGGGAGTTTTCCGATGATTCTCAAAGAAGACGAGATTCTTTTTACGGAAGGCAGTCCGGGCGACTCCATGTATGTCGTTCGCAGCGGTTCTCTTGAAATGCGGAAACGCGAGGGTGAAAAAAATGTTTCCCTCGGAGAAATCGGCGCGGGCGCTATTATCGGCGAGCATTCTTTTTTTGAAACGCTCCCGAACCCTTACACTCTGCAAGCGCTCGAAGAAACCGAGTTGATGGTGATCAACCGCCAAGAGTTCGATGAAACGCTCGAAAGTTATCCGGCATGGCTCCGCCCGGTGCTCCAAACCCTGAGCCAAAGAAACCGGGAAGCCCGCGAAAGAGAAGAACAAACGCAAATTCTCCGCGCGCTGCCGGCCGCTCTCTTTTTAATGGAACGCCATCTTCAAAAATCCGAAAACCGAACTCTGGATTTGAATCTTATTTTATCCGGAATCGAACAAATTAACGGATTGAGTTATTCCCAATCGCTCCGCTTAATCAAGGCGCTCGCAGCGCTTCAATTGTTTGAAATAGTGCAAACTCAAATCCGGGTTCCGCACCCCAACGTGATTTCTCTTTTGTACCAAACCCTGTTTTTGCGCGCGACTCAACACGAGTACCCGGCAACGCTCCTTTCCGCCGGCGAACAACTGTTGCTTTCCGCTTTTATAGAAGCCGCTCCCAAAAACAAAGATGCTGCCGGCGGAGAATGCTCTGTCTCAAGCGAAGATTTTCTTGCGGCGCATCAAAAAATGATGAGCGGCGTGCGTTTCAACAAACACTCGTTTATGGCTCTCGTGCGGAAAAAATACCTCTCCACCGAACCCGCTTTCGATGCCGCCATGCCGGTAGAATCCATTCGATTTTTTCAAGGGAATCCGGATTTCATTCGAGGGCTGCTGGAACTCAACCGCATTTACCCTCTCCTCGACAAAGAATTACCGCAAAAACTTTAACGCAATACGGCGCGGGCACGCACCAAGCGTTTCCAGGCGTGAAGCGGATTGATGTGATTCCAAACGCTCCCCAAAACCACCGCGCCGTCAAAACCGGCTTGCGCCACCGCTTTTAAGTTATCTTCATCAATCCCGCCCAAGGCATAAACAGGAACTTTACTTTCCGCATGATGCTTGATAAGAAAACCGGAAAGTTCTTCTAAAGAAAACGCCGACGGATAATCCGTTTTAGAGATGGAATCAAACACAGGGCTGATCCACGCGTAAGATAAATCGGCGGGAAGTTTTCCGAGTTCTTCCAAGGAATGCGCCGAAGCGCTCCGCAAAAGCGAGTCCGGTTCCGGATGCGTTTCAAACCAGGCGGCGTTCATGTGAAACCCGAGCAGGTTCAAGGCACGCGCGACTTCCGGGTGTCCGTGAATCACAATTTGCGAATGAAAATCCGGATTCAAACCGAGAACCCAGCGCTCGAGCATCGCTGCGGAATGCCGCGGTTTCCGCAAGTGAAACCGCGTGAGCCCCATTTCAAAAAGAGCCTCCACCATGGTGTGCTCTCCCGCAAAATCTTCGGGGCTTGAAACGAGTAAAAGTTCCATTTTAGGGCATCTCTAAAAATTGAAATGTGCGCCGCCGATTTGTTCGCACCCAGTGCGGGATGACAGCGGCAGTATTCTTATCCCATTTCTCATATCCTATTTCCCTAACTTTCATGCAAGCACGAACCGAATCAATACGATATGTTATTGCAGATCTCATAAAAAAGAAATTTTAGACGGCGCCTTTTATTCCGAAAGTTTTCCGGTAGCGGCAAATTCTCTCACGGCGCGCGTGATACGCATAGAGCAGAAATAAGGGCCGCACATGGAACAGAAATGAGACTGGCGGGATTGATTTCCGGGAAGCGTTTCATCGTGATATTCTATCGCCTTTTCCGGATCGAGCGAAAGCGCGAATTGATCGTTCCAGCGGAAATCGAAACGGGCGCGGGAAAGCGCGTTATCGCGGAACTGAGAAGCGAAATGCCCTTTGGCAAGATCGGCCGCGTGTGCCGCTAACTTATAGGTAACCACCCCGGCGCGCACATCTTCTTTATTCGGGAGTCCAAGATGCTCTTTCGGCGTCACGTAACAAAGCATTGCCGTGCCGAACCAGCCGATCATGGAAGCGCCGATCGCCGAAGTAATGTGATCATACCCCGGCGCAATGTCCGTTACGAGAGGCCCGAGCGTATAAAAAGGAGCGCCGTGGCATTTTTCCACCTGCCGTTCCATATTCTCTTGAATTTTATGCATCGGAACGTGCCCCGGACCTTCAATAATCACCTGAACACCGTTCTCTTTAGCAATGAGCGCGAGTTCTCCGAGCGTATCCAGTTCCGCAAATTGCGCCGCATCGTTAGCGTCGGCAATGCAGCCCGGGCGCAGACCGTCGCCGAGAGAAATCCCCACATCGTAAGCCGCGAGAATTTCACAAATCTCCCGGAAATGCGTATAAAGGAAATTCTCTTCCCGGTGCACCATGCACCAGCGCGCCAGAATCGCTCCGCCGCGGGAAACGATTCCCGTGGTGCGCGAAACCGTCAGCGGAATGTGAGAAATCAAAAGCCCCGCGTGAATCGTAAAGTAATCCACGCCCTGTTCCGCTTGCTCAATGAGCGTATCGCGGAAAAGTTCCCAAGTTAATTTCTCTGCAACACCGTTCACCTTTTCGAGCGCCTGATAAATCGGCACCGTTCCGATCGGCACCGGACTGTTGCGGATAATCCATTCTCTGGTCTCGTGAATATTTTTCCCAGTGCTCAAATCCATCACGGTATCGGCGCCCCAGCGCACCGCCCACACCATTTTTTCCACCTCTTCTTCAATGCTCGAAGTGATCGCGGAGTTTCCGATGTTGGCGTTGATCTTTACCAAAAAATTCGTACCGATAATCATCGGCTCGCATTCGGGATGGTTAATGTTTGCAGGGATAATCGCCCGGCCGGCAGCAATCTCGCTGCGGACAAATTCAGGCGTGATCGGCGTACCCGCGCCGCCGGAAAGTTCGTCCAAACGCTGATTCTCCCGAATCGCCACATATTCCATTTCCGCGGTAATGATCCCTCGCTGCGCGTAATCCATTTGAGTAATGCGCGCGCCTTTCCTGGCGCGCAGCGGACGGTGTTCCGCCGCAAACCGCAAATGCGCAAGCTCCGAATTTTCCCGCCGGGAACGCCCGTAATCCGAAGAAATTTCATTTAAAAGATCACAGTCGCCGCGCTTTAAAATCCAGGACTCCCGGAAACGCGCAATTCCTTTCCGCACATCGATCTCCGTATCCGGATCGCTGTAAGGGCCGCTCGTATCGTAAATGGGAACCACAGGGCTCTGCGGATCCTCAATCAAAACCTCCCGCATGCCCACGCGAATTTCCGGATGCAATTTTCCCGGAACAAAAATCTTACGGGAATTCATAAACGATTTATGAAGAACTTCCGCCATCTATCCACCCTGCGCCACTTCAATTACGAGAACCCGGTCACTTTCATTCAAAACAGAAAATTCCCACCGGGAACGGGGAACCACAGCATCATTCACAGCCACGGCAATCCCCGCGCGCTTCAAATCATGAGAACATAAAAAAGCATCCAAAGTAACACCTTGTTCCGCTTTCACCGCATTGCCGTTCAAAAATAAATTCATCAGCCTCGAATATAAAAAAGTATAGGGCGATGGAACGGCGGAAACCTCATACAAAGACTAAGGATTTGAAAATTCGGGAAACCGGATTATCGAAGTATTAAAAAAAGGAAAGTTTCCGCACCCATTCAATCCGAACAAACAAAGGCAAAATTGTTTAGGAGGGGGCACGTCCCCCTCGCTTCAACCCGGGGTAATCGCGGGTTCTGATTCGGCTTCTTTCAGTCGCCGGAACCCGCGCCCGGTTTTGCGCATCCCCCCTTGTTCGTAAGGTCATATAATGTGATCGCGAACGCGGAACGCGTGCGGCGATCCGGTAAGGAATAATACAGAGTCCGGATGGCCGCGGGCTCTGCTCTCGCCATGACAAATTCATCGCCACTTTGTCCCTAATTTTTATGTCCGAAGCACTTAAGTTAAGAAACCGCGGTGATCCCGGGCTGAAGCGAGGGGGAGGCCTCCCCCACCCTCTTGAATGCTTTTTACTATCTTTCCCCGCGAAATTTATCCGATAGGAAGTTCTTTTTTATGAAACGGACGCATAACTGCGGCGCACTGCGCCTTGAAGATGTAGGTAAAACAGTTTCTCTCGCAGGCTGGGTGGATCGCCGCCGGGACTTGGGCGGTGTTATTTTCGTGGATCTCCGCGACAAATACGGAAAAACGCAAATCGTTTTTGACCCCAAATACTATGCCGGAATTTATGCTACGGCCGAAGCGCTCCGCAATGAATATGTAATTACCGTCACGGGAACCGTTCAAGCGCGCCCCGAAGGCATGCAAAACGATAAACTTTCCACCGGAATGATCGACGTTAGAATCAACGCGCTCACCATTCTGAACGCTTCGGAAAATCCGCCGCTTGCAATCAACGACCCCAAAGAAGAATGCCGGGAAAACGACGATCTTCGCCTGCGTTACCGCTACTTGGATTTGCGCCGCCCCTGGATTCAAAAGAACCTTATCTTAAAAAGCCGTTTCCTCAAAGAAGTGCACGACTTTTTCCACGCCAACGGTTTCGAAGATATCGAAACGCCGGTTCTCTGTAAAAGCACGCCGGAAGGCGCCCGCGATTATCTGGTGCCGAGTCGCGTGAACCCGGGCAAATTTTACGCATTGCCGCAAAGCCCGCAGCAATACAAACAACTTTTGATGATCGCCGGTATGGACCGCTATTATCAAATCGCCAAATGTTTCCGCGACGAGGACCTCCGCGCCGACCGCCAACCCGAATTTACGCAAATCGACGTGGAAATGTCTTTTGTGGAACAGGACGATATCATCGAACTCTTCGACCGTTTTGTCACGGAAGTCATCGGAAAAGTCTGGGGCTTCACCCCGCCGAAAACCATCCGCCGCATGAAATATGCCGAAGCCATGCTTAAATACGGCTCCGACAAACCCGACCTCCGCTTCGACCTTGAAATCCGCGATGTATCTTCCATCGCCGCCGCTTCGGAATTCGGCGTGTTCAAAAACGTAATCGCCTCGGGCGGCGTGGTACGCGGTATCGCCGCCAAAGGCTGCGTGGACTTTACCCGCAAACAAATCGACGATTTAACCGCTTACGTAGGGCGTTACGGTTCCAAAGGCCTCGTGTGGATGCGCGTGAAAGAAGGCGGCGAAGTGGAAACACAAGTCGGAAAATTTTTCACCACCGAACAGCTGAACGCGCTCCGCGACGCCACCGGCGCCGAAGCGGGCGACATGATGTTCTTTATCGCCGGTAATGAAAAAATGGCGGCAAACGCCATGGGACAACTCCGCCTTGAAATTGCGCGCCTCAAAAACCTGATGGACCCAAGCGTGCGTGAATTTGTATGGATCACCGACTTCCCGATGTTCGAATACAGCGAAACCGAAGGGCGCTACATGAGCATGCACCATCCGTTCACGAGCCCCATGCCCGAGCACCTGGAAACGATGCTCTCCGGGGACCTCAAAAACTGTAACGCACAAGCTTATGACCTTGTACTGAACGGCGTGGAAATCGGCGGCGGCTCCGTACGAATTCACAACCCGCAAGTACAGGAAAAAGTGTTCCGCCTGCTCGGACTCACCGAAGAACAGGTACGCGAAAAATTCGGATTCTTTGTGGATGCGTTCAAATACGGCGCTCCCCCGCACGGCGGACTTGCCTTCGGCCTCGACCGCGTTGTCGCCACCCTCGAAGGCTTCGACTCTATCCGCGACTTTATCGCATTCCCGAAAAACACAAGCGCCTCAAGCCCCATGGACCAAAGCCCTAGCGAAGTCGAACTCGAACAACTCCAAGACATTCATATCTCGGTAAACCTCCCGAAATAAAACGAATCTTCGAAAATAAACAGACTCACCGGAATCTATCACCGGTGAGTTTTTTGAGTTCAAGAATGTAAAATACGGCATTCTTTGATATGGTATAAAAAAGAGATTACATTATAGTAAGCAACCGGCGGATAATACAGTAAAATATCAACAATGAAACACAAGAGAAAACGATATGGCACAAACAGAACAAATTGAAATTCCATTGAGCAAAAAGAAAATGTCATTAGCTCTGTTCTGTTCTATTGTTTTTGTAATACTTGGCGGACTTTTTTTAATAAATCCTTCCATGTTCATTACTCCTTGGTATAATCCGACTATTACTTCTATTACAGGACTTGTATCTATCTTACTCTTTGGATTTTGTGCAGTAAGCATATTCCGTAAACGTTCGGATAAAAAAGCAGGATTAATTATAAACAAGGAAGGTATCATCGACAATTCAAGCGTCTTTTCGGCAGGATTTATTTTGTGGTCGGACATCGAAGAAATCATAATTTGCAATGTGAATAATCAAAAATTCTTGGCGTTTATCGTTAAAAATCCACAGGATTACATTAACAAAGTAACAAGTCCACATAAAAGAAAAGTAATGGAAATAAATTACAAAATGTTCGGTTCGCCAATTAATATTTCCGCAAATATATTACAGGAAAACTTTGATAAGTTGTATAATTTATTGATAGAGGAAATGAAGAAATACAAACAATGAAAACATATAGATTAAACATTTCCACGTTCAAATAGGCATTATCTTTTCAAACGGCACAACCCCTCGCCACTCCGCACCTCCGATCAAAATTGGGTCAAAAGCAGAACTCATTATCGGCTTCACGCGTTATATGCTTCTCAGACTGACGTTACCCGGGTCATGCTGAACTCGCTTCAGCATCCAACAAGTATGCACCATTACCTGGTTTTTCCAAACCGGAACGGCTTCCAGCCTAAAGGTTTCTCAAAAAATATTAAAATCACATTCAACATCCTCATCACAACTCTGATTTAAGGTATTTGCGGTGAAAAAAGCGATTATTTGCCGCATTTTTGCGGCGAATAAAGGTTATATTTACCGCAAGACATGAAAAAATACATCTATCAATATAAGGATTGGCCCCATTTCAATTGGCAAAATGCAACGGTAAGCGCAGCGCTTGGCGAAGTTCGCCTTTTGCAAGGTAAAATGTTGGGACAAATTCATTCATTAGGGTTTCCGGCTAAAGAAGAAAAAATATTGGAAACATTAACCATTGACATTCTTAAATCATCCGAAATCGAGGGAGAAAAATTAAACTATGCGCAAGTTCGTTCTTCGATTGCCCGCCGTTTAGGAATAAACACAGGCGGACTTGTTCCTTCTCCTCGTAATATTGAGGGGATTGTTGAAATGATGCTCGATGCGACCCATAATTTTCAAAAACCGCTTACAGAAGAGCGTTTATTTGGTTGGCATGCGGCTTTATTTCCAACAGGCTACAGCGGACTTCATAAAATTGAAGTGGCTCAATATCGCACGGCAGAAATGGAAGTCGTTTCAGGGTGGATGGGAAAAGAAAAAGTCCATTATGAAGCGATAGAAGCAAAGAAAGTAAAAACGGAAATGGATCAATTTCTTTCATGGCTGAATAAAGAAGAAATTGTAATGGACGCGGTTTTGAAAGCGGCAATCGCCCATTTCTGGTTTATTATTATTCATCCTTTTGATGATGGTAACGGGCGAATGGCACGCGCTATATCGGATATGTTACTTGCTCGCAGTGAAAACAGTTCCGAAAGGTTTTACAGTTTATCAAAACAAATTCAGCAAGAGCGGGATACTTACTATCAAACGCTCCGAACCGTGCAGTATAGCAGCGGTGATATTACGGAATGGTTACTTTGGTTTTTGAACTGTTTAAAACATGCTTTACAGGAAACCGAAGCCAGTTTGCAGAATATTGTGAAAAAAGCATCCTTTTGGGAAGCGCATAAAAATACATTGATCAATGAACGGCAACGGATTATGATCAACAAATTATTTGATGATTTTTATGGGAATTTAACTACATCCAAATGGGC